>NZ_JBSFKD010000007.1:0-264327 GCF_053598395.1 Streptomyces sp. NPDC001135 | reverse complement strand
CGATCGGCATGCTCGCCCGGTAGATCTTGCCGTTGTCACCGGCGAAGAACAGGTACATGTTCTGGTCGTCGGCGATCAGGGTCTGGTCGATCGGGGCGGCGCCGGGGATGCTGCCGGTGAACAGCGGCTGCGGCGCGGACCAGCCGTTGGGGTGGGTGGGGTCGCTCGACGTGCGGTAGACGAAGGGCGACGCGCCCCACTGGGACGCCAGCACCCAGATCTTCTTGGGCGCGAAGTAGAACAGCGTGGGCGCCACCGCGGACTGGCTCATCCCGGTCTGGCCGGCCGACGCCATGTCCGACCAGTTCGCGAAGGGACTGAAGGCCATCGAGCCGTACGACGATCCCGACACGTTCGACGCGTAGACCAGGTGCTTGCCGTTGTACACCACGTCGGTGAAGTCCTTCAGTGAGACCCACCCGTTCGCCGGCTGCGCCAGCGCACCCGTCGACGCCCACCGGTACGTCGACGGCAGCGAGCAGGTGCCGCCACCCGGCGTCGCGGACAGGCCTGTCCATTTCTGGTTGCTTCCGCCGTTGCACGTCCAGAGCTCCACCGCCGTGCCGTTGGCCGTACCGGCGCCGGTGACGTCCAGGCACAGCGCGGATTCCACGCCGACGATGGTGCCGTCGGAATTCACCCGCCACTGCTGGTTCGCGCCGCCGCTGCAAGTCCAGATCTGCACCTGGGTACCGGCCGTGGTGGCGTGGCCCGGAACATCCAGACACTTGTTGCCGTACACGGTCAGCTGGTTGCTGTCCGTCCACGTCCACTGCTGGTTGGTGCCGCCCGAGCAGTCCCAGATCTGCGGGTGGGTGCCGTCGGTCTGGCTGGCGTTCGGTACATCGAGACACCGGCCGGAACCCACACCGCGTAAGGCGCCGCCGGTGGCGGCCTGAGCCGGGTTGGCGACGAGCGTCGCCGCCAGCAGGAGCAGGGCCGCGACTGTGGCGGCGAACACGGCGGGCAGATGTCTGCGGCTCAAGACTCGTCCGGGCATGGGGACCTCGTCCTCCTTGGGTGAGCGGCTCCGGTTGGCCCCGTCAGGGACTGCCCGGACTGTCGACGCGAGCCGCATTGATGCGGGCATGCCATTTGCGCCGTGCGGCATGCCCCTTGCGGCTCGGTGGTTGCGGTGGCGCGACTCGGCGGTGCTCTGCTGTGCGAGCAGGGTGACTTCTTGTGTTCTGGATTCGATATCTCGAACAAAGATTGAAATATCGAGCAACTGGGATGATAGGGAACCAAAGAGCAGCGTCAATACCTCCTGGAATCCGGCCCGCGCCAACGTCGTGGTCGGCTTGGGCCGCTGTCCGCGAGCCGGCTCCACCTCGCCCGGACCGGTCGGCACCGCGCGCAAGTACCTCCTCGCCCGTGCGCGCCACAAACGCATAGAGGTGGTACGTCGGCTTCTTCACCTGCCGGTGGGTGCCACCGAACCGTTCGAGCAGCCCCGGCGCCGGGCCCAGCGTCTGATGCACCCCGAACGGCACATGCTGGGCCGGCCCCGACGTGTACGCGTGCCGGGACGCGAAGTCGACGCCGCCCCACCAGCACACCGTCTGGTCGCTCGATGCCAACTCGCCTGAAATGAAGCAGAGTTCGAGGAAGGGCCGATGTCGGGTTCCAGGTGGCTGTCGCTGACCTGATCGACGTACGTGAACGCATGGTGCACCCGCCGCTCGCCTTGCCACGCGCCACGGGGCGGCGGCGCAGCCGGGAAAGGTGGTATCGGTAACGAGGAGCGAGAAGTTCCGAGAGCGTTCCGGAAGCAACACCGCAACCCAGGGCCGCTCCCAGACCCTGTGCCGCCTTCGTCCTGCCCCCGAGCGAAACGGAGTGACACCGGCCGCCGCTCGACGAACCGGATGACGTCGACACCTTCCGGCGCGAGCCCCCCGGCATCTGCCGCGCACCCCGATGCGCCGCCTGCCCCACGCCCGGGTACGTCGAGGAGGACCCCCTTCCCTCGGCGCGCCCAGCCCCGCCCGCATCTGCGTCGGCCTGCGCGGGATCCTGAAACCGCCCGGCGCGCAGATTCGAGGCCGATGTTCGGCGGGTCGTACTGGCGGAGGGCTTGACCGGCGACCGGTCGACGGCATGTCCTACGGTTTCCGGAAGAAGGGCGTAGACCTTTCGGGAGCACATGTCGACGGAGGAGGGGAATGTGGCCGGGGAAGGCGCTCAACGCAAGACAGCCACGCGGAGCCCGGACGGGCCGGCCAAGGTGACGATCACCGAGATCGCGCGGGAGGCCGGCGTCTCGGTGCCGACCGTCTCGCGGGTCGTCAACGGGCGCTCCGACGTCTCGCCCGCCACCCGGGCCCGGGTCGAGGACCTGCTGCACCGGCACGGCTACCGGCGCAGGCCCACGGGCGACCGGGCGGCCCTGCTCGACCTGGTCTTCAACGATCTGGACAGCCCGTGGGCCGTGGAGATCATCCGGGGTGTGGAGGAGGTCGCCCACGAGGCGGGAGTCGGCACCGTCGTCTCCGCGATCCACGACCGGGCGGGCGCCGCGCGCCAGTGGATGACCAATCTGCGGGCCCGCGCCTCGGACGGCGTGATCCTGGTGACCTCGGTCCTGGAGCCGGGCCTGCACGATGAACTGCGGCGTCTGGGCGTTCCGTTGGTGGTGATCGACCCGGCCGGATCACCCGCCACCGAGGCGCCGACCGTCGGCGCCACCAACTGGGCGGGCGGCATGGCGGCCACCGAGTATCTGCTGCACCTCGGGCACCGGCGCATCGGGTTCATCGAGGGCCCGCCGCGGCTGCTGTGCTCCCGGGCCCGGCTCGACGGCTACCGGGCCGCGCTCGACGTCGCGGGCGTGCCGGCCGCCGACGAACTCATCGTGCCCGGCGACTTTTACCACGAGTCCGGCTTCACGGGCGCGGGTCGCCTGCTCGACCTGGCCGACCCGCCGACCGCGATCTTCGCGGCCAGTGACCAGATGGCGCTCGGCGCGATCGAGGCACTGCGGCGGCGTGGCCTCAGGGTGCCCGAGGACATGAGCATCGTCGGCTTCGACGACCTGCCGGAGGTGCGCTGGTCGGCGCCGCCGCTGACGACCGTGCGCCAACCTCTCGCCGACATGGGGAAGTTGGCGGCACGTTCGGTCCTCGATCTCGCACGCTCGGTCGCCCCCGCCTCGCCACGGGTCGAACTGGCGACGGAACTCGTGGTCAGGGCCAGTACGGCAGCGCCGCGCCAAGCGTAGCGGAGCGTAATACTCCGGGGGTGTCAACGGCCCTTTTTGTCAAGGCCGTTGACACCCCCGACGCATGCCCGTAATTTCCGTGGCCACCTCCCCGATAATTTACGGATCCCTTCCGGAAGGTGTGCCATGCCAGACACTGCCCCTTCTTCTCTCTCCCGTCGCCGCTTCCTCGGAGTGGTCTCCGTCGCGGGTCTGGGCACCGCCGTGCTCACGTCGTGCGGGAGCTCCGACTCCGGCGGCAAGGACAGCCAGGGCAGGACCGTTGTCGAGTGGTGGCACATCCAGACCACGGAGCCCAGCAAGCACTTGTGGCCCCAGCAGGCCAAGGCGTACGAGAAGGCGCATCCCAAGGTCAAGATCAAGCTCGTGCCGCTGGAGAACGACGCCTTCAAGTCGAAGATGACAGCCCTCGTCGGTACGGGAAAGCTGCCCGACCTGTACAACACGTGGGGCGGTGGCGTCCTCAAGCAGCAGGTCGACGCAGGTCTCACCGAGGACATCACCGACCAGGTCAAGGACTGGATCGGGGACCTGGTGCCCGCCTCGCGCAAGGCGTACGAGTTCGACGGCAGGACCTACGCCGTTCCGGTCGACATCGGAGCCGTCGGCTTCTGGTACAACAAGGCGCTCTTCAAGCAGGCCAAGATCGCCGCCCCACCCACGACCTGGGCCGAACTCCTCGACGCCGTCAAGAAGCTCAAGACCGCCGGCATCACGCCGATCGCCCTCGCCGGCAAGGAGAAGTGGCCCGGCATGTACTACTGGGCGTATCTGGCGATCCGCATCGCCGGGGTCGACGGCATGCAGAAGGCCGCGGACGCGAAGGACTTCAGCGGCGACGACTTCGTCAAGGCGGGCGAGCACCTCAAGGAACTCGTGGACCTGCAGCCGTTCCAGAAGGGTTTCCTGGGCGCCGCGTACCCGGGGCCGACCGGTGAGGCAGCCACCATGGGCAACGCCAAGGCGGCCATGGAACTGATGGGCCAGTGGGCGCCCAATACGCAGAAGTCGGAGGGCAAGGGCATCGGCTCCGACCTCGGCTTCTTCCCCTTCCCGGCGGTCGACGGGGGCAAGGGCAAGTCCACCGACGTCTTCGGCGGTGGCGGCGGCTACGCGCTGCGCAAGGGCGGGCCCCAGGAGGCCCTCGACTTCCTGAAGTGGTTCGTCGGCCCCGAGAGCGACAGCAGACTCGTCAGGGAAGGCGGGATGATCCCGGTGAACACGAAGGCCCGGGACGCCCTCACCGATCCCAACCTCAAGGCAGTCTCCGACCTGCTGAACGCCGCCACGGCCTTCCAGCTCTACCTCGACCAGGCCTTCCCGCCGGCCGTCGGCCAGGAGGTCAACGACTCGGTGGCCGCGCTCATCGCGGGCTCCAAGTCCCCGCAAGAGGTGAACCGTTCCATCACACAGGCCGCGAAGAGCCAGTAGATGACCATGACTTCGACCCAGATCGAGGACGCGGGACCCACTCTGCGAGAGGGGTCGGCGACCGGTCGGGTGAGGAACCGGCGGCCGGTGGCCCGCCGGGTGCGCGACTGGCTGACCGCCTTCCTGTTCACCGTCCCCGGGCTCGCTCTGTTCCTCGTGTTCGTGGCGATCCCGATCCTGTACGCGGGATACGTCTCCTTGTTCAACTGGGGTGGTTTCGGCCCGCCTTCGGACTTCGTGGGCCTGGACAACTTCACCCGCCTGTTCCAGGACCCGGTGTTCCTCGGCGACCTGTGGCGCGGCCTGCTCCTGGTGGGGCTCTCGCTCGGTCTGCAACTCCCGTTCGCGCTCGCCATGGCCGTGCTCCTCAACCAGGAACTGCGCGGTCGCGCCGTCTACCGGATGCTGTTCTTCGCCCCGTACGTCCTGTCGGAAGTCATCACCGGCGTGCTGTTCTCGATGATCTTCGCGCCGGACGGCGGGCTCGCCGACAAGGTGCTCGGCGCCGTCGGCCTCGACGGTGCCGGCGGCCTCTGGTTCGCCGGCCAGAACACCGTCCTGGCGACCCTCTTCCTGGTCATGACCTGGAAGTACTTCGGATTCCACATGATGCTGCTCCTGGCGGGGCTCCAGGGCATTCCCGCCGAACTGACGGAAGCTGCCCGCCTCGACGGGGCGAACGCCTGGCTGCGTTTCCGCCACATCACCCTGCCCCTGCTCGGACCGACGATCCGGATGAGCATCTTCCTGTCCGTGATCGGCGCGATCCAGCTCTTCGACCTGGTGTGGGTGGTGACGCAGGGCGGACCCGACCACCACTCCGAGACCATGGCGGTCACGATGTTCCAGTTCGGCTTCAAGCGCTACCAGATGGGGTACGCCAGCGCGATCTCGATCGTCATGTTCCTCATCAGCCTCGTCTTCGCGCTCTTCTACCAGCGCCATGTGCTGCGCCGCGACACCGAAGGCGCCCTCACGAACATGCGAGGATCCCGATGACGGCCCCGGCTCCGGCTGCACGGCGACGCAGCTTCACGTCCCTGCCCCTGTACGTGACGGTGTGGCTGATCGGCGTCGTCATGGTGACGCCGCTGCTGTACGCGCTCATCTCCGGCTTCAAGTCCACCGACCAGCTCTCCGGCAACTCGTTCGGCCTGCCGTCCCCGTGGGTGACGAAGAACTACTCCGACATCCTCGAGGACAGCGCGTTCTGGCGCATGCTCGGCTCGTCGACCCTGATCGCCGTCGCGACCACCGTGCTGACGGTGGGTGCCGCTGCGCTCGCCGCGTTCGCGCTCGCCCGATTCGCCTTCCGGGGACGGGAGGTGCTCTTCACTCTCTTCACGGTCGGCCTGATGTTCCCGTTCGCGGTGGCGATCCTGCCGCTGTTCGTGCTCCTGCGCACGTTCGGACTGCTCGACAACCCGTGGGGCGTGATCCTGCCGCAGGCCGCGTTCGCGCTGCCCATGACCGTGGTCATCCTGCGCAACTTCTTCCGGGAGATCCCCGGCGAACTGGAGGAGGCAGCCACGCTCGACGGCTGCTCCGCGTTCGGCTTCTTCTGGCGGGTCCTGCTGCCGATGGCGCGGCCCGCGCTCGGCACCGTCTCCGTCCTCGCCGTGGTGACCAGCTGGAACAACTTCCTGCTCCCCCTGCTCGTCTTCAGCGAACCCACCTGGTGGACGATCCCGGTCGGCGTCCAGCAGTTCCAGGGCCAGTACTCCAGCGACACCGCCCGCATCTTCGCCTACCTGATCCTGTCCATGGCACCTGCGCTGGCCTTCTACGCGGTGGCCGAACGGCAGTTGATCGGCGGCATCACATTGGGCGCGACCAAGGGCTGACACCACCGTCGCTATCAACGCCCCACTTCCACAACGTACTTGAGGAGTTCCATGGTTCAGCCATGGCAGGACACCACCCTGTCCGCGCAAGCCCGGGCGGCGGACCTGCTCGCCCGGATGACCCGCGAGGAGAAGACCGCCCAGCTGTCCAGTGTCTGGCTCGGCAGCTCCGCAGACGAAACAGCGGGCGCAGAGGTCGCCCCCGGCCAGAACGCGTACGCCCACCGCAGCGCCGCCCTGGACACGCTGCTCCCGTACGGGGTCGGCCAGCTGACCCGCCCTTTCGGCACCGTTCCCGTGGATCCGGCAGAAGGCGCCGCCCGCCTCGCCGAACTGCAGCGCACCATCCGCGCGGGCAACCGGTTCGAGCTGCCCGCGCTCGCCCACGAGGAGTGCCTGACCGGCTTCACCGCCTGGCAGGCCACCGTCTTCCCGACCCCGCTCGCCTGGGGCGCCACCTTCGACCCCGCGCTGATCACGGACATGGCCCAGGCGATCGGCACATCGATGCGCGCGGTCGGCATCCACCAGGGCCTCGCCCCGGTCCTGGACGTGGTACGGGATCCACGCTGGGGCCGCACCGAGGAGACCATCGGCGAGGACCCCTATCTCGTCGGCACGATCGGTTCCGCGTACGTACGCGGCCTGGAAACCGCCGGCATCATTGCGACGCTCAAGCACTTCGCCGCGTACTCGGCCTCCCGAGCCGCCCGCAACCACGCGCCCGCGTCGATCGGGCCGCGCGAACTCGCGGACGTCATCCTGCCGCCGTTCGAGATGGCGATCCGCGACGGCGGTGCCCGCTCCGTGATGCCCTCCTACAACGACATCGACGGCCTGCCCGCCCACGCCCACCAGATGCTGCTCACTCGAATCCTTCGCGAACAATGGGAGTTCAGCGGCACCGTGGTCTCGGACTACTACGGTGTCTCGCTCCTCGAAGAGGCGCACCGGGTCGCGGACGGGGAGCCCGGCGCGGCGCGGCTCGCCCTCGCCGCGGGCGTCGACGTGGAGCTGCCCGCCGCCCGCTGCTTCAGCCTGACGGACCCGCTCCCCGAGGATCTGCTCGACCGGGCCGCGCTGCGCGTCCTGACCCAGAAGTGCGAACTGGGGCTGCTCGACGCCGATGGTGAGCCCGGCATCGGGAGTGTGCCCGTCGATCTGAACCCGCCGCACATGCGGGAGCTGGCGAGGAGGGTCGCCGAGGAGTCGGTCGTGCTGCTCGCCAACGACGCCGGAACGCTGCCGCTGGGAGACGGGCTGCGGATCGCCGTCGTCGGGCCGCTCGCCGACGAGCAGGCCGCCATGATGGGCTGCTACACCTTCCCGAGGCACGTGGGCGTGCACCACCCCGAACTCCCCGTCGGAGTCGAGGTGTTGACGCTTACCCAGGCGCTGCGCGCGGAGTTCCCGGGCGCCGAGTTCGTCGACGAGTCGGCCGGCGCGGATGTGGTGCTCGCCGTGGTCGGGGACCGCTCCGGTCTGTTCGGACGCGGCTCGTCGGGCGAGGGCTGCGACGCCGAGGACCTGGAACTGCCCTACGGGCAAGGGGCATTGCTGGACGAGATCATGGCGTCCGGCGCTCCGTTCGTCGTCGTCGTCCTCAGCGGGCGGCCCTACGCGCTGGGCCGCTGGGCCGCTCGGGCCGCGGCCGTCGTCCAGGCGTTCTTCCCCGGGCAGGAGGGCGGTCCGGCCGTCGCCGGCGTCCTCTCCGGGCGTGTGGAGCCGTCGGGGCGACTGCCGATCGCGGTGCCGCGCAGCCCCGGCGGTCAGCCCGCCCCGTACCTCGCGCCGCCGCTCGCCCGGAACGGCTTCCCCAGCACGGTCGACCCGACCCCCCTCTACCCGTTCGGCCACGGCCTGTCGTACACCACCTTCGCCTGGGAGGCCCCCCAGTGCGAGAGCCCCGAACTCCCCACCGACGGCGGGACCTCGATCCGCCTCACTGTCCGTAACACCGGCGACCGGCCGGGCACCGAGATCGTCCAGCTCTACCTCCACGACCCGCTCGCCACCGTCGCCCAGCCCGATGTCCGGCTCGTCGGCTACGCCCGGGTGCCGCTCGACGCGGGGGCGTCCGCCGAGGTCCACGCCACCTTCCCGGCGGACCTGGCCGCGTACACCGGAGCCGACGGCCGCCGCGTCGTCGAACCCGGCGCCCTCGAACTGCGCCTGGCCACCTCCAGCGCACACGTCCACCACACCGTGCCGCTCACCCTGACGGGCCCGGTCCGCGAGGTCGGGCACGAGCGGCGGTGGCGCTGCGAGATGCGTGTCAAGTAGCCGCGTCGGCTCAAGCCCAAGGTCAACCACCGGTATCCGCAACCTAGTTGAGGAGATCCATGATGCGCTCCACTCGTGTCCGAACCGCCACGCTCGCCGCCGCGGCAGCCCTTCTGGCGGGGCTCGCCGTCGCCCCGGCCGCCCACGCGGGCACCCACCGGCACACCGCCGACCCCACCCTCGGCCAACTCGCCGAACGTACCGGCCGCTACTTCGGGGCCGCCGTCGACAACCCGGAACTCGCCGACACCCCGTACGCCGACCTGCTCGGCAAGGAGTTCGACGCCACCACCCCTGGCAACGGCATGAAGTGGTACGCCACCGAACCGCAGCGTGGCGTCTTCGACTTCACCGCGGGGGACGAGATAGTGAACTACGCGAAGGCCAAGGGCCTGAAGGTGCGCGGTCACAACCTCCTGTGGCACCAGCAGCTGCCGGACTGGCTCACGTCCGGCACCTGGACCAAGGACGAACTGCGCTCCATCCTCAAGAACCACATCACGCACGTCGTCAAGCACTACAAGGGCAAGGTCTTCGCCTGGGACGTCGCCAACGAGATCATGAACGAGGACGGCACCTACCGGGAGAACATCTTCTACAGGACGATCGGCCCGTCCTACATCGCCGACGCGCTGCGCTGGGCCCACGCCGCCGACCCCAAGGTCAGGCTCTATCTGAACGACTACAACGTCGAAGCCGTGGGCCCCAAGTCCGACGCCTACTACACGCTGATCAAGCGGCTCAAGGCCGACCACGTCCCGATCGACGGGTTCGGCATGCAGGCGCATCTGGCGCTGCAGTACGGATTCCCGGACCGGATGGAGCAGAACATCCAGCGCTTCGCCGCACTCGGCGTCGACGTCGCGATCACCGAGCTGGACATCCGCATGACCCTACCGTCCGACGCGGCCAAACTGGCCCAACAGGCCGACTGGTACGGCAAGGTGACCGACGCCTGCCTCGCCGTGAAGCGCTGCGTCGGCATCACCCTGTGGGGCTACTCCGACAAGCACTCATGGATCCCCGCGGTCTTCCCGGGCGAGGGCGCGGCCCTGCCCTGGGACGAGAACCTCGCACACAAGCCCGCGTACGACGCGATCCGTGAGGCTCTGCGGTAGACCTGGGGCGCGCGCAGCCAGATCGCGGCCGCCTTCTCGTTGGCCGGCACCATCGAGCTGTTGCGCGCGTACCTGATCAGGCCGCAAAGGCACCCGGGCCGCGCGTCGAAACCTTTCGAACGATCCACGCATCACCCGGTGTGGGCAGTTGACCGTGCCTTATGCTCCTGGGCATGCGAGAGCACGAGGGCGTTGGTCGCATCACCCTGGCGCAGGTGGCCCAGCTGGCGGGGGTGTCCCTTTCGACAGTCTCGAAGGTGCTCAACGGGCGACAGGACGTGGCCGCGCCGACCCGCGCCAAAGTGGAGCGCGTCCTGGACGACAACGCGTACCGCCGTACCACCCGGGCTGCCCGCGAGGCGCCTCTCATCGAGCTTGTCTTCCACGAACTGGAGAGCGTCTGGGCGCTGGAGCTGATCCGTGGGGTGGAGAAGGTCGCCAAGGCCAACGGCGCCAGCGTGGTGCTCACCGAGAGCGGCACCCGCCAGGCTCCGGGGCCCGAGTGGATCGAGGGCGTTCTGCAGCGCAGTCCGCGCGGTGTGGTGCTGGTCTTCTCGGCGCTGCCCGCGGAGGTGAAGCGGCGGCTGCGCTCGCGCTCCATCCCGTTCGTCGTCATCGACCCGGCCGGCGACCCCGACCCTGACGTGCCCTCGGTGGGCTCCGCCAACTGGAACGGGGGCCTGGCCGCCACGAGGCATCTGGTCCAGCTCGGTCACCGTCGCATCGGCATCATCACGGGTCCGGAGGACATGCTCTGCTCGCTGGCCCGCCTCGACGGCTACCGTTCGGCGCTCAGTATGGCGGGTCTGGTGGCGGATCCCGAGCTTGTGCGGTACGGCGACTTCCACGTCGAGGGCGGGCGCGAGCGTGCGGCCGAGCTGCTCGATCTGGACGATCCGCCGACTGCGATCTTCGCGGGGAGCGACCTCCAGGCCCTCGGCGTCCTGGAGGCCGCCCGGCTGCGGGACCTGCGCGTCCCGCACGATCTGTCCGTGGTCGGCTACGACGACGTACCCCTGGCCCAGTGGTCGAGCCCCGCCCTCACGACGGTCCACCAGCCGCTGCGGGAGATGGCCGAGGGCGCGACCCGGATGCTGCTGCGGCTGCGGTCACAGGAGCCGGTGGCGACCCGGCTCGAACTGACGACGAGCCTGGTCGTGCGGCAGAGCACGGCGGCGCCCTCCTTCGAAAGAGTTTCGGACACTCCTTCCGACTGACACTTCGTCATGTTGTCTGCCATCGGGCCTCGCTGAGCCGAGTCTGTTGTGGCGTGCGTCAAAGAGCCCTGTGGCCAGGGAAGTTGACGTTCGGGAACAGCATCATCAGAACTCAAGAGTTTCGCACTCTTCGTCGAAAGAGTTGACAGTCCGCAGGCCCGGCATCAACCTATCGACGTCGACAGGCACCTCAATGGCTGTGCAGCCTCTCGCAGGCCCCACCAGGAGGAGGCGCATGAACATGCGCGACAAACCCCCCATACCCCCCATGAACCGCCGCACCTTCATCGGCACGGCAGGCGCCCTGGCGGTCGGCGCGGCCACGCTGGCGCTGCCGGGCACCGCGTACGCGGACACGACCATCACGACCAACCAGACCGGCACCGACAACGGCTACTACTACTCGTTCTGGACCGACGCCCCCGGGACCGTCTCCATGACCCTGTCCTCCGGTGGCGGTTACCGCACCTCGTGGCGGAACACGGGGAACTTCGTGGCCGGCAAGGGCTGGGCCAACGGCTCCCGGCGGACCGTGAACTACTGGGGCTCCTTCAACCCCTCCGGCAACGCCTATCTGTCGCTCTACGGCTGGACGACGAACCCACTCGTCGAGTACTACATCGTCGACAACTGGGGCACGTACCGGCCCACCGGCGCGTACCAGGGCACCGTCACCAGTGACGGCGGCACCTACGACATGTACCGCACGACGCGGTACAACGCCCCGTCCGTCGAGGGCAACCGCACCTTCGACCAGTACTGGAGTGTCCGACAGTCCAAGCGCACGGGCGGATCCATCACCACCGGGAACCACTTCGACGCATGGGGCCGCGCCGGGATGCGCCTGGGCAGCTTCAAGTACTACATGATCCTGGCGACCGAGGGCTACCAGAGCAGCGGCAGCTCCAACATCACGGTGAGCTGAGTGAGTTGGGTCTGCCTGGCCGTCCCGTCGGGCAGGCGGGCCCCCTCCCCGCCCCCGCCTCAGGTTGAAGGAGCATCCGCATGAGAATCCGACCGGGAAGCAGGCGACCACATCACTCGTCGCGCTCCCTCATGGCGAAACTGGCCGTCGTCGCGACGGTGGGCGCGTGCACCCTCGCCGTCGCCCCCGGAGTCGGGGCAGGTGGGGGTGGGTGTGGCTGTGGTTGCCGACCCACATGCCGGCGGTGACCTGCGCCCGTACCAGGGACGGGTTGGCGGCGGCGTACTGCCCCTCGTTGAACATCGTGGCCCGTAGTCCGTTCTGCCGGAGCACGTCGAGCAGCGCCGGTGTTCCGGCGGACGGGCCGTCGTCGAAGGTCAGCCCGACGTAACCGGTGCAGGCTGCGGCATGGGCCGAGGCGCCACGGTGAGGAGCGTCGAGGCCACGTACGGTCTGACCGAGATCCTGTGGGACGTCGACTCGCAGGACTGGAACGGCGCGAGCACCGATGCGATCGCGCAGGCAGCGGCGCGGCTCACCAACGGCCAGATCATCCTCATGCACGACTGGGCCGCCCACACACGCGCCGCGATCCCACGCATCGCGCAGGGTCTGGCGGGCCGCGGCCTGTGTGCGGGCATGATCTCCCCGCGGACCGGCCGTGCGGTGGCTCCGGACGGCTGACGTCATCCGTCCGGAGCCCGGTCTCGGTGGCGTCACCGATGGACCGGCGGGACACCAGCAGCCTGCTGCGGCAGGTCAAGCCGTGCTGCAGGAATGGCCGTTCAGACTGAAGGCCGTCGGCTTGGCGAAGCTGCCGTTGTAGGTGCCCTGGAACCCGAAGGAGACCCGGGCGCCGGGGGAGAGGGACGCGTTGTAGGCGAGGCTGTCGGCTGTCACGGCTCCCGACGAGGGAGAGATGCCGGTGTTCCATGTGCTGGTGATCCGCTGCCCCGCAGGCAGGGTGAACGCGAGATGCCAGCCGTCGACCGCGGAGGACCCCGTGTTGGTCAGCGTGATGTCCGCGGTGTAGCCGCCCTGCCAGGTGTTCGTGCTGTAGGCCACCTTGCACGCCGTGGGCCCGCTGGGTGTGCCGCTGCCGAGGTCGACGGTCGAGGAGAAGGAGGTGACGGCGAGTCCCGCGCCGTTCTGCCAGGGCTCGAAGCCTGCCTGAATGCTCGTCAGATACCAGTTGTCCTGGGCGAGCCCGCGGGCGACGGCCTGCCGGGCGAAGTCCATCACGTCGAAGTTCCAGCTGTCGATCGCCGAGGGCGCGACGAAGGTCAGGACGTCGTTGGAGCCGTTGTTACCGGACCACAGCTGCCACGGGCGGCCGGCCACGGTGACGGAACCCACCTGCGAGCCCACCGGCTGCACGGCCCCCACGCGGTTGAACCAGATCATGATCTCGGTGCGGTTCACACCGTCGGTGCGGGGCGTGGGGTCGAGCCAGATGTCGTAGGCGGCGTCGTAGGCGGCTCCGCTCACGTAGGTGTAGGAGATGCTCGTGGGTGCTGCGGCGATGGAGCCGAGGACGGCCGGGAGGCGCGTCCCGGGGGAGCAGTTGGTGTAGTGGCAGCCGTTGAACACGGACGGGTAGGACTTCGGGGCGCCAGTGGTCGGCACCGACCCGTCCGCCTGGACGACCCGGAAGCCGTTGTCCGTGGCGGAGACACACTGGGGCTCACTCGTGTTCCAGCGGTTGTTCTGTACGACGTAGCGTCCGCCGATCGTGGTGGAGCCGAACTGCTCGCAGACCGTGGTGTCGGCGTGCGAGGTCGAAGCGGCGGTGAGCAGCGCCGCGACCGTGACGAGGGTGGTGAGCAGCGCGCTGAGCAAGGTGTGCGCTCTTCGGGCCTGGGGAGCTGACCGGTGCATGCGGATCCTCCGTGTGGGGTGTGGGGAGCCGTGGTTCTTGTTCCTCCGAGGCAGGGGTGACTCGAAGGCGGTCAAGGCTTGAACCGATGGGAGCGCTCCCATAGTGGGGATGCGTGCGGGCGAGGTCAAGGTGTTGAGAAGTTGAATCATCGGAACCGTGCCACATAAAAAAAGTGAAGCAACACCCCTGTGCATTCGGGTGAGTTGGCGATACGGTCCCTCGCACCAGTGGGAGCGCTTCCATCAGTCGGCGCATCTGTCACGGCGTGCCCGGATGCAAGGGCTCGCTCATGCGACATCCCCGCATACCTCGCCACCAGCCATCGCCAGGGACGTCCGGGGCTCCGTGACGATCCGATCCGGCGGGGGCTTCTGGCCTCCGCCCACGACGGCACCCCACTCCATCGGCACCGGCCTGTGCGAGCACCTGGCCACCCGCACTCCGTCATCACCCCTCAAGGGGAAGGAATCCACGCTCATGAGACGTACTCACCTGTCACTGTTCGCCGCACTGTCGGTGCTCGCCGGATCCTCCGGGGCGGCGCTTCTCGCGGCACCGGCGGGCGCCGCCACCTCCTCGATCCCCTGCTCCGTGGACTACAAGGTGCAGAACCAGTGGGACACCGGCTTCACCGCCGCCGTGACGATCACCAACAACGCTGCCGCCAAGTCGAGTTGGTCGCTGAAGTGGTCGTACGCCGGCAACCAGCAGGTCACCAGCGGCTGGAACGCGAAGATCACCCAGGGCGGCGCCACCGTCACCGCGGCCAACGAGAGCTACAACAGCTCGCTGGCGAGCGGCGGTTCGGTCAGCTTCGGCTTCAACGGCACCTACACCGGCACCAATGCCTTACCCGCCACCTTCACCCTCGACGGGGTCACCTGCAACGTCGACGACGGCAGTGGCTCCAGTGGCGGTGGCACAGGCGGCGGAGGCGGGGGCGGGGGCACCGGCAACCGGGTCGACAACCCCTACGCCGGGGCCAAAGGGTACGTGGACCCCGAGTGGTCGGCCAAGGCCGCCGCCGAACCCGGTGGCAGCCGTATCGCCCATCAGTCCACCGCCGTCTGGCTCGACCGGATCGCCGCGATCGACGGCGTCAACGGAGGCATGGGCCTGCGCGCTCACCTGGACGAGGCACTCAAGCAGAAGGGCTCCGGCGACCTCGTCATCCAACTCGTCGTCTACGACCTGCCAGGACGCGACTGCGCCGCCCTCGCCTCCAACGGTGAGCTCGGGCCGAACGACCTCGACAAGTACAAGAGCCAGTACATCGACCCCATCGCCACGATCCTCGCCGACCCCAAGTACGCGGGCCTGCGCATCGCCACGGTCATCGAGCCTGACTCGCTGCCCAACCTGGTCACCAACGCGGGCGGCACCAACACGACCACCGACGCCTGCGTGACCATGAAGAGCAACGGCAACTACGAGAGGGGTGTCTCGTACGCCCTGGGCAAGCTCGGCGCCATCCCGAACGTCTACAACTACCTCGACGCGGGCCACCACGGCTGGCTCGGCTGGGACACCAACCTCGGCCCGTCCGTGCAGGAGTTCGCCAAGGTCGCCACGTCCAACGGCGCGAGCGTGAACGACGTGGCCGGGTTCATCGTCAACACCGCCAACTACGGCCCTGTCACGGAGCCGAACGTCAAGGTCACGGACACCGTGAACGGGCAGACCGTGCGCCAGTCGAAGTGGGTCGACTGGAACCAGTACGTCGACGAGCAGTCGTATGCGCTCGGTCTGCGGGACAAGCTGATCGCGGCCGGGTTCGACTCCGGCCTCGGCATGCTGATCGACACCTCCCGCGACGGCTGGGGCGGAACCGCCCGGCCCACCGGCCCCGGCCCGCTGACCTCCGTCGACGCCTACGTCAACGGCGGCCGCATCGACCGGCGCGTCCATGTCGGCAACTGGTGCAACCAGAGCGGCGCCGGACTCGGGCAGCGGCCCACCGCGGCCCCGGCCGCCGGTGTCGACGCCTACGTCTGGGTCAAGCCGCCGGGACAGTCCGACGGCTCCAGCACCGCCATCCCCAACGACGAGGGCAAGGGCTTCGACCGGATGTGCGACCCCACGTACGGTGGTAACGCCCGCAACGGCAACAACCCCAGCGGCGCCCTGCCGAACGCGCCGCTGGCCGGGCACTGGTTCTCCGCCCAGTTCCAGCAGCTGATGCAGAACGCCTACCCGCCGCTGCCGTAGTCCTCTGGCGCGGGGTGTGCTCGCCGGGTCCGGTCCTCGCCGAGGGCCGGACCCGGCGGACCGGTCCGCCGGCCCCGAGGTCTTCGGCCCAGCCGTGGGCGCGGCGCTGGATCTCGCGGCGATGGTCCTCAAGGGTCCGGTCCAGATGGACGGCGGCCGCCGGCGCCGCGGCTCCGGGGTCTCCGTCCCTGATGGTAGGGTGGATCGCCGCGTTCGAAGGTCCTGCCGACAGGTGAGTTGACCTTGCCGGCAGGTTTCGGCGGCAGTCTCGATCAGCGGGTTCCACCACATCCGTCGTTCGGCGTGGGCGATCTGGCGCGGGTCCGGCGGCACTGGACACCGACTTTCGATTTCCTGGGTGATCTGAGGTGCGGGGTGGATCAGGGGGCCACATGCGTTAGCGTGGCGAGCGTTGATGGCGAGCCCGTGCTGGTTCGTGCTGGTTTTTGAGGCGCAGTAGGGGTAAACGTGCAGTTCAGGGCGATTTCATGAGATTGCTGCACACGTCCGACTGGCACCTCGGCCGGGCCTTCCACCGGGTGAGCATGCTCGGGGCGCAGGCCGAGTTCATCGGGCACCTCGTCACCACCGTGCGCGAGCGCGACGTGGACGCGGTGGTCGTGTCGGGCGATGTGTACGACCGCGCGGTGCCCCCGCTCGCCGCGGTCGAGCTGTTCGACGACGCCCTGCACCGCCTCGCGGACCTCGGCGTGCCCACGGTGATGATCTCCGGCAACCACGACTCGGCCCGCCGCCTCGGCGTGGGCGCCGGACTCATCGACCGCGCCGGCATCCACCTGCGCACCGAGCCGTCCGCCGCCGGTACCCCGGTCGTGCTGGCCGACACCCACGGCGACGTCGCCTTCTACGGCCTGCCCTACCTCGAACCGGCCCTGGTGAAGGACGAGTTCGGGGTGGAGAAGGCCGGCCACGAGGCCGTGCTGGCCGCCGCCATGGACCGCGTCCGCGCCGACCTCGCCACCCGGACGCCGGGCACCCGCTCGGTCGTCCTCGCCCACGCCTTCGTCACCGGCGGCCGGACCAGCGACAGCGAGCGGGACATCACCGTCGGCGGGGTCTCCGCCGTACCCGCCGGGGTCTTCGACGGTGTCGACTACGTCGCACTCGGACATCTGCACGGCTGCCAGACCATCACCGAACGCGTGCGCTACTCCGGCTCGCCGCTCGCCTACTCCTTCTCCGAGGCCGGCCACCGCAAGAGCATGTGGCTCGTCGACCTGGCCGCCGACGGCTCCGTGACCGCGGAGCGCCTCGACTGTCCGGTGCCCCGCCCGCTGGCCCGCCTCCGCGGCACCCTGGAGGACCTGCTCGCCGACCCGGAGCTGGCCCGCCACGAGGACGCCTGGGCCGAGGTCACCCTCACCGACGCGGTCCGGCCCGCCGACCCCATGGCCCGGCTCACCGAGCGCTTCCCGCACACCCTCAGCCTGGTCTTCGCCCCCGAGCGCGCCCCGGACGACCCCCAGGTGTCGTACGCCCGGCGCCTCGCGGGCCGCAGCGACCAGGAGATCGCCCGGGACTTCGTCGCCCATGTACGCGGCGCCGGGCCCGACGAGCGGGAGGCCGCCGTCCTCCGGGAGGCGTTCGACGCCGTGCGCGCCGACGCCGCCGTGCGGGAGGTGGCCCGGTGAGGCTGCACCAGCTCGACATCACCGCCTTCGGGCCCTTCGGCGGCTCCCAGAGCATCGACTTCGACGCCCTGTCCGCCGCCGGACTGTTCCTGCTGCACGGCCCGACGGGCGCCGGCAAGACCTCCGTCCTGGACGCCGTCTGCTACGCCCTGTACGGCTCCGTCCCCGGCGCCCGGCAGAGCGGCCAGGGCATGCACCTGCGCAGCGACCACGCCGAGCCGCGCACCCGCACCGAGGTCCGCCTCGACCTCACCGTCGCCGGCCGCCGCCTGGAGATCACCCGGCAGCCGCCCTGGGAGCGGCGCAAACTGCGCGGCACCGGCACGACCGTCGACAAGGCCCAGACCTGGCTGCGCGAGTACGACGCCACGGCCGGCGCCTGGCAGGACCGCAGCCGTTCCCACCAGGAGATCGGCGAGGAGATCACCCAGCTGCTCGGCATGAGCCGCGAGCAGTTCTGCCAGGTCGTGCTGCTGCCCCAGGGTGACTTCGCCCGGTTCCTGCGCGCCGACGCCGAGGCGCGCGGCCGGCTGCTGGGCCGCCTCTTCGACACCCAGCGGTTCGCCGACGTCGAGAAGCGCCTCGCCGAACGCCGCCGCGCCACCGAGGCACGCGTGCGTGAGGGCGACGCGGCCCTGCTCGCCGACGCCCACCGCATGCAGCAGGAGGCCGGCGACGCCATGGAGCTGCCGGAGCTGGCCCCCGGCGATCCGGGCCTCGCCGAGGCCGTGCTCGGCGCCGCCGCCGTCGCCCGAGCCACCGCCCGTGAACGCCTGGCCGTCGCCCACTGCCGCCTCGCCGCCGCCGAGTCCGCCCACGCCGACACCCGGAACGCCCTGGAGGACGTGCGTGAACTCGCCCGCCTGCAGCGCCGGTTCGCCGAAGCCCGGCAGCGCGCCGAGCGGCTCCAGGAGCGGGCCGGAGCCCACCGCGAGGCCCAGCAGCGCATGGAACGGGCCCGCAAGGCGGAGGCGGTCGCGCCCGCGCTGGAACTGCGCGAGGCGGCCGAGGAGGAGCACCGCAGGGCGGCCCGGGCCGAGGCACGCGCGCGTGGCCTGCTCCCCGACTCCTGCACCGACGCGGGCCCGGGCGGACTCGCCTCCGCCGCCCGCCGCGCCGCCGAGGAACTGGGCGGCCTCGACGCGGCCCGGCGCGCCGAGCGGCGACTCACCGAGCTGGCCGAGGAGCGGTCCGGGCTCGACCGCCAGGAGCACGCCGACGAGGACGTGCTCCGGGAGGCCGACGCCTGGCTCGCCGAGTGGGACACCACCCGCACGGCACTGCAGTCCCGCGTGGACCGCGCGCAGGAGGCCGCCACCCGCGCCGAACAGCTCGCCGTCCAGCGGGAACCGATGCGCAGGCGCCTCGACGCGGCCCGCACCAGGGACCGGCTGGCCGCGGACCTGGAACAGGCCCGGCAGCGCGCGCGTGCCGCCGAGCAGCGCGCCCTCGACGCCCGCGCCCACTGGCTCGACCTCAAGGAACAGCGCCTGAACGGCATCGCCGCCGAGCTGGCCGCCCACCTCACCGACGGCGAACCCTGCGCCGTCTGTGGAGCCACCGCGCACCCCGCTCCGGCCCGCAAGGTCGAAGGCCACGTCGACCGCGAGACCGAGGACCGGGCCCACCAGGCCTGGCAGCAGGCCGACGCCCGGCACACCGAGGACCAACGGCGCCTCGGCGTCGTCCGCGAGGCCCTGGCCGCCGCCACCGCCGAGGCAGGCGACCAGCCCACCGCGCAACTCGAGGCGTCGGCGGCCGAGTTCGAGCAGGAGTACGCCCGCGCCCGCCGCGACGCCTCCGCGCTGCACGCCGCCCACGAGGAACTGCGGCGCGCCGAGCACGAGCGTGAGCAGCGCCTCGCCGACCGCCAGCAGGCCGCCGTACGGGCCGCCTCCCGGCTCACCCGGCGCGAGACCCTGGAACGCGAACAGGCCCAGCTGGAGAAGGAGTTGGTGACGGCCCGCGGCGGCTCGGGCAGCGTGGCCGCGCGCGCCGCACAGCTGGAGCGGCAGGTGGCGCTGCTCACCGACGCCGCCGACGCCGCGCGCACCGCCGAGGACACCGCCCAGCGTCTGAAGGACGCCGACGCCCGCCTCGCCGACGCCGCCTACCGGGCCGGATTCGACACCCCGCAGGCCGCGGCCGACGCCCTCCTGGACCCCGTAGCCCACCGCGAGCTGCAGCACCGCCTGGACGCCTGGCAGACGGAGGAGGCCGCCGTACGCGCGGCGCTGGCGGAGGCCGACACCGCGGCCGCCGCCCGGCGCCCGCCCGCCGACCCGGCCACGGCCGAGCGTGCGGCGGCCACGGCCGAACACCGGCTGCGCGAGGCGGCGTCCGCGCGCGACGCGGCGGCCCGCTGCTGCGCCGAGCTCGACCGTCTCTCCGCGCGCGCCACCGCGGCGGTACGAGGGCTCGCCCCGCTCCGCGCGGAGTACGACCGGGTGGCCCGGCTCGCCTCCCTCACCGCGGGCACCTCCGCCGACAACGAACGCAAGATGCGCCTGGAGTCGTATGTGCTGGCGGCCCGCCTGGAGCAGGTGGCCGCCGCCGCGACCGCACGGCTGCAGCGCATGTCGTCGGGCCGCTACACCCTCGTCCACTCCGACGACCGGACCGGACGCGGTCGCAGCGGACTCGGGCTGCACGTGGTCGACGCCTGGACCGGACGCGAACGCGACACCGCCACCCTGTCCGGCGGCGAGACCTTCTTCGCCTCGCTCGCCCTCGCCCTCGGCCTCGCGGACGTCGTCACCGACGAGGCCGGCGGCGTCCGCCTCGACACGTTGTTCATCGACGAGGGCTTCGGCAGCCTCGACGACCAGACGCTCGACGAGGTCCTCGACGTCCTCGACTCCCTGCGCGAACGCGACCGCAGCGTCGGCATCGTCAGCCACGTCGCCGACCTGCGCCGCCGCATCCACGCCCAGCTGGAGGTCGTGAAGGCGAGAGCGGGCTCCACGCTGCTCCAGCGGGGCGTGGACGGGTCGTGAACCTGCAGTCCGTCGTGCCGGTCAGGGGTGCGACGTCCCCACGACGGACCTCAGCCGCTGCAGGAGCTCTCTTCCGTCGGGCGTGCCCAGGCCGGTGCAGGCGTCCCAGCCGACCTCGGCCTTGTAGGAGCCGTTGTTCCCCTCGGTGACGTCGTGGAAGCCGGGGGCAGGCGTATGGGTCGCCACGCCCTGGTAGACGAGGGGTTGGAGCAGCCCGAGAGGCCGGCCGAGGCCCTGGGCGAGGCGGCACACGAGGGCGGCCCACAGGGGTGCCACGGCGCTTGTGCCACCGATGACCTCGGGTTGGCCGTCGACACGGACCAGGTATCCGCTGGCGGGATCGGCGTTGGCGGAGACGTCGGGGATGCCGCGTCCCTGGCCGTTGCCGCCCGTGACCGCGTTGACCTGCCATGCGGGCCGTTGGAAGACGTCGCTGAAGCCGCCCCCGGTGCCCGCGTCGTTGGTGTGCCAGACCACTTCGGACGTGATCTCGCCGGTGTGGGTGTCGGCATCCAGGCGGGTGCCACCGCAGGCGAGCGTGAGCGGGCTGGAGGCGGGGAAGTCGGCGTGCGGCCGACCGTCGTGTACCCCGTCGCCGCTGCCCTCGTCTCCGGTGGCGGCGCACACGGTGACACCGAGAGCGGCCGCGTCGGCGAGAGCCTGCTCGAACACATTGCGGTTCTGATCGGTCCAGGAGTCCTCGCTCTTGCCCCAGCTGATGCTCACGGCCGTGGGAGTGGGGGTGGCGTGGACCGCGGTGATCAGGGCGTCGGCGAAGGCCCGGTCGTTGTTGGGCGCGAAGTAGACGGTCTGCTGGGCGCGGGGCGCCAGGGCGCCGGCGACGTCGATGTCCAGCAGGACTTCTCCGTCGGGGCCGTCGGGATCCCCCTCGGGTGCGTTGCGGGCACCGTGGATGCCACGGGCCCGGACCGTCGGCGTGGGGGTGATGCCCAGGCCGGTGAAGTACGCGTCGAGGTCCTGCTGGGTGAACCCGCCGCCCAGCTCGAGGATCGCCAGGCTCTGGCCCGCACCGTCGGCGTCCTTGGGGAAGCGGTAGACATCGGCGAGCTGGGGCGGGGTGTACGAGTGGCCCGCGTGGGCCCGGTCGTGCAGGCGGAGGTGGGGACGGGCCTGTGGGCGGTCGTCGAACCCGAGGACGCCGGTGACGATGCCCTCCCACTCGGCGGGGATGTGCAGCACACCGGTCCGGTGCCGGTGGCGCACGGGCCGCCCGGTGCGAGGATCGGCGGTGCTGGCGTACTCCAGCGCGCCCGGATCGATCACCTCGCGCAGCCGGCCCAGCGTTCCCGACAGGAAGATCCGGCGGCCGGCCAGGTCGGTCTCCGTCCGCAGGCCGTGCCGTTCGGCGACGCGCCGCACCTGGGCGACGTCGTCCGGGTCCGCTCCGTACTGGTCGGACAGGTCTTCCGGCGTGAGGGTGCGCAGCGTGTCGACGTACTCCTTCGGCAGCCCGGTGCGTCGGCGCAAGTAGAGGGTGAGGTCGATGCTCTGGGTGTCGGGTACGTCTTCGATCCGCTCGGCGCCAGGGGAAGGAGCGCGTTCGCTGCCGTGCAGGGGTACTTTCCGTAGCGTCATGACGATCTTGTCCTTGCGGTCACGGTACGGGTGGGTGACGCGGCTCAGGTCGGCGGGATGAGCCGGCGCGCGACGAGGTCCTCGTGTACCTGCTCGAGGTGGGAGGTCTCGCCGCGGGCCGGGTTGACCCCGATGGAGGTGGGGACGATGACGCCGTCGAGCGGGTCGTCGTCCCGCGGCCGGCCGAGCGTGAGAACGGCGCCGATGCCAGGGGCGTTCCGGTCACGAGCGGTCAGCGAGTCCAGTCCCCAGCGTTCCTCCACGGTCTTGAGCAACGACGTGTGATCCAGGGGCGTGGATCCGTTGGCGACCCGGAAGACGGTGCCGGCCTCGATCAGCGGGGACACCAACACGGTGGGCACGCGCACGCCGAAGCGTGTGAAGTCGAAGCCGAACTCGCCCACCGCCCGGTCGGGCGGCTGCGCGTCCGAGGGCGGCGGCACGTGGTCGTAACAGCCGCCGTGTTCGTCATAGGTGACGACGAGCAGCGTCCCGGCCCAGTCGGGACCGCTGCGCAACGCGTAGTACACGTCGTGGATCAGCTGCTCGCCGAGAGCCACGTCGTAGTTGGGGTGCTGACTGTTGCCCGTGGGCGACCAGGCGGGCTCGAGGAACACGAAGGCCGGCAGGGTACCTTGGGCAGCGGCCTGCTTGAAGTCGATGAACTGGCCGAAGTGCGTCTCGTCGGCACTGGCGATGTCGGGGAAGTCACCGCGGGTGAGCGGCTGGGCGTGGTAGCCGTAGACGGTCCACTCGACGTTGCTGCGGGAGAGCTCGCCGAAGATGCTGGGCGTGGTGAAGGTGTGCGTGTGGTCGTCCATGTGGCCCTGACTCGTTCCGGCCAGCGTGAACGCCCGGTTGGGCAGAGTCTCGGTGGGCACCGAGCTGTACCAGTGGTCGCACACCGCGTAACCGCGGGCCAGACCGGACAGCACCGGCAGTCCCTGCGGGGTGAAACACCCCATGATGTCAGCGGTGGTTGTGCCGGGATACACCGAATCGTGCCGCTGCTGGTGGCGTTTGAGGGCAAAGGCGAAGTCGGTGACGAAGCCGTTGTTGGTCGCTTTCTGCCCCGCGGCGGGGGTGGCGGTGCCGAACACCTGGTGGTTGGTGGCCCGATAGCCCTCTCCGGGGTTGGCGCCGGGCATGAAGTACGCACCCGGAACGGCCGGGTCGATCCGGAACACGGTGACGTCTGTGCCGTTGTCATCGGGGTTGGACTCGCCGCCGGTCAGTCCCTCGTACGGCGCGCCGGACTTCGACCGGTTTCCGTCGTCGGTGTACAGGAATCCCAGCATGTGGTCGAACGAGCGGTTCTCCAGCATCAGGACCACCAGGTGGTCGATCTGGTCCAGGTGTGTGGAGTCAGGCATGGGAAGCCTCCGGACGGAACCGATGGCAGGCAAGGAGAGGGCGTCGCTGCCACGGGCCGGCGGGCCTCAGTGGGCAGCTGCGAAGGTGCGGCCGCTGGGGGCGTCGGGCGGGATTCCGCTGCCGGTCACGGCGAATCCGCTTCTCACCGACAGCATTTCACCATCTGGTCGCCCGCGCATCCCGGTGGAATTGCACATCGCGGGGTGCTGTGCATCGGTGCTGACGGTCAGTGTCCGAGCGGTCGCCGGGGCAGCGGGGAGGAGTACACGACACTGGTGGTCACCGAGCCCAGCGCGCCGATCTTCCCGGAGATCCCCTCCAGATGCGCCATGGACCGTGCGGCGACCTTGATGACGAAGCAGTCGTCGCCCGTCACATGGTGCGCCTCCAGGATCTCGGGCGTCGCGGCCACCAGGTCGTGGAACGGTCTGTAGTTGCCGTTCGGGTACCGCAGCCGTACGAACGCCAGGATCGGCAGTCCGAGCCGCTCGGCGTCGACGACCGCCGCGTACCCCTGGATCACCCCGGCCTCCTCCAGCCGGCGGACCCGTTCGGTGACCGCGCTCGGCGACATGGAGACGGCGCGTGCCAGCTCGGCGTAGCTGGCCCGTCCGTCCCGCTGGAGGACCTCGAGAATGCGCCAGTCGGTGGCGTCCGGGGAATACACGGTCATCCCGGAGGGATAGCAGGGAAATCCCGGCGTGGGCAAGGGGGCGCCGTGGATTCCCACTTCAGGGAGCCGGGCGCGGGCCGTAGATTTCCCGACATGATCACCAAGCCGGCTGAGAACGCCGTGACCTCCGAGAACCCCGTCCTGCGCGTCGCCCCCGCCGCGCCCGCCGAGGCCGCCGCCCACTTCCGGGCGAGCCTGGCCTTCCACGCCGACGTCTCCGACGTGGCCGCCGCGCTCGCGGCCGGCGGCGACCCCGGCTTCGTCGTCGTGGACACCCGCTCCACCGGGTCCTGGGACCAGGGCCACCTCCCCGGCGCGATCCACCTGCCCACCGCGCTCGTCCCCGAGCAGGCCGAGCAGCTCCTCGACCCGTCCGTGCCGGTGGTGACCTACTGCTGGGGACCCGGCTGCAACGGCGCCACCCGCGCCGCCCTCGCCCTCGCCGAACTCGGCTACCAGGTCAAGGAGATGCTGGGCGGCTTCGAGTACTGGGCGCGCGAGGGCTTCGCCTACGAGACCTGGCAGGGCCCGGCGCGCCGCGCCGCCGATCCGCTGACGGCCCCCGTCGAAGGCGAGTGCGGCTGCTGACCCCCGCCCGTGTAGGTTCTCTGCCCATGGCTCGATACGCGGATCCAGGCGCGCTGGAGTGGGTGGAATCGGGCGGCGGCCCGCTGATAGCCGTCCCGGAGACGGTGCTGCCGTTCTGGGCGGGCGCCGACAGCGAGGAACTCGACACCGACTACGACCGGGCGTGCGAGGTCGACGGATACGTCGGCCTCCTCCCGGTCGGCGACAGCGCGGCCCTGGTGCTCGGCGACGAACCCGCCTCCACCTCCTACCTCCCGGACCACGCCACCTTCGTCCGGTGGTCCGCCGCGAACTCCGAGGCCGAACTGCTCGCCACCGTCCCCGCCGCCCTCGATGCGGCGGCCTGGGGGAGCGAGGTGCACTGGCGGGTGCCCGGCCCGGTGCTGCTGTTCGACTCGGCCTGGCCGGGCGGTCATGCGCCGAGCCAGGAGCATGTACGGATCGACCTGGAGCCGGGCTCGTACGCGGTGCGCGCCGCGTACGTCCAGCCCGGCCCCGAGACCTGGGTCGGCCTGGTGCAGCTCAGACGGCTCGGCCACTGACCGGACCGCCGGCCCGGTCAACGCAGGCCGTCGAAGGCGACGTTCAGATGCCGGGGGCCGCGCAGCACCGCGTTGCGCCGGTAGGGCGGCGGATCCTCGACCAGACGGGGATTCTCCAGCCGCCGGGCCAGTTCGGACAGGGCGATCTGGGCCTCCAGCCGGGCCAGCGGGGCGCCGAAGCAGCTGTGGATGCCGCTGCCGAACCCCAGGTGCTGGATGTCCTCGCGGTCCGGGTCGAAGCGCTCGGGATCCTTGAACCGTTCGGGGTCGCGGTTGCCCGCGGCCAGCATCAGCCAGATGCGTGACCCCTTGGGGATGACGACCCCGCGCAGCTCGATGTCGGCGAGACAGGTGCGCTGCGGCACGATCTGCACCGGGGGCTCGTAGCGCAGCAGCTCCTCCACGATCCGCACCGACAGGCCCGGGTCGTTGCGCAGCCGCTCCAGGACCTCCGGGTGGCGCAGCAGCGTGAGCATCCCGTTGGTGATGAGGTTGACGGTCGTCTCGTGGCCCGCGATGAGGAGCAGCACCGCGGTACTGAGCACTTCCATCGTCGTCATGGCACCGTCCGGCCCCTGACTGTTCACCAGGTCGGAGAGCATGTCGTCGCGGGGCTCCCTGGCGCGCTGCTCCACCAGCCCGTTCAGGTACATGCCGAGCTGCAGCCGGGCCTCCTGCGCGGTCCGCTCGGCCTCGGCGCTCGTGCGGGTGTCGGGGTCCAGGCCTGCGACGATCGGGTCGACCCAGGCACGGAAGCGGGGCTCGTCCTCGCGCGGCACCCCGAGCAGCCGGCAGATCACGGTCACCGGGAAGGGGTACGCGAACTGGTCGACCACGTCGATCTGCCGCGCGTCCCCGAAGCCGTCCATCAACCCGGTGACGATCTCACCCAGCTCGCCCCGCATGTTCTCGATCCGGCGCGGCCGGTGCGGTGGCCCGAAGGAGCTGTTGGCGATCCTCCGCAGCCGGTCGTGCTCCGGCGGGTCGAGCCGGATGAAACTCGGGGGCAGCCCCGTTCCCTCCGAGCCGGAGAGTTCCTCGTCACCGGTGGCGGTCACGTTGGCGGCGTCGGAGCTGATCCTCGGGTCGTGCAGGAGGGCCTCGATGTCGTAGTACGAGCTGATGACGTAGGGGCCGTCCTCCTCGTGGAGCACCGGTGTCCTGCGGAGTTCCTCGTAGATCGGATACGGGTCGGCGCGATGGGCGAAGTCGGTGATCTGGCGCAACATCGAGGCGTGCGGCATGACAGGTCCTTGAGACGTCGGGCCCGGGCGGCGGTCAGTGGCGGGCGGGGTGGAAGAGCAGCTGCTGGTCGGCCGGTGAGTAGCCGCTGAGGGTCACCATGGGGCCGTGGGTCGGCAGGGACGGGTCGGGGAAGTCGGCGTCCACCGGCTGTCGGCCCTCGGGACGCCGGTCCACCGTCGGGAAGTCCACCGGGAACGGCGCACCCCGCTCGATCTGCCGCTGGTAGAACTCCAGCCACCGGGTGTTGTCGAAGGTCACGGCCGCCACGATCCGGCCCTGGTGGCCGTAGACGCCGACGAACCGGCGCTCGGCCAGCGAACCCTGCGTGATCATGATCTGGTCGCCCATGGGCGGCACGCCGACCGACTTGATGTTCACGCCGAACATCGACGACCAGAAGGCGGGCATCCACAGGTGCGGGCGCCGGTCGGCGCCGTGGCAGATCATGTTGTGCGCGGCCGTCTCCGCCTGGGCGACGGCGTTGCCCCAGTGCTCCAGCGAGAGGAACTGGTAGCCGAACAGGGCGTGCGGGGAGCGGGCCACGTCACCCGCGACGAACACGTCGTCGGTGACGATGCCCCGGAAGTCGAAGGCGCGACAGCCCGCGTCACAGGCGATGCCCCGGGGCCCGGCGCCCAGCCCCGATCCGGTCAGCCAGTCGGTGTTGCGCACCGACCCCAGCGAAACGACCACGACATCCGCCTCGACGGTGCTCTCGTCGGACAGGTGCACCGCCCGCACCCGGCCGGCCGCGTCGCCCTCCAGTCCCGTCACCGTGACGCGGGTGCGCAGATCCACGCCGTTCTCGGTCTGCAGGTCGGCCGCGACCGCGCCGATCACCCCGCCGAGGGCGCCCACCAGCGGCGCACCCGCGCGCTCCGCCACGGTGACGGGCAGGCCCATCTCCCGGCAGGCCGACGCGACCTCCGAACCGGCGAAGCCCGCACCGATGACGAACACCCGGCGCGGCCCCGCCTTCAGCCGGCGGTACAGATCGGCGGCGTCGTCCCGCGTGCGCAGCAGGCAGACGCCGTCCAGCCGGGCCTCCTCCTCCTTCGGCCAGGGCCGGGCGCGGACGCCGGTCGCGATGAGGAGCCGGTCGTACTCCACCTCGTCCCCGTCGGCCAGCCGGACCCGCTTGGCCGTCAGGTCCAGACCGGTCGCCGGGACACCGAGCCGCCACTTGGCGTCGATCTCCCGGCGGTGCGGCAGCTCGGTGTGGTGCGGGGACGCCATGCCCAGCAGGACGGACTTGGACAGGGGCGGCCGGTCGTACGGCTCGTACGGCTCGTCACCGATCAGGGTCAGCTCACCGGTGAAGCCCTCGGCGCGCAACGTCTCGGCGGCCCGCAGACCCGCCAGCGAGGCGCCCACGACGACGATACGGCCCTCACGCCTGAGCCGGTCCACAGGGTCAGCGGTCATCGGAAGCCTCCCCGGACCCGGCCCCGGACCCGGCCCCGGCGCCGTCCAGACCGTCCGCCGTGATCGCCTGGACCGGGCAGGCGGCGACGGCGCGGGCCAGCCGCTCCCGCTGCTCCTCCGGTGCGTGCGGGTTGTAGACCAGTGACTCATCGCCGTGCATGGCGAAGACATCGGGAGCGAGGAACGCGCACTGGGCGTACCCCTGGCATTTGTTGAGATCGACGACGAGCCTCATCGACGCTCCGCCCTTCCGGTGGCCAGGTCCGGTGGTGCCGGCCGTCTCGCGCGGCAGCCCCGGACGGCGGTCATGTCCCGTCTGCCAGCATGAGCGGGGTGGAGCGACCTCGCCTGTCGGGCAACCCCGTTCGGGCTGCCGGCCCTCACGGGGGCGCCGTGGTACGGGCCGCGGCGCGGCCGCTCGCCAGGACGACGTACATGCTGATCAGCAGCGACCACGCGGGGAAGACCAGCTCCGACCAGGGGACATGGGACGCGACGAAGAGCAGCGTGAGGGCGGTCAGGAAGCCCAGGACCGTGAGCCAGCGGGGCAGGACCCCCAGGTGGTGGCCGATCACCGACATGGAGGAGACGAAGACAGCCGCGATCCGCGTGGCGTACTCCGTCATCAGGGTGTACGCGAAATGACGGCCGAAGTTCCAGGCGGGCAGGTCCGGCGCCTTGATGGTGGGGTGTCCGACCGCGAGGACGGCCTGCGCGGCCGCGGCGGCACCGAACATCGTGGCGGTGAACACGATTCCGCTGCCGAGGAGGACGGTGGTGAGGAACCTGTCCTCGGTCGCGCCGACGTGCGCCCGTACCGCGCCGACGAACCACAGGAAGAAGATGCCCGCGAACGGCACCAGCATGAGGGCGGTACGCAGCGCGTCACGGCGCCAGGAGACCGTGGACCCCCCGGCGGTGACCACGTCGGGCCCTTCGGGGATGCCCAGCCGGAGCAGGACGATCGCCGCCGCGAGCAGCAGCGCGAACACCACTCCCGCCAGTCCCGCGACCCGCGGTGTCTCCAGCACCTTCTGCCGCTGCCCCTGCCGCATACCGGCCCGCCTCCTCCGCGTCGCCTCCGGCACCAGCTAGCCGCCGCCCCGTCTCCCGCGCCACCGGGGGACAGCCGTACGGCCGAGGGTGGCGTCCGGCGGCACGGCCCGGCACCAGGATGCTCACGGCCGGGGCCGGGGCCGGGGCCGGGCCGGGGCCGACCGGAGACCGGGGACCCGGTGCGCTCGCCCCCGCAGTGGGCACGGCGGGGCGGCCCGCGGTCGGGCCGGACCGGGGCCCCACACGGCCGTGCCCGCCCCGGAGCTCCGGGCGTCACCTCCCGGAGCTCCGGGCCGTCACGTTCCGGCAGCCGTGCTCGGCGCCGGGCGGTCAGAGCCGGGCCAGCTCGTCCACCAGGTCGTCCAGCCCCAGCGAACCCTGCGACAGCGCCGCCATGTGCCAGGCCTTCAGGTCGAACGCGTCGCCGTGCCGCTCGCGCGCCTTCTCCCGGCCCAGCAGCCATGCCCGCTCACCGAGCTTGTAGCCGATCGCCTGGCCCGGAATCGTCAGGTACCGGGTCAGCTCGCTCTCCACGAAGTCCGCCGGCCGGCTGCTGTGCGCGGCGAAGAACTCCTGCGCCAGCTCCGGCGTCCACCGCTCCCCGGGGTGGAACGGCGAGTCGGCGGGGATCTCCAGCTCCAGGTGCATGCCGATGTCCACGATCACCCGGGCCGCCCTCATCATCTGCGCGTCCAGGTAGCCGAGCCGCTCCTCGGGGTCCGTGAGGTAGCCCAGCTCGTCCATCAGCCGTTCCGCGTACAGCGCCCAGCCCTCGGCGTTGGCGCTCACCCCGCCGACCGTCGCCTGGTAGCGGGAGAGGTTCCGCGCGACGTGCGCCCACTGCGCGAGCTGCAGGTGGTGGCCGGGCACGCCCTCGTGGTACCAGGTCGAGACGAGGTCGTAGACCGGGAAGCGGGTCTGGCCCATCGTGGGCAGCCAGGTGCGGCCGGGACGGGAGAAGTCCTCCGTCGGTGCCGTGTAGTAGGGGGCCGCCGCGCCGCCGGGCGGGGCGATGCACGACTCCACCTTCCGCACCCGCTCGGCGAGCTCGAAGTGGGTGCCGTCCAGGTCCTCGATGGCCTTGTCCATCAGGCCCTGCAGCCACGCACGGACCTCGTCCACGCCCTCGATGTGCCGGCCGTGCTCGTCGAGGTGCGCGAGCGCCACCCACGGCGTCCCGGCACCGGGCAGGATCTTCTCCGCCTCCTGCTTCATCTCGCCGAGGATCCGGTGGAACTCCGACCAGCCGTACGCGTACGCCTCGTCCAGATCCAGATCGGTGCCGTTGAAGTAGCGGGACCAGCGCGCGTACCGTTCGCGGCCCACCGTGTTCGGGGCGTCCTCGATCACCGGCGCGTACACGTCCCGCAGCCAGTCCCGCAGCTCCACCAGGGCGCCGGTCGCGGCGCGGGCCGCCTCGTCCAGCTCGGTGCGCAGCGCCTCGGGCCCCGCCGCGGCGAAGTCCTCGAACCAGCCGCGGCCCTCGCCGTCGGTGTCCGTCCACTCGGTGAGCTGCTCGATGTACGTCGCGGTCGGCCGCGGAGCGGCGAACAGCTTGCGGTCCAGGCCCAGTTGCAGCGACTCGCGGTAGCCCGCGAGCGCGCCCGGCACCGCGCGCAGCCGCTCGGCTATGGCCGCCCAGTCCTCCTCCGTCTGCGCCGGGGTGATCGTGAAGACGTCCCGCACCGCGTGGCCGGGCGTGCTCATGTTGCCGATCGCGCGCAGGTGTTCCTGCGCGTCGTGCACGGCGAGTTCGGCGGTCAGCCGCTCCCGCAGCAGCCGCCCGCAGCGCCGCTCCACGTCACTGTCCGCACCGGGCTGCCGCTCCGCCTCGGCCAGCTCGGCGAGGGTGGCCCGGGCCAGCTCCGCGAGGGCCTCCTGGCCCGCGGGCGAGTAGTCGGGCAGCCGACGCGAACTCTCCTTCACACCGAGGTAGGTACCGGTCACCGGGTCGAGGGCGATGAGGCCGTCCACGTACGCGTCGGCCACTTCACGGGGCAGCGGGCTCTTGGTCTCAGACATGCGGCCATCCTCGTACGCGGGGGATCACCGCGTCACCCACGTTCGGGGGGATTCAGCTCTGGGCGTGGCCGGGAGGCAGCAGTGGTCCGCACTCCCACTGCTGGAAGATCAACCGGGTCTCCACCCGGGCCACCTCGCGCCGTGCCGTGAACTCGTCGAGCACCAGTCGCTGCAGATCCGCCATGTCCGCGACGGCCACATGCACCAGATAGTCGTCCGGCCCGGTCAGATGGAACACCGTCCGTGCCTCCGGCAGCGCCCGGATCCGTTCCACGAACGGTCCCACCAGCTCCCGCCGGTGCGGCCGCACCTGGACCGACAGCAGCGCCTGGAGTCCGCGCCCGAGTTTGGCCGGATCGAGTCGCAGCTGATGGCCGAGGATCACGCCCGAGCGGCGCAGCCGGGTGATCCGGTCCAGGCAGGTCGAGGGGGCCACGCCCACCTGCGCGGCGAGATCGCGGTAGGTGGTCCGGGCGTCGTTCTGCAGCAGCCGCAGCAGAAGGAGATCCACCGGATCCAGTACGACAGATTCGGCCATTGGCCGAACGTAGCACGGTGTTCGAATTCCGAGAACCGTTCGATGTTCACCCTTCCGCCCATGGACACAGCGAGCACCGGTGCCTACGACGACGTACGCACCGCATCGAGAGCCCTGGCCACAGAAGCCGTGCACGCCGGCCGCGACGATCTCGCCCGCCAGGGCCTGCACGCCCCGCCGATCGACCTGTCCACCACCTACCCCTCCCACGACAGCCGTGGTGAGGCCGCCCGCATCGACTCCTTCGCCACCGACGGCGCCGACCCGGACGGTCCGCCGATCTACGGCCGTCTCGGCAACCCGACCGTGGCCCGCTTCGAGACCGCACTGGCCCGTCTGGAGGGCACCGAGTCCGCGGTCGCCTTCGCCAGCGGCATGGCGGCGCTCAGCGCGGTCCTGCTCGCCCGGTCCGCCCTGGGCCTGCGCCATGTGGTGGCCGTACGGCCCCTGTACGGCTGCAGCGACCACCTGCTCACCGCCGGGCTGCTCGGCACCGAGGTCACCTGGACCGACCCGGCCGGCATCACCGACGCGCTGCGCCCGGACACGGGGCTCGTGATGGTCGAGTCCCCGGCCAACCCGACCCTCGCCGAGGTCGACCTGCGGGCCGTCGCGCACGCCTGCGGCTCGGTACCGCTGCTCGCCGACAACACCTTCGCCACCCCCGTGCTGCAACGCCCGGCCGAGCACGGCGCCCGCATGGTGCTGCACAGCGCCACCAAGTACCTCGGCGGGCACGGCGATGTGCTGGCCGGGGTCGTCGCCTGCGACGAGGAGTTCGCGGGCCGGCTGCGGCAGATACGGTTCGCCACCGGCGGTGTGCTCCATCCGCTGGCCGGCTATCTGCTGCTGAGGGGACTGTCCACGCTCCCGGTCCGGGTGCGGGCCGCCTCGGCGAACGCCGCCGAACTGGTCCGCCGCCTCGCCGCCGACCCGCGTGTGGCTCGCGTCCACTATCCGCGCATCGGCGGCGCGATGATCGCCTTCGAGGTGCACGACGACCCGCACGAGGTGATCTCCCGTGTCCGGCTCGTCACCCCTGCGGTGAGCCTCGGCAGCGTCGACACACTCATCCAGCACCCCGCCTCCATCAGCCACCGCATCGTCGACGCCGACGACCGGCGCGGGGCGGGTGTGAGCGACCGGCTGCTGCGGCTGTCGGTGGGACTGGAGGACGTGGACGACCTGTGGGCGGACCTCGACCAGGCGTTGGGGGAGCCGGCCCGGACGCCGGTGCCGCTGCGGGAAGCGGTGCGCTGAGCGGTCGCGGCCGGGCGCGGGCTGCGCCCGGTTCGGCACCGCCGGACACCACCACCGTGGCTGAGCGCCGTCGCGGCGGACCCATGGCCGGCTGCCTTCATGGAGACCTTGGGGATCACCGGTGCCGTCTGGGATTGCCGGTGCCGTCCGGGGGCATCGGCCCTGTCCGGGATTGCCGGTGCGGTCCGGGGTCACCGGCGCTGTCCGGGACCACCGATGCCGCTGGGATCACTGGCCCCGTCTGGGATCACCGGCCTCGCTCGGGATGACCGGTGCCGCCTGGGATCACCGGCCTCGCCCGGGATCACCAGCCCGCCGCCGGACCGGCCCGCCGGACCGCTGGCCTTGCCCCGGACCACTGGCCCCGCTCCGGACTGCCGGCCCCGCCCCGCAGGCCCCGCCCCGGGCTGCCGAACGCGGTCCGGGTCCCGCTTCGTGTCGCGGTCTGGCCCGACCGCCGGTGCCGGGCCAGGCGTGGGGGACGGGGGCGGGCCACGGCCGGTCTGGGTCAGTCGCGCTTGGCCGGGTCGCCGACGTGGCGCAGGCCGGTGTCATACGGCGAGCGCTGCCCGACCGGGGAGCTGTCCAGGCGGGCCGTGATGACCAGTGTGCCCTCCTCGATCTGGTAGTCCAGGGGCAGCCCGAGGCCGCGCATCGCGGCGACCATGCCGGTGTTGGACGCCTGCGTCACGGCGTACACGCTCTCGCAGCCGGCCTCCACGGCCATCGCCACCAGCCGGTCGAGCAGCTCGCCGCCGATGCCGCGCTGCTGCCAGTCGTCCTCGACCAGCAGCGCGACCTCGGTCTCGTCGCCGTCCCAGAGCAGATGCCCGAGGCCGACGATGCGTCCGGAGGCGGTCTGCGCGGCCAGCGTCCGGCCGAAACGGGGACTGAGCAGGTGGTTCAGATAGCGGTCCGCGTCGCCGACCGGGCCGTGGTAGCGCAGCCCGAGGGTGCGCGGCGAGCACCGCTCGTGCATCGCCTTGGCGGCGCTCAGGTCTCCGGTGTCGACGCGGCGGACGGTGATGTCGCTGCCCTCCGGCAGCGTCAGCACGTCCTTGCCGCGCGGGATCCGCGGCCCGAGCCGGTTGTCCAGCTCCACCAGCGCCCGGGCCCGGGCGAACTCGGTCGGCGTGAACGGCAGATACGGCCGCTCCACGGTGAGCACCCCGCCGTCCGGCGTCGGCAGCCGCAGTACGGTGTCCTGCAGCACGCCCTCGACCGGTACAGGCTCCGGCCCGCGGCCACCGCCGACCGGTGTCCCGGGCAGCGAGCGGATCGTGCACCGGCCCAGCAACTGCCGCAGTGCGAGCGGCAGTTCGGCGGCGTCCAGTGCGGTGCGCGCGGCCAGCCCGAGGACCCGGGTGGGGGCGTCGACCAGGTCGTGGGCGTCGGCCCGCTCGATCCAGGTGGACGTGCCGCCGGCCAGTGCGACCGCCCGGGAGATCCCGGCCGCCGCCAGCGCGCCGGGCGCCCGCAGCAGGAACTCGTCCACGGTGCCGTCGGCCAGCGGGTGCGTCTGGAGGCTCAGGATGTCGACGCGCCGCTCGGCCAGCGCCGTGCACAGCGCCGCCAGGGAGCCCGGCTCGTCCTTCACCGTCGTCCGCATCCGCCACAGCGTGCCGGTGCCGGCCACGTCGTCCGCGGCCTCGTCGGGCTGCGCCGAGGGCCCGGCCGACCGCGTCTCGGCGGCCGGCCGGGCACCGGTATCACCGGTCGGCGGTGCGTGTCCGTGGCGCCGTGCCCACCAGGTGTGGAAGCCGGCCGTCGCGGCCAGTGCGAGCGCCGAGATCACCAGCAGCGCGGGACCGTCGGGGCCGTGCCCGACCAGGTTCGCCACCGCGTCGGCGACCGCGACGGCCGTGAACAGGGCGGCGAGCTCCACGAGGTCCCGCCGCCAGTGGTGCACGGGGCGTCCGTGCTTCACCCGGGTCACATTCGACATGTCTCCAGTCATGCAGCCACTGTGAAGGAAGGGTGTTGCGTGATCACGAACGGTTTGTGACCGATGAGTAAAGCATGCTCCGTCCCTTTTGCTGGATTTTTCACGGTCGGGTCGCCCCGTACCGCCCGGGTCCCTACTGACCGACCCGGCCCGGCTGGAGTGTCCGGGTGAACAGCACGCTGCCGTCGTACTCGCGCAGCCGCACCGTCAACGCGCCGTTGTCGCCGTCGATGTCGACCTCGCCGAAGAACTGGTATCCCTCGGCCGGAGACACGTTGGCCGTGGTGGGTGCCTTGACGAACACCCGGTCCGGGCCGAAGGTGCCGTCCAGGGCGTTGGCCGGGAAGGCGCCGGCGTTGAGCGGTCCGGAGACGAACTCCCAGAACGGCTCGAAGTCCTTGAACGCGGCCCGCGACGGGTCGTAGTGCTGGGCGGAGGTGTGGTGCACGTCGGCCGTCAGCCACACCGTGCCGGTGATCCGCCGGTGCTTGATGAAGCGCAGCAGCTCGGCGATCTGCAGCTCACGGCCGAGCGGCGCACCCGGGTCGCCCTGCGCCACGGCCTCGAAGTCGGGCTTGCCCTCCACCGGGTCGGGTACGACCAGGCCGAGCGGCATGTCGTTGGCGATCACCTTCCACACCGCGCGGGACTTGGCGAGTTCCCGCTTGAGCCACTCCAGCTGCTCGCGGCCGAGGATGCCCACCGGGTCCGTGGTCTGGTCGTCGGGGGAGTTCGCGTTGCGGTAGGTGCGCATGTCGAGCACGAACACGTCGAGCAGCGGACCGTGGTGGACGACCCGGTAGATCCGGCCGTCCGGGCGCGCGCTGAGGGTCGAGATCGGGAAGTACTCGGAGAACGCCTGCCGCGAGCGCAGCGCCAGGTCGTCGAGCTTCGTGCCGGCCGGGTAGGGGGTGCCGGTGCCGATGACCTCGCCCGGGTACCAGTTGTTGCGGACCTCGTGGTCGTCCCACTGGACGATGTTCGGCACCTGCGCGTTGAACCGGCGCAGCGCCGGGTCCAGCAGGTTGTAGCGGAAGTTGCCGCGGTAGTCGTCCAGGGTGGTCGCGACGTGCGACTTCTCCTCGGTGGTGACGTTCCGGTACACACCGCCGCCGGGCAGGGCCGCGGTCGCCGCGATCGGTCCGTCGGCGTAGATGTTGTCGCCGCTGCACAGGAAGAAGTCCGGGTCGACCTTGGCCATGGCGTCGAAGATGCGGTAGCCGCCGATGGACTCGTTGATGCCCCAGCCCTGCCCGGCCAGGTCGCCGGACCAGACGAACCGCACGCCCTGGCGGCGCCGGGCGGGCGCGGTACGGAAGGTTCCGGTGACCGGCTCGCCGGTACGGCGCGGGTCGTCCGGGTCGGCGAGCAGTACGCGGTAGTGGATCTGCTCGCCCGACGGCAGGCCGTGCAGCCGGGTGGTGCCGGTGAAGTCCGTGCCGGAGCCCAGCAGCGGGCCGTGCCATCTGCGTGCGTCGCGGAACGACTCGGTGGCCGAGGTCTCCACGATCATCCGGGCCGGCCGGTCCGAACGCACCCACACCAGGCCCGAGTCGCAGGTCACATCGCCCGCCTGCACGCCCCAGCCCGCCTGGGGACGCCCGGAGCGGGCGAACGCCGGGGCCGCGCCGAGGCCGACGGGCAGGGTGAGCGCCGCCGACGCGGCGAGGGAGCCGCGCAGAACGCTGCGGCGGCCGGGGAACGGACGGTCTGACATGGCTGCGCCTCCAAGGACGGGGTCCGGCCAGTGTGCAGAGCCACACCTACTGGGACGCTGCGGCGCGCACGGAAACCCCGAGTGAACAACGGGCCTTGGGGCGGAGTCGCCGGGCGGGGCGCCATGGCCTGGCACGGCCCGCGGGAGCGGGGCGGACCGTGCCGGTGCGCGCCGAGTGGGGGCACGTGATGCCCGGCGCGCCGGAAGGATCCTCCGACTCCACGCCCGCCCGCACAGCGCGCCGGCGTCGTCCGTGCGGGGATCGACGCCGGTGGCCGTACCCGCCGTACCGCCACGCCCTTCAGTGGCCCGAAGCCCGGCCGCCACAGGCCGGTTGTGCGGCTGTGCTGCCGTCCAGGATGACCCGCGCGACCAGCGCCGGGTCGTCGTTCATCGGGCAGTGTCCGCAGCCGGGCAGCCGCACCAGCCGGGCGTGCGGGATCAGCTGCTTGGCCCGTACGCCCTGACGGCGGACCAGGAGCCGGTCCCGGCTGCCCCAGGCCACCGTGACCGGCAGGCCCGGCAGAGCGTCGGTGAACTGCACCGCGGCACCCGCCCGCAGTGTCGCCTGGAACCCGGGGGCGCCCACCAGCGCGAGTGTCTCGGCGACCACGGCCTCAGGGGCGCGGCGCGCGGGGCGGGCGTAGATGGTGCTCGTCAGCGCGGTGCGGCCGGCCGCGGTGCGCGAGAGCCGCTCCACCAGCGGCAGCGGTAGCCGCTGGGCGATGCCCCGCATCGCGAGCAGTACCGAGAAGGCGTACCGGCGCTCGGCCTGTGTCCAGAACCCGGCGGGGGAGAGCGCCGTGACGGAGCGTACGAGCTTCTCCCGGCCGAGCTCCAGGGCGAGCAGGCCGCCCAGCGAGTTGCCCGCGACGTGCGGGCGGTCCAGCTCCAGCGTGTCGAACAGGGCGCCGAGGACGGAGTTGGTGGTCGGCAGGTCGTAGGCGAGGCCGTCCGGCAGCGCCGGGGACGCGCCGAAGCCCGGCAGGTCGACGGCGATCACGTCGCGCTCGGTGGCGAGGATGTCCACGACCGGGTCCCAGGCCTGCCGGTGATGGCCGATGCCGTGCAGCAGGACCAGCGGTTCACCGTGTCCCACGCGCGCGTAGGACACGGCCACGTCCTTCGGGCCGTGGGGAGTGGGGACCTTGAAGGAGACGGTGGCGGACATGGGGTGCTCCTCGGCTGGGTACTGACGGACGCCGTAGACAGCTTGTCAGCAATTGCTACCGGCTGGTAGCCCCCGGTCGGCGTACATCTCGCTCCCCGGCCGTCAATCCGCCCGGCGCACCTCGATGTTGAAGTCCGCGGTGCCGAACTGCCGCATCATGGTCAGCCACAGCGGCAGATACATCTCCATCGCCCGCGCCGCGCGGATCCCGCCCAGGTCCACCACCCGCTGCGCAGGCCATCCGAACTCCCCGAGCAGGCCCGTCACCTGCCGCTTGGCCCCGGCGTCCTCGCCGCACACGAACAGGTGGTGTCCTCCCGGCACCCGCCCCGGATCCACCATCACCTGGCAGTTGACCGTGTTCAGCGCCTTCACCACGCGCGCGTGCGGGAAGGCCCGCTGGATCTGCTCGCCGACGCTGTCCGACTCCACCGGGTCCAGACGCGCCTGGCCGTCCTCGAAGGCCAGGGGGTTGGAGACGTCCACCACGACCTTGCCGTCGAGGTGTTCCGCCCCGGCCGCCCGCAGGGCGTCGAGCGCCACCCGGCCGCCCACCGCGTTGATGACCACCTCGGCCGCGGCGGCGGCCTCCGCGAACGTGCCCGCGCGGGCGCGCTCCGCCGCTGCCGTGGCCCACTCCAGCGCCACCGGGTTGTCCTTGACGCGGGAACCGAGGGTCACCTCGTGCCCCAGCTCCACCAGCCTGCCGCCCAGTGTGCGGCCCACCTCGCCCGTGCCCAGCACCGCGTACCGCATAGGCCACCTCCAGGTCGCCGGCCGCCGACCCCCGGCGGTCCGCGGTCATTGTGATCCGGACCGGTGCCGGACGGGCCGATTCCGGGTGGACACACCCGCCGCGTGTCGGATGGGATGGGGCGGTGACCACCGACGCCGCGACCGACCTCTTCGAAGCGCACCGCCCCCTGCTGACGGGGGTCGCCTACCGCATGCTCGGCCGGGTGGCCGACGCCGAGGACGTGGTCCAGGACGCCTGGCTGCGCTGGTCCCGCACCGACCGGGCGGAGGTCCGCGAACCCCGCGCCTACCTGGTGCGCGTCACCACCCGCCTGGCCATCGACCGACTGCGCCAGGTGCAGGCGCGCGGTGAGGCGTACGTCGGGCCCTGGCTCCCGGAGCCGTATCTCACCGAGTTCGCGGACGCCGCCCCGGACGCGGCGGACCAGGCCCTGCTGGCCGACAGCGTCTCCCTCGCCGTCCTGGTCGTCATGGAGTCGCTGTCGCCGCTGGAGCGGGCCGTCTTCGTGCTCAGGGAGGCGTTCGGCTACCCGTACGCCGAGATCGCCGTCCTGCTCGACCGCGCCGAGACGGCGGTACGGCAACTCGCCGGGCGGGCGCGCCGGCACGTCGACGAACGGCGGCCGCGCTACGAGGTCGACCCCGCCCAGCGGCGCGAACTGACCGAACGTTTCCTCACCGCAGCGGGCGGCGGTGACCTGGACGGGCTCATGTCCCTGCTCGCCCCGGACGTCCGCCTGGTCGGCGACAGCGGCGGCAAGGCCAAGGCGCCGGTGCGCATCCTGCACACCGCCGACAAGGTCGGCCGCTTCCTCATCGGCGTCGCACGGCAGCAGCCGCAGGCGGCCCTGTCGTACCGGTTCCTGGAGTCCAACGGCGGCCCGGCGCTGCTGGTCCTGTCCGGCGGCAAGCCCGACAGCCTGGTCCAGGTGGACGTCGCCGACGGCCGCGTCACGACCGTGTACGTCGTCCGCAACCCGGACAAGCTGCGGCACCTCGCCGACATCTGAACCCCGCACGCCCCGTGAGCCCCCGTCCTGCGACGGGGGCTTTGCCGCGATGTCACACACACCGGCGCGTACGAACGCCTCGTGAACGCTCCGCGGCAGGCCGGCTGAAGGGTGCCCAAGGGATCCAGGATTGGTCTTGACCAAGGGTGAAGGCCGCCCTATGGTCGCAGAGAAGTGCAACAACCTTTAATAAACAAGGGCGCTAAAAACCGCCGGACCACGGCTCTTGCGGAGGACAGGGTGGGGACCACGCAGCTGGAATCGGTGCCGGAACCGAAGTACTGGCATCTCAAGACCGTGCTGACCGAGGCACTGGACTCCGAGTTCTCGGTCGGCGAGATCCTGCCCAACGAGCGCGACCTCGCCGCCCGCTTCGGCGTGGCCCGCGCCACGCTCCGCCAGGCCCTCGAACAGCTGGAGCTGGAAGGCCGGCTGCAGCGCCGCCGGGGCGTCGGTACGACCGTCGCACCTCCGCGCGTGGGCGTGGCCGTCGGCATCGAGCAGCACGCCTGGCCGGGCGCCCCCTCGGACGCCTGGCAGCCCCTCGACTGCGACCAGGCGGTGCCCCCCGCGGCCGTCGCCACGGCCCTGGAGACCGGCGCGGACGAGCCCGTCCACACGGTGCGCCGCTCCCGGATGTCCCACGGCCAGCCGGTCGCCACCGAACTGCTCTACGTCCCGGCGGCCGCGGTGCCCGACCTCAGCGCGATCGACGCCCCGTCCGGCGCGGCACGCGCGCGTGCGGTGCTGCGCGAACTCCAGCACCTGACGCTCGAGGGCCAGGACCGCGCCGTCGAGCTGGGCTCCGCCCGCGCGGACGACGCCAAGGAACTCGACCGGCTCCCCGGCTCCCCCGTCCTGGTCGTCACCACCCGCTTCTTCGCCGAGGGCCGCACGGCAGCCCTCTCCGTGGCGACGTACCGCGCCGACACCTGCCGACTGACCTTCGGTGACACACCGGGAGTGGAAATACACCACGGCCCCCAGCGCCAGGCTTCCTGATCACCGGGTACCTCCTGGACGCCCCCGCAGGAGCGGGTCCCTCAGGGGCGCGGGGCTGTAGCAGATGTGCGGCTCCGCCGCGCCGGCGCGACCAGCCGGCGCGGCGCCGCGCCGGCAGGACCACCCGCGCCCGGCACGGAGAGGCTCAGCGCCGGGTCACCGCTCCGTCCACGGCGAACAACTGCTCCTCGACATGGTCCAAAGCCAAGCGCAGCGCCCCCGTGGCCACGGCCGCCTCACCCAACACGGACAGCGCCACCCGAGGCGGCCGCAGGCAGTAGCGGGCCAGTTCGCGGCGCAACGGCTCCAGGACGCCGTCGAGGCCGGCCGCCCAGCCGCCGATCACGACCAGCTCCGGATCGAGCGCCAGCACCAGCGCGGCCACGTCGTGCACGAGCCGCTGGATGAACCGCTCCACGGCGGCCCCCGCCCGCTGGTCGCCCTGACGGGCCAGCGCGAACACCTCGGCGACCGCCTGCTCGTCCAGCGGGTGCAGCGGCTCGCCGGTGGTGGACAGCAGCGTCTCCGGAGTCACCTCCCGGCCCAGCAGATGCAGCGCGCCGATCTCCCCGGCCGCCCCGCCGTAGCCGCGGTGCAGCCGACCGCCGATCAGCGCACCCGCCCCCGGGCTCAGCCCGGCCAGCACGAACACCACGTCGTCCGACTCGGCCGCCGCGCCCTTCCAGTGCTCGGCGACGGCCGCCGCGTTGGCGTCGTTCTCCACCAGCACCGGGCACTTGAAGGAACGGCTGAGCCGCTCACCCAGCCTCAGTCCCGTCCACTGCGGCAGCGCCGTGCCCAGCCGCACCGTGCCGTCGGCCTCCACGATCCCCGGGGTGCCCACGCCCACGGCCCGCAGTGAGCCGCGTGCCACCCCGGCGCGCCGCAGCAGCTCGGCGACCGCGCCACGCAGCCTCTCCAGCCGCTCGTCCGCCGTGGCCGTCTCGTCGACCTCCTTGGCCTGCGCGCCCAGTACCCGGCCGTCCAAGCCGGACAGCAGCGCGGCGACCCGGTGCGGCCCGATCTCCAGGCCCAGCAGATGCCCCGCCTCGGCCCGGAACCGGAACCGGCGCGCCGGCCGCCCCTGACGGCGCGCGGTGCTCTCGTCGGCCGCCGTCTCCACGACGAGCCCGCCGTCGATGAGCCCTTCGACGACCCCCTCCACCGTCGGCCGGGACAGTCCGGTGACCCGGGTGATCTCGGTGAGCGTCGCGCAGTCCGTGGCACGCAGCGCGTGCAGCACCACCGCGGAATTGATCCTCCGCAGCAGCGAGGGATCGCCGCCGGTCAGCTGCCCCACCGTCCGTCCTCCCAGCTCGCGCGCGTGTTGGGCGGATCGTACTCGGCCCGGCGCACCCCGGCGAGTGCCGGGTTCCGCATCAGGAGCGGCTCACCCCGGCTCGACGAACCCCGACTCGTACGCCGCGATCACCGCCTGGGTGCGGTCGCGCGCGCCGAGCTTGGTGAGCACGGCGCTCACATGCGACTTCACCGTCTCCGTGCCCACGACCAGCCGCGCCGCGATCTCCGCGTTCGACAGCCCGCGCGCCATCAGCCGCAGCACCTCCGCCTCCCGCTCGGTCAGCCGGGCCCGCTCCAGCGCGGCACGCGCCGGCCGGTCGCCGTCGCCGTACCGGGCGGCGAGACGTCGTACGGAGGCCGGGAACAGCAGTGACTCGCCCGCCGCTACCAGCCGTACCGCGTGCACGATCTCGGCCGGGCGGGCCCGCTTCAGCAGGAACCCGTCGGCGCCCGCGCGCAGGGCCTCGTACACGTACTCGTCGTCCTCGAAGGTCGTCACCACGAGGATCTTCGGTGGTTCGGCCACCGTGCGCAGCACCACGCGCGTGGCCTCGATGCCGTCCAGCAAGGGCATGCGGACGTCCATGGCGACGACGTCCGGGCGCAGCTGCCGCACCAGCGGCACGACCGCGGCCCCGTCGGCGGCCTCGCCCACCACCTCGATGTCGGGCTGCGCCTCCAGCACGGCCCGCAGACCGGCGCGGACCAGGGGTTCGTCGTCGACGAGGAGTACGGTGACCGGCATCCGGCCAGACTAGATCAGCTGATCGGCAGCTCCGCGCACACCTGCCAGTCGCCCTCGTCCGGGCCGGTTCGGGCACTGCCCCCGAGCAGCGCGGCCCGCTCCCGTATGCCGCGCAGGCCGCTGCCCCGCCCGGGGCCGGGTATCGTGCCCGGCAGGGGATTGCGGACCTCCAGCGCGAGCCGGCCGTCGGTGACCGCGACCCGGACCCGTACGGGCACGGCGCCCGCGTGCCGCAGCACATTGGTGAGCGCCTCCTGCAGGATCCGGTACCCCTCCCGGGACACCGGCCCGGGGACGGCCGCGACCGGGCCCGTCACCTCGGCGTCGACCTTCGCGCCGGAGGCCCGCGCCGACTCCAGGAGCCGGCCGGCGTCGGCCAGCGTGGGCCGGGCGCTCACCGGCCGCTCGGCCTCCCGCAGCACGCCCAGCACCCGCTCCAGGTCCTCCAGGGCCGCCCGCCCGGTCTCCTCGATCGCGTCGAGCGCGCGGTCGGTGAACTCCGGATCGCCCGCCGCCCGCGCCGCGCCGGCCTGCACCACCGCCACCGTCAGGGCGTGCCCGATCGAGTCGTGCAACTCACGCGCGATACGGGTCCGTTCCAGCAGTTGTTCGGTCCGCTCCTCCAGCGCGGCCAGCCGCTCGGCCGCGGAGGGGCCCAGAAGCCGGCGCGCGCACAAGGTGATCAGCTCGCCGAGTCCGACCACCACGCCGTACAGGGCGAACAGCGGCAGCGGTGCCAGCAGGGCCCAGGCTCGGTACGGCGGCAGCCCCTCCATCAGCGGCACCCCGGACGGCGCCCGCCCCCAGGCGCACCGCGCCAGTTCGAAGCCGGTGACGAGCAGCCACACCGTGGCGAACATCGCCGCCGCGCCCAGGAGCATCCGCAGCTCCAGCCAGAGCACCGTGCGCCCCCGGTCCCGCCAGGTCGCCGACGGCGCCTGCGAGATGTCCGGCTCCGCCTCCCCGGGCGTGAGCAGCAGCCGTGCCTGCACACCCTCGCCCCTGCGCACCGTGGGCACCAGCCCGAGCGGGACGAGCACCAGCGCGGGCACCCAGGGGACCGACGGGCCGATGAAGAGCCAGATGCTGACCGCCAGCATCGGCACCCACAGATGCAGCAGGCGCGTGTACGTCGTCCCGCGCAGGAGCGGGCGCAGGAAACGGATCATGCGGGGCATGACGCCATCGTCGCAGGCGGCACCGGCAACGGGCCTCCCTCGCACGGGGGAGACGCTCCCCACCGGCGGGGGAGGCCCCGACACCCCCGGACGGCAAGGCTGTTGCCATGACCAGCATCGACGTACGCGACCTCAGCAAGGAGTACGGCGGACGGCGGGCCGTGGACCAGCTCACCTTCAGCGTGCGCCCCGGCCGCGTCACCGGCTTCCTCGGCCCCAACGGCGCCGGCAAGTCCACCACCATGCGCCTCGTCCTCGGCCTCGACCGGCCCACCTCGGGCACCGCCACCATCGGCGGCCACGCCTACGCGACCCTGCGTGAACCGCTGCGCCGGGTCGGCGCGTTGCTCGACGCCCGGGCCGCGCACGGTTCCCGCAGCGCCCGTGACCACCTGCGCGCCCTCGCCGCGAGCAACCGCATCCCCGACCGCCGGGTCGACGCCGTCCTGGAGGAGACCGGACTCGCCCACGTGGCCCGGCGCCGGGTACGCACCTACTCCCTCGGCATGCGCCAGCGGCTCGGCATCGCCGCCGCACTCCTCGGGGACCCCGAGGTCGTCCTGCTCGACGAACCCGCCAACGGCCTCGACCCCGAAGGCATCGTCTGGATCCGCACACTGCTGCGCCGGCTCGCCGGGGAGGGCCGCACGGTCCTGGTCTCCAGCCATCTGATGGGCGAGACCGCCGCCTTCGCCGACCACCTGGTGATCCTCGGACGAGGGCGGCTGCTGGCCGACACACCGGTCCAGGAGTTCATCCACGCGCGCGTACGGCCGCACGTGAGGATCCGCACCAGCGAGCCCGCCGCACTGGACGACCTGCTCGCCCGACACGGCCTCGCCGCCTCCCCGGACCCGGACGGATCCCGCACCGTGCGGCACGCACGCGTGGACGACATCGGCCGGCTCATGGCCCAGGCGGGCCTGCCCGTCCTGGAACTGGCCGCGCACGAGGCCACCTTGGAGGAGGCCTATCTCGATCTGACCGCCGCCGAAGCCGAGTTCACCGCACTGCCCCAGGAGGCCTGAGCATGGAGTTCACACCCGTTCTGCACGCCGAGTGGATCAAGATCCGTACCCTGCGCCCGCTCGTCGGCAGCCTGGCCGCCGTCCCCCTCGTCACCGCCGCGTTCTCGGCTCTCGCGGCTGCCGACGCCGACGGCTCGGACCCGCTGTACTCGGTGTTCTCCGGCGTCAGCTTCGGCCAGATCGCGGCGATCGGCTTCGGCACGACGGCCGTCTCGGCCGAGTTCCGGGGCGGCGCACTGCGGCTGACGCTGTCGGCGGTGCCCGACCGCCTGCGGTGGTTCGCCGCCAAGGCCGCCGCGATCGCCCTGCCCGTGCTGGCCGTCGGTCTCCTCACCGGGCTGGTCACCCTGCTGGTCGGGAAGTCGATCCTCGGGGCCTCCGGGCCGACCTGGGGCGAGGGGCTGCGCGGCGCGGTCGGCTGCGCACTGCACCTGACGCTGATGGCGCTGTTCGCGGCCGGGTTCGCGGCCGTGCTGCGCAGCGGTGTCGCGACCCTGTCCGTGCTGATCCCGTTCCTGCTGATCGTGTCCTTCGTCATCGGCGACCTGTCCGGAGGCGTCGCCGACTTCCTCCCCGACCGGGCCGGCCAAGTCGCCCTGCACAGCACCTGGGACGGCGCCCTGGGGCCGTGGAGCGGGCTCGCGGTGACCGCGCTGTGGTCGGTGGCCGCGCTGCTTGCGGGCGCGTGGGCCCTGGACCGCAGGGACGCCTGACAGCCCGCCAATTGTCAGTGGTGCCCGCTTTACTGGATCACATGGACATCGCGAACCACCTCGCTGTGATCGACCGGCTGTGCGCCCGGGAGTTCCCGGTGGAGCACGGCCGGTCCGAGTCGGGCACGGCAGGACCCGGTTACGCCACCGTGGCGTTAGAGACGAGCCACGGGATGCGAGTGGGCCACGCCTCGGTGCGGCAGCGGACGGCTACGGATTTCCAGGCGTACCGGGAGGCCATAGCGGAGCGGCTGCACGACCGCTGGGGCCGTCAGCCGCTGTGGGGCCAGCTCACGGTGCGCCTGCGCCTGAGCCGTGGCGAGGAGATACCGGAACCCTGGGCCACCCTCAGCCTGCTCACCGACGAGCTGGAGGTCTGGCCCTTGGCGGGGGCCGGCCGCTGGGTCGCCGTCGGCGTCGCCGACCGGGACCCCGCGGACGAGATACGGCTCCTGGCCGTGGTCACGGAGATACCTCCGCCGTGACCACGGGCCGCGTGGCGTCGGCAGCCGGCCCCGACTCCGCGCCGGGCCACCGTCACGCAGAGCCCCTAGGCCCTGTCGTCACACTCCCGTCGTCGCCCGGAGGGCGGCCCTGCGGTGTCAGGTGCGGCGAGTGGGGGCACCTCCCACGCCCTTGAGGCAGTGGGGGGAACATGCATGGCGTCGCGGGGCAGACGGGAGTGTGACGACAGGGCCTAGGCCTGCGCCGCGACCCGCAGCCGGCTGAACTCCTCCGCCATGGTCGCCGCCGTCCAGTGCGCGTTCAGCCCGCTGGGGTTGGGCAGCACCCAGATCCGGCTGTCCCCGATGGTCCGCTCCTGCGGTCCGACCTGCGCGGTGCGGTCACCGAAGGCGGCCCGGTAGGCGGTCACCCCGACCACGGCCAGCCACCGCGGCCGCAGCCGGGTCACCTTCTCGGTCAGCAGCCGCCCGCCCTCGACGTACTCCTCGGCGGTCAGCTCGTCGGCCCGCGCGGTCGCCCGTGCCACGACATTCGTGATGCCCAGCCCGTACGACAGCAGTTCCCGCTGCTCGGCAGGGATCAGCAGCCTCGGCGTGAAGCCCGACAGGTGCAGCACCGGCCAGAAGCGGTTGCCGGGACGGGCGAAGTGGCGACCGGTCGCCGCCGTCATCAGTCCCGGGTTGATGCCGCAGAACAGCACACGGAGGCCGTCCGCGACGACGTCCGGCACGAGACGGTCGCGGGCGGCCTCCAGCTCCCCCTTGGTGAAGCGGGGGGAGCGGGGTGTGCGGGTCAGAGGATCGCTCCGGGGGTGTAACCGGCGGCCTCCGGGTGCTGCTTGACGATCTCCTCGATCCGGCCGGCGACCACACCGACCTGGTCGGCGGCGGCGCCGGTGAAGGACAGCTTGTCGGCCATCAGCGCCGCGAGCTGCTCGCGGTCCAGCGGCAGGCGCTCGTCGGCGGCGAGCTTGTCCAGCAGATCGTTGCGCTCGGCGCCCTGCTCGCGCATCGCGAGCGCGGTGGCCACGGCGTTCTCCTTGATCGCCTCGTGCGCGACCTCGCGGCCGACCCCGGCCCGCACGGCGCCCATCAGCACCTTGGTGGTGGCGAGGAACGGCAGATAGCGGTCCAGCTCGCGGGCGACGACGGCCGGGAAGGCACCGAACTCGTCGAGCACGGTCAGGAAGGTCTCCAGCAGACCGTCCAGCGCGAAGAAGGCGTCCGGCAGCGCGACACGGCGCACCACCGAGCAGGACACGTCGCCCTCGTTCCACTGGTCGCCCGCCAGCTCGCCGGTCATCGAGGCATAGCCGCGCAGGATGACCATGAGGCCGTTGACGCGCTCGCAGGAGCGGGTGTTCATCTTGTGCGGCATCGCGGAGGAGCCGACCTGGCCCGGCTTGAAGCCCTCGGTGACCAGCTCGTGCCCGGCCATTAGCCGGATCGTCCTGGCCAGCGAGGACGGCGCCGCCGCCAGCTGCACCAGCGCGGTGACGACCTCGTAGTCCAGCGAGCGCGGGTAGACCTGGCCGACCGACGTGAACGCCTGCGAGAAGCCGAGGTGCCCGGCGATCCGGTCCTCCAGCTCGGCGAGCTTCGTGGCGTCACCGCCGAGCAGGTCGAGCATGTCCTGCGCGGTGCCGACCGGGCCCTTGATCCCGCGCAGCGGGTAGCGGCCGAGCAGCTCCTCGACGCGGCCGTAGGCGACCAGCAGCTCGTCGGCGGCGGTCGCGAAACGCTTGCCGAGGGTGGTGGCCTGCGCGGCCACGTTGTGCGAGCGGCCCGCCATGACCAGCTCCGCGTACTCGCCCGCGAGCTTGCCGAGGCGCGAGAGGACGGCCACCGTACGGTCGCGCATCAGCTCCAGCGACAGCCGGATCTGCAGCTGCTCGACGTTCTCGGTGAGGTCGCGGGAGGTCATGCCCTTGTGCACGTGCTCGTGCCCGGCGAGGTCGTTGAACTCCTCGATCCGCGCCTTCACATCGTGCCGGGTGACCTTCTCGCGCTCGGCGATCGAGGCCAGGTCGACGGTGTCGAGGACACGCTCGTAGTCGGCGATCGCGTCGTCCGGCACCTCGATGCCCAGGTCCTTCTGGGCGCGCAGCACGGCGAGCCAGAGCTGCCGCTCCAGTTTCACCTTCTGCTCGGGGGACCAGAGCGTGGCGAGCTCGGCGGAGGCGTAGCGTCCGGCGAGGACGTTCGGGATGCGGGGCTTGGCGGGCGCAGAAGTCACGTGTCCAGATTCTACTGGCGGTTTGTGCAGGCCAGCGCCAGGCCCCTGTTCGGCGGAACCTACGAAAGCGCCCCGAAGGGGCGCGGGGCCGTATTCCGTGTGCGGCTCCGCCGCGTGGGCGCGACCGGCCACGACGGTGCCGCGGACGAACGGCGACCCAGCACGTGGGGCTACGCCGGGCCCTCGTACGGCAGCAGCTCCGGCCGCTTGGCCGGGCGGCCGTCCCCCGAGGAGCGGCCGGTCAGGCGCCGGCCTATCCACGGCAGCAGGTGCTGCCGGGCGAAGCGCGCGTCCGCCACCCGGCGCGTCAGCCAGCCCGGCGGGAGGGTGGCCGGCAGCGGCACATGCCACTCGGTGTCCTCCGGCTCGTACCCGAGCGTCTGCCACACCGCCTCGGCGACCCGGCGGTGCCCGTCCGCCGTCAGATGCAGCCGGTCCACGTCCCACAGCCGCGGGTCGCCGAGCGAGGGCGCCCCGTACAGGTCGACGACGACCGCGCCGTGGCGTGCGGCCAGCTCGTCCACGCAGGCGAACAGCTCCTCCATGCGCGGCCGGAACCGCTCCAGCACCGGGCCCTGGCGGCCGGGGCTGCGCATCAGCACCAGCCGCTCGCAGGACGGCGCCAGACGCTCCACGGCCTCGGTCAGCAGTCCCTTCACGCGGCCCATGTCGCACTTGGGCCGCAGGGTGTCGTTGAGCCCGCCGACCAGCGTGATGACGTCGGCGTTCATGGCGGCCGCCACGTCCACCTGCTCGTCGACGATCTGCCCGATCAGCTTCCCGCGCACGGCCAGGTTGGCGTACCGGAAGCCGGGGGAGCGGGCGGCCATCCGCGTGGCGAGCAGGTCGGCCCAGCCCCGGTAGGAGCCGTCGGGCAGCAGGTCCGACATGCCCTCGGTGAAGGAGTCGCCGACCGCGACCAGGCTGCTGTACGGGGGAGGTGTGGGATTCGTCTGCATGGCGTGAGCAATGGTATCCCGCCTCCATACCAGCCGGTCGGTCACCCCGGGCCGGTCCGGACCCCGGCCGGTCGCGCCGGGTCCGTCCGTACCCGCCGGCCGGTCGCCCCGGAAACGTCCGGCGGGCCCGCCGTCATCCCGGAGCCGGCTGCCCGAACAGCTCCCGCAGCACGTCCTCCATGGTCACCAGGCCGGCCAGCCGGCCGTCGTCGCCGAGCACCGCCGCCAGGTGCGTACGGCTGCCGCGCATCGCGGTGAGCACGTCGTCCAGCGGAGTGCCCTCCCGTACGCGCGCGATGGACCGCATGTCCCGCAGCCGGAACGGCACGTCCCGCGGCGAGGCATCCAGCGCGTCCTTGACGTGCAGATAGCCCACGATCCGCCGGCCCGTGTCGACCACGGGGAACCGGGAGAAACCCGACTCGGCCGACAGCCGCTCCAGCTGCTCCGGGGTGACGCCCACGCGCGCGTACACCACCCGCTCCAGCGGCACCACGACATCCCGCACCGGCCGGCTGCCCAGCTCCAGGGCGTCGTGCAGCCGCTCCTGCGCCCGGTCGTCGATCAGGCCCGCCTCGCTGGCGTCCTTGACGATCTCGGCGAGTTCGGTGTCCGTGAAGGTCGCCGCGACCTCGCCCTTGGCCTCCACCCGGAGCACCTTCAGCAGCCCGTTCGCGAAGGCGTTGACCGCGAAGATCACCGGGCGCAGGGTCCGGGACAGTGCCACGAGCGGCGGGCCGAGCAGCAGCGCGCTGCGCACCGGCTCGGCGAGCGCGATGTTCTTGGGCACCATCTCGCCGAGCAGCATGTGCAGATAGGTCGCGAGGGTCAGCGCGATCACGAAGGACACGGCGTGACCCGCGCTCACGGGCACACCGACCGCGTGGAACACCGGCTCCAGCAGATGCGCGATCGCCGGTTCCGCGACCACGCCCAGGACCAGCGTGCACAGCGTGATGCCCAGCTGGGCGGCGGCCAGCAGCGCCGAGACGTGCTCCAGGCCCCACAGCACGGCCTTCGCGCGCCGGTCGCCCTCCTGGGCCGGCGGCTCGACCTGTGAGCGGCGCACGGAGATCAGTGCGAACTCGGCGCCGACGAAGAAGGCGTTGACGACCAGGGTCGCCAGCCCGATCAGCAGCTGTACGGCGGTCATCGCGCCCCCTCCGCGCTCTCGTGGGCCTGCTCGTCGTCCAGCGGCGCGTGCAGCAGCACCCGCGCCGCGCGGCGGCCGGTGGCGTCCACCACGTCCAGCCGCCAGCCCGCGACCTCGACCGTGTCACCGATCCGCGGTATCCGGCCCAGCAGGGTCGCGACCAGCCCGGCCAGGGTCTCGTACGGCCCCTCGGGCACCCGCAGGCCCACGCGCGCGAGCTGGTCGGTGCGGGCGGCGCCGTCGGCCGAGTACAGGGCTCGCCCCTCCTGGTCCGCCCCGGCGGGGGCGAGGTCCGGCGTCTCGTGCGGGTCGTGCTCGTCCCGTACCTCGCCGACGACCTCCTCGACGATGTCCTCCAGGGTCGCCACGCCGGCCGTGCCGCCGTACTCGTCGATGACGACGGCCATGGTGCGCCTGCCGCCCAGCCGGTCCAGCAGCCGGTCGACGGTCAGGGACTCGGGCACGAGGAGCGGCTCGCGCATCACCTGGGCGACGGTGCGGTGGCGCCGCTGGTCGGCGGGGACGGCCAGTACGTCCTTGATGTGGGCGGTCCCGACGACCGAGTCCAGGGTGCCCCGGTAGACCGGGAACCGGCTCAGCCCGGTGGCCCGGGTCGCGTTGGCCACGTCCTCGCAGGTGGCCTGGGTGTCGAGGGCGACGACCTGGACGCGCGGGGTCATCACGTTCTCCGCCGTGAGGTCGGCCAGGTTCAGCGTGCGCACGAACAGCTCGGCGGTGTCCGGCTCCAGTGCGCCCTCCTTGGCGGAGTGCCGGGCGAGCGCCGCCAGCTCCTGCGGCCCGCGCGCGGAGGCCAGCTCCTCGGCGGGCTCGATGCCGAGCCGGCGCACGAAACGGTTGGCCGTGTTGTTCAGGTGCGTGATGAAGGGCCGGAAGGCGGCGCTGAACCAGCGCTGCGGATTGCCCACCCGCTTGGCCACGGCCAGAGGTGAGGAGATCGCCCAGTTCTTCGGCACCAGCTCGCCGACGACCATCAGGAACACCGTCGACAGGGCCGTACCGAGCACGAGGGCGACGGAACTCGCCGTGCCGTCCGACAGGCCCATCGCCCGGAACGGGCCGGCGAGCAGCTTGGCGATGGACGGCTCGGCGAGCATGCCGACCACCAGGTTGGTGACGGTGATGCCGAGCTGGGCGCCGGAGAGCTGGAAGGTCAGGTTCCGTGCGGCCTTCAGGGCGCCTGCGGCGCCGCGTTCGCCGCGCTCGGCGGCCCGCTCCAGCTCGCCGCGCTCCACCGTGGTCAGCGAGAACTCCGCCGCCACGAAGGCACCACAGGCGAGCGACAGCAGGATCGCCACCAGAAGCAGGAGCACTTCGGTCATCGGGTCACCCCCGTCCCATGATCGGACAGGGCGGGACGGGGCGCGCGGTGGCGCGTACTGGGAGGCTCGCCCATGGGCGGACGCTCACAACCTTTCATGGAGGGCCGAGTGCTCCCTCAATGGTAAAGGATGAGCAAAGAGTGCTCGGTGACGCGGATCGGTGAGCGGCTTCATCCGGCGCCGCCGGTGCTCCTGGGGCCGTAACCGGCGGCCCCGATGCCGCCGTGCCCGCGTCTCCCTCCGCGGCGGGGAAGCCGGCACCGGCGTCGTCGTGGCCGGCGTCGCGAACATACGGCGGTTGGTGCCGCTGTCGTGGCCGAGGTGGCACGCCTGATGCCGGCCGGCCCCTCGCGGACGGCCGTGGCCGGCCCGGCTGCCGCGTCGGGCTCCACGCGGGCATGGCGGTCAGGGAACGCCCGCGACCGGGCCCAACTGGTCGTCACCGCCTCCCGGATGGGCTGGTTCGGACGGGACGCCCGGGCCGTGAGGTGCGGCCGGGGAGCGAGGTGAGGACCGGGTGGTCGACGGGTCCGGCTCCCGCAGGGTGAACGCCGCCTCCGTCGTGCGGCACAGTGCCTGTACCGCGCGGCGCAGCGCGCGCCAGGAGGCGAGGCCGAGGAGGGCGCCGATCGGGGCCGCGGGCCACCACCAGGCGCCGATGACCGCGAACGCCGTGCTCCAGGCGAGGCCCTCGCAGGCCGCGTCGTAGGCGTCGCGGGCCTCGGCCAGCGCGGCGCGGGGTGAGTCGGCAGCCCCGAGCAGGAGTGCGGTCCAGCCGTGTACGACGTCGCCGCCCGTCTCCCTTCTGATGTTCGCCTCGGTGAGGCGGAACCGGTCGCCCGACCAGGTCGGTGACTCGGGCCGCCCGACGGCTCTGGCGCGGGCGGCCCGCGCGTCGAGCCGGTCGGCGCGCAGGGCGTGGCCCGCGCCGCGTGCCCGTACGGACTCCCTGGCCAGCGTGTCCGGCTCCACCCAGTGCCGGATCCGCCACGCCTTCACCCGCCGGCCCAGCGGCATCAGCCACCACGGCCAGGCCCCGGACGCCAGGGCCCCGATCGCGACCGCGGCGTACGGCACCGCGAACGCGGCCCCCATCACCGGCACCGCGAAGAGCACGAGCGAGGCGACGGCGTTCGCGGACAGGCCGCCGCCCGTGCGCAGCGCGCCGGCGATCCGCTCGTGGGCCAGGGCGACGTCGTTCCAGTGTGCGTGGCCCAACTCGCCGCCGCCGACGACCGCGACCGCGACGAACAGAGCGGCGGGCAGCAGCCGCCGCAGGAACCAGCCGTCGGGCAGGCGCTTCTGCAGCTCGATGAGGAGCCCCATCGTCGTCAGCCGTCCACCGGACGCATCGGGCCGCCGCCCAGCGCACAGACCGGCGTCGCGGCGGCGACCCCGTTCCGCAGCTCGACCCTGGCACAGCGGCCGGTGGGGCAGACCCAGCCCGCCGACTGCGGGGTGGGGGCGCCGGGCCAGTCGCCCACGCCCATGGTGGCGGGCAGCCCGAGCCCGTTCGGGATGCCGGCCGACTCGACCGCCTCGTGCAGGGCACGTACGGCGTCCCGCCACTGCGTGCCGGCCGGGTCCGCGTCCCGTACGACCGGGAAGGCCGACTCCCAGACGGCGGAGGCGATCAGCGGGCGCAGCTCCTCGACATTGCGGCACAGGTATTCCACGGCATCCTCGTACACCCTGTGCGCCTTCGCCCCGTCCCCCACGGCCGCCTCCCTGAACGTCCCGTGCACGCCTTCCCCCTGACAGTCGGTCAGACTAATGTAGGAAGCGATGTCCGAGCTTCGGGAGCGCGTGGTCGCACGTCTCGTCACGGCTCAGAACGCCCGCGATCCCGCACCCCTGCGCGATCAGGACGCGGTGGCCGACGCGCTGGCCCTGCTGCGTGAGGCCGCGCCCTCGCCCGAGGAGACGATCGACCTCGACTCGCTCGCGGCCGTCTTCTGGACCTTCTGGCTCCGCCACCAGGGCGCCGAGGACCCCGACGCGGCACAGAATCTGACCCTCGTGTCGGGTACCTTCGGGTTCCTGTGCCCGCGCGTCCCCGACGGCGCCGGGTTTCCCGAGGCCCTGACGGAGGGCTTCGACCCCGCCGACCCGTCCCACGAGGCGCGGTTCGCGCATCTGATGAGCGCGGCGTACTTCACTGTCGCGGTCGAGGGGCCGCAGCAGGCCAGGACGGCCGCCCTCGAGTCCGCCCTCGCCTGGTCGGACACCTCGTTCGAGTACGTACTGGCCGAGGACCACGTGGGATTCGTGGAGTTGGCCGTCCAGGCCCACGACCTCCACATGACCCGCTTCCAGTCGGCGGCGGACCCGGACGGGCTGGCAGCCGCGGCCCGGTACGGGCGGGCGGTGTGCACGCGGCTCGCCGCCGTCGAGCCGGGGCTGTTCGACGTCGAGGGGGCGCGGGCCGTCGCCGCGGCCACCCTGCGCACGGTGGTGGACGCCGCACGGCTGCTCGGTGCGCCCCGGCTCACCCTGGTCGAACAACTGGTCGCGGCGGCACCCGACGGCGCGGTCACCCCGGAGACCGCCGACGGGCTGCGCTTCCTGCGCATGCTGGACGCCCAGCCCGTCACCTGGCCCGGCGAACGCGACCTGGTCGTCGGCGTGACCCTCGCGGACGCGGGCATCGCCGAGCACGACGCGGGCCGCGTCGCCTGCGCCGTACGACGGCTGCGTACGGCCCTGGCGGCCACCCCCGCCGGGCATCCCGCGCACCCCGAGGTGACCACCGCGCTCGGCCGGGCGCTCGCGGCCTTCGCGGCGGAGCGCGAGGACGAGGAGGCGGCCGCGGAGGCCATGGAACTGCTCGACTCGGCCGGGGTGCTGAGTGACGAGCAGCGGGAAATGCTCTCCGCATACCGGGAGTTGAAGGAGGCCGGCCGGAGCGGGGACCCGGACGACCTGGAGCGGGTCGCCCCGCTCCTCGGGCGATTCGTCGAACGGGTCCGGGAGGGCGCCGCGCACACGGGCGGCGCCCTCGACATCGACCTCGAACTCGCCGGTCTGGCCGCCGGATTCGAGCCCGACGACACCTCCGACGAGCGGATCGCCCGCTACCGCACCGCCGTCGCCGCCCTCCCCGCCGACCGGCCGCACCGCCACGCCTACGTCGCCGTACTGGCCGCGCTCACCGGGCTGCGTGCCGAGGCACTGTGCGACACCGAGCCGGCCCGGGCCGGGCTGCTCGCGGCGGAGTGCCGGGAACTGACCGAGGAGCTGGCGGCAGGTGCCCCGGCCGGGTTTCTGGCCTCGGACCTGCTGCGGCGGGGCCTGTTCGCGGTGGCGCTGCCCGTCGCCATGGCCTCGGTCGGCACGGGGGACGTTCCGGACGACGCCATGCGCGGCATGGTGGAGCAGCTGACCCGCATGGGCGACGTCCGCCTGGCCGGCCCCGAGAACCTCGACGCCGACATCGAGATCATCCGGGAGCTCATCGAGGACATGGGCGAGGACGACACCACCCTGCGGCCCTACCTCTCCGCCGCGCTCGGTGCCGCCCTGTCCGCCCGGTCCGCCGGCCGCCCCCGCCTCACCGAGCTCGAGGAGGTCGTCAGGCTGCTGCGCGACGCCCGCGCGCACGCGTCCGACCTTCCGGGCGAGTTCGACCGGATGCTCGCGGACGCGCTCACGACCCTGTCGATCGGCCGCTTCGACGCGGAGGGCGCACGCGAGGCGGCGGCCCTGCTCGCCTCGGCGCCGGGTGTGCCCGGCATGCCGGCGCCAGAGGCGGAGCCCCGGCCCGGCGAACCGGTACTGTCCGAGACCGACAAGGAGCTCCTGGCGGGCCGCACCGAGCTGCACAACGCCCTCCAGAACTACCTGTTCGGCCATGAACCGGCCCAGCTGGAACGGGCCCGGCGGATCGCCCGCCGCATGAGGGACGCCACCCGCGCCGGGACCACCGGGGCCGACCGGCCCTGGTACGACCTGATGGGCGACGCCTACGTCGACCTCGTCGAGACCGTGGGACCGGGCGGCGGCCCGCGCCGGGACCTCAGCGACGACGTGGTCGACCAGTGCCGGGCGACCTTCGCCCGGTGCGCCCCCGGACACCTCATGCGGCCGATGATCGCGATGACGCTCGCCCGGGCGCTCGCACAGCGTGCCATCGCGCTCCGGGCCACCGAACCGGAGCGGGCGCAGGCCCTGCTGGCCGAGGCGGAGGAACTGAGCCGCGTCCTGACGGACGAGATGCCGGAGGGTGCCCCGGTGGATGCGGGCGCCGCGATGCGGACCGTTCTCGACCTCATCGGCCGGGGCCGCCTGCCGGAGGTGACCACCACCCAGGGCACTCCCCGCCCCGGCACCCCGGACGACCTGCTCTCCTCCCTCATGGGGCCCCTCCAGGACCGCCTCTCCGGCGTCGCGGACCCCGACGCCTGGCACGACACCGCGATCCCGGTGTGGATGCGGGCCCACGGCGAGATCGGGGCCGCGGCCGGTGCGCTCGGCCGGGGTCAGCCCCGGGTCGACCAAGCCCTGGCACATCTCGAAGCCGGCATCGAGGCCATGGCCGGCGTCACCGACCGGGGCAGCGACCAGGCGTCCGCCGAGCACGGTCTGTCGAGCTTCGAAGGGGACATCCGCTCGGTCACCGAGCTGGTCCTCGCCCACCTCGTCGGCCAAGCGCTCGCCGACCGGCTCCCCGCTCATGTGAAGGCCCTCGAACAGAGCGTGCGCGCGGTCGAGGCGGGGCAGATTCCGCCCGTACCCGCCCCCCTTGAGCGCAGGGCCGAAGGCCCCGAGGTCGACCGTGCCGCAGAACTGCTGGAGCGCGGCCGAGGTCTTCTGCTCGGCCGGCGGATCGAGGCCCGCGCCGACATCGGCGACCTGCGCTCCGTGCACCCCGAGCTGGCCGACGAGTTCGAGCGGCTGACCGAACAACTCGACGCGCAGCCCGAGACGGCCGCCGCCGGCGACGCCGAGTGGGCGCGGCTGGCAGGACTGCGCGCCTCCCGCGAACTCGACGGCCTCGTACGGCGCATCCGCGCACAGCCCGGCTTCGAGGGGTTCCTGCGGCCCCTCGCCGCCGACGAGTTGAGGGCGCTCGCGGCCGACGGCCCGGCAGTCGTCCTCAACCACGGCAGACGTTTCTGCCACGCCCTCGTCATCACACACGGGTCGATCACCGCCCTGCACCTCGAAGCGGAGGCCGACGAGATCACCGCCGCGGCACGGGAGCTGCGGGACGCCGTGGACGCCATCAACGCGCAGGGTACGTCCCGTCCGTCCCCGCACCAGCTCGTCGCCGCGGGCAACACGGTCCGCGAGACGCTCGCGTGGACCTGGCACAAGATCGTGCGCCCGGTGCTGAAGCTGATCGGCTCGGCGGACCCCGTCCCCGAACACGCCGACTGGCCGCGCATCTGGTGGGTCCCCACCGGCCCCTTCAGCGCCCTGCCGCTGCACGCGGCCCAGTGCACGGCTCCCGACTGCGAACGCGACGGCTGCGGCGCCGCGCTCGACGCCGTGGTGTCGTCGTACGTACCCGGGCTGCAGACCCTGGCGTACGCCCGTGCCCGCGCCCGGCAGCGCGGTACGGCCGACCACGGCAGCGCCCTGCTGGTCGCCGCACCCGAGGACGACCTCCCCGGCGTCGCCGCGGCCACCGCTCACGCCGCCGAACTCCTCGGCGCCCCCGCGCCGTTGACCGGCCCGGCCGCCACCCGGGAAGCCGTGCTCGCCGCGCTGCACGACGCCTCGTGGGCCCACTTCGGCTGCCACGCGGCCACCGACCCGACGGAACCCTCCGGCGCCCTGCTGCACCTGCCCAGCGGCGAGCCGGTCTCGGTCCTGGAGATCTGCCGGGCCCGCCCGCGCGCGGCACAGCTCGCCTTCCTGGCGGCCTGCGGCACCGCACGCACCGCCGAACGCCTCACGGACGAGGCCATCCACATCACGAGCTCCTTCCTGCTGGCCGGCTTCCCCACCGCGGTCGGCACCCTGTGGGAGATCGACAGCGCCCACGCCGACCACATGACCCGCGACTTCTACCGCCGCACGACGGCCCCCGACACCCGCGGGGCCGCCCACGCCCTCCACGACACGGTCCGCCGACTACGCCGCCGCATCCCCGACCGCCCGCACATCTGGGCGGCGTACGTCCACGCGGGGACGTAGAGCAGGCGTCACCGCTGCCCGAGCCGACAGCGCGCACCGCCCCGGGGCGTGCTGCCGAAGGAGCCCGGCGAGCGCGTCGTCGGCGTTCAGGGAGCCGCCTGTTCGCACTGACCGTGGTGATGACCGCAGCCGTCGAATCCCGGCTGCTCACGAACCGGACCCTGCACGCGTCTACAGGGGCTTGACCCAGCGACGCCAGTGGTCCTCGCGACGGTAGCCGCCCGCGGTCCATGCGTGGTGGGCCTGTTCGTTCGCTTCCAGGACCATGGCGTCGACGCGTCGCCCGCCCAGGGCGGCGAAGCGTTGTTCAGCGGCTTCCAGCAGGGCGGTGGCGATGCCCTGCCGCCGGTGGTCGGGGTGTACGGCCAGTCGGTAGGCGGAGCAGCGCCATCCGTCGAAGCCGGCTATGACGGTTCCGGTGAGGAGGCCGTCGCGCTCCGCGAGGAGTAGGGCTTCGGGGTCGCGTGTGAGGAGTCGGGCCACTCCGTCGTGGTCGTCGCTGATGCTCTTTCCTTCCGCGGCGTCGCGCCAGAACCGCAGCACGGTGTCGATGTCCGAGACGGTGGCGCAGCGGATGTGCAGATCGCTCATGGGGTGAGCCAAACAGACCGCTCGCCTGTCCGGCGAGCGGTTTTGCGTCCGCGGATTCGACAATGGCGGTCGCGTTCGGCGGGCCGCGCCACGACGCGGGCGGCGCGCGGGTGCCTGCCGCGAGGGCCGGCAGGAGCGGATTGGTCAGGACGGCGGGGTAACGGGTGAGTGCCCCGCGTACGGGTTCCCCTCATGCGGACTCCTCGCGCAGCCGCTCCATCACCGGCGCGAAGGCCTCCATGCAGGGCTCCAGGACCGTCAGATACGAGAACCCGAACCGCTCGCGCTGTGCCCGCACCCGGGCGACGACGTCCTCCAGCGGGCCGGCCAGCACGATGGGCAGCGCCAGCGCGTCGTCGGGACTCAGCCGCGGCTGCCGCTCCAGCAGCGGTTTCAGCACCGGTTCCGGGTCGTCCGTGACCGCCACGAGCTGGACGAGGAGGTTCAGTTCCGCCTCGTGCGCCCGGCCCGCCGCGAGGCTCCGGTAGCGGGCCACCCGCTCGTCCAGCTCGTCGGCGGTGAGCGGCTCCAGCCCGCCCGGTGTCTTCCCCGGCCGGGCTCCGGTGAAGGCCGCGATGTCCGCGTGCTCGGCGGTCAGCCGCAGCATCCGGTCGCCGTTGGCGCCGATCAGCAACGGCACCCGGGACTGGGCGGGGCGCGGCTGGTGTTCGGGAGAGCCGAGCAGCCGGTCCAGTTCCGCCACCGTACGGCGGAGATGGTCCACGCGCTCGCCCGGCGAGCCGTACGGCAGCCCGGCCGTCTCGTGCTCGGCCGGGACGTACCCGGTGCCCAGCCCCAGTTCGAGGCGCCCGCCGGTGAGCGCGTCGGTGGTCGCCACCTCGCGGGCCAGCAGCGCCGGATTCCAGAAACCCGCGTTGAGCACGAACGTGCCCAGCCGGGGGCGTTCGGTCGCCTCGGCCGCCGCGACCAGTGCCGGGAACGGCGCGGCCATGCCGAGGTGATCCGGGACGAGGATCACGTCGTACCCGAGTTCCTCGGCGCGGCGGCATTTCGCGCGCCACTCGGCGGCGGGCGCGGGCGTGAGCAGATTGACCCCGAAGCGGAACGGACGCGGCATGAACTCTCCTAGCGAGCAGCTGACTTGAGCCGGGAGCTGCGATTCCATCACGCCCGCCGCACGCCCGGAAAGGCGCCTCACTCGTGGGCGATCGCCGCCAGCACATTCATCCGTGACGCCCGCAGCGCCGGCAGCACGGCCGCCCCCACGCCCACCACCGCCGCACCGATCACGACGGCGACGATGGTCGTCCAGGGGAAGGCCAGCGCCGTCAGCCCGCGCAGGGCCAGCACCTGCTGCATGCACACGCCCCACACGAGCCCCAGCGCCAGCCCGAGCACCGCGCCGAACACCGCGATCACCACCGACTCCAGCCGGATCATCCGGCGCAGCTGCCGCCGCCCCAGCCCGATCGCGCGCAGCAGCCCGATCTCACGGGTGCGCTCCACCACCGACAGGGCCAGGGTGTTGACCACACCGAGCACGGCGATCACGATCGCCAGTCCGAGCAGTGCGTACACCAGGTAGAGCAGCACGGCGATCTGGTTGTGGACCAGCTGCTTGTAGTCGGTCTGGTCGCGCACCTGGACCTGCGGGAACGGCTCGAGAGCCCGTTCCAGACGGGGACGCAGGTCCTGCGGCTTCGTACCGGAGGCCGCGTTGACGTAGAGCGCGGAGTCCTGGGCGCCGGGCGCGTACTTCGCGAGGGTCCCCAGGCCGAAGTAGATGCCGCCCTGGGTGCCGAAGCCGTCCGTCGTGGCCTGGTCGGTGAGTGCCGCGACGGTCAGCTCGGTGTGCCGCCCGCCCGGGAACTCCACCGGTACGACGCTGCCGACGCGCACACCGTGGTCGTCGGCGAAGCCGGCGTCCATGGCGAGGTGACCGTCCGCCAGCGCCGCCCGCGAACCGCCCTGCGCGTAGGTGATGTGCAGGACGTCGTCGAGCCGGGGCCCGTACGCGACGGCGGTCGTGCGGACCTCGTCCCCCTTCGGCAGGCGAACGGCGACCGGGGTGAGCCGCTGCGGGACGACGAGACCGACGCCGCGTGTGCGGGCCACGCCGTCCCGCACCTCCTTGGTGAACGGGGCGAACCTGGTGTTCTGGACGATGAGGTCGGCACCGAGGTTGTTGTCGATCTGCCGGTCGAACGACGCGGACATCGAGGCGCTCGCCACCGACATCCCGCCGACCAGGGCCAGGCCCACCATGAGCGCGGCGGCCGTGGCGCCCGTACGACGCGGGTTGCGCAGGGCGTTGCGCTGGCTCATCCGGCCGACCGGGCCGAACAGCGCCGGAAACGCCCCGCCCAGGACCCGGATCACCGGCCGCACCAAGAGGGGCCCGGCGACCACGGTCGCGATCAGCGTCAGGACCACGCCGAGCCCCAGCAGCGAGGCCGCCTGCGGGGTCTTCGTGGCCGCCGCGCACCCGGCCAGCGCCGCCGCGCCGACCGTCCCGACCACCGCCCCGACGATCGCCCGTACCGTCAGCGGCTTGCCCACACCGGCGACCTCGGCGTCGGCGAGCGCCGCCATCGGCGACACGGCCGCCGCGCGCCGCGCGGGCAGATAGGCGGCCACGAAGGTGACGCCGACACCGACGACGTACGCCACGACGGGCGTGGCCCAGCCGATGACCATCTCCGCGGCCTTCAGGTTCATCCCGAACGCGCTGATCAGCCGGATCAGCCCCAGCGCCAGCCCGATTCCGGCCAGGAGGCCCAGTGTCGAACCGACCAGCCCGAGCAGCAGCGCCTCCGTGAGCACCGAGCGCCGCACCTGCCTGCGGTCCGCGCCCAGTGCCCGCAGCAGGCCCAGTTCGCGCGTGCGCTGGGCGATCAGCATGGAGAAGGTGTTGACGATGAGGAACACGCCCACGAGCAGCGCGACACCGGCGAAGCCCAGCATCACGTACTTGATCACGTCGAGGAAGGTGCCGAGGCTGGCCGCCGCCGACTTGGCCTGCTCCCCGGCGGTCTTCAGGTCGTAGGCGCCGGTTCCGACCGCCCGACCGACACGCCGCTTGAGCTGGGCGTCGGTCACTCCGGGCGCCGCGTCCACCGCGATGCTGGTCGCCTTCGCGGCCGACCCGAGCAGCTCGCGGCCCGCGACCGCCGGGTCCAGGAAGACCAGGGCCGCGCCGGGGTTGGTGGTGGTGAACGTGGCGATGCCGACCACCCGTACCCGGAACGTGCCCGGCTGTGCCTGGACGGTCAGCGTGTCGCCGATCCGTACGTGCCTCTTGGCGGCCGTGTCGGCGTCCAGCAGCGCCTCACCGGCGCCCTGCGGCGCATGGCCGGAGGTGAGCCGCACCGGGCTGCGATGCGTGACGTACCAGGCCGTCGCGAGGGTCGGGGCGCCCGTGGTCGGGCCGACGGACTTGTGGTGGGCGTCGACCACGACGGCGTTCTCCACCGACACCTCGGCGCGGGCCGCCGCGACCCCGTCGACCTTCGCCACGCGGTCCCGCAGCGCGGCGGGCAGCGTCTGCACCGCACCGCTGAGCCGGGCCGACCGCAGATCCTGCTTCGGCTGGACCGTGACATCGGCGGCGGTGGAGGCGAACAGCCGGTCGAAGGTACGGGTGACGGTGTCGGAGAAGATCAGACTGCCCGCGACGAACGCCACGGACAGGATCACGGCCAGCGCGGACAGCGTGAGCCGCCCCTTGTGCGCCAGGAAGCTCCTCAGGGTCGCCTTGAGCACCGGGTCAGTCCTCCCGCACGGCGGCGTCGTCGCCGATCCGGCCCCGGACCACCTCGGAACGGGGGGTCTGGGGGTTTCCCGCGGGGAAGACCCGCATGCGCTCCAGTACCGCCTCCGCCGTCGGCTGTGCCATCTCGTCCACGATCTGCCCGTCGGCGAGGAAGAGCACGAGGTCGGAGTGGGCGGCGGCGCCCGGGTCGTGCGTGACCATGACGACCGTCTGCCCGAGATCGTCCACCGCGCCGCGCAGGAAGCCCAGCACCTCCAGGCCTGCCCGCGAGTCGAGGTTCCCGGTCGGTTCGTCGGCGAAGATCAGCTCCGGCCGGGAGGCCAGCGCCCGCGCGCAGGCGACCCGCTGCTGCTGTCCGCCGGAGAGCTGGGCGGGCCGGTGCGTCAGCCGACCGCGCAGCCCCAGGGTGTCGATGACCTGGTCCAGCCACCGCTGGTCGGGCGTGCGGCCCGCGATGTCCATCGGCAGGGTGATGTTCTCGGCGGCCGTCAGGGTCGGGATCAGGTTGAACGACTGGAACATGAACCCGACCCGGTCCCGCCGGAGCCGGGTCAGCTCCCGTTCCCGCAAACCGGTGATCTCGGTGTCGCCCAGCCACACCTGACCGGCCGACACCGTGTCGAGGCCCGCCAGACAGTGCATGAGCGTGGACTTCCCCGACCCCGAGGGGCCCATCACGGCGGTGAAGCGGCCGCGCGCGATGTCCACGTCCACCGAATCCAGGGCGATCACGGCCGTCTCGCCCGAGCCGTAGGCCTTGGTGAGTCCGCGGGCGCGGGCCGCGACCGAGCCGTTGGGCGTGCGGCCCGGGGCGTGCTGCGCAGCTGGTGTGGACAAGACAGCCTCCCGGTCGTTCGAACGGCCCGTTCCGGGCGAGCGTAAGGGACAGTCCGGCCCGGCGCAGCGCCTACGCGCGCCCTTGCCTTGCTAGCACCTCGGCGCTAGCGTCGAGGCATGGCGAAGACCCAGCTGAACGTACGCGTGGACGAGGGCACCGCCCGCGCGGCCCGCGAACGCGCCCTGGCCCGCGGCATCAGCGTCAACCGCTACATCGAAGAGCTGGTCAGACAGGACACCGGGGAAGCCGGCCGTACGTTCGTCGAGGCCGCCGCCGACTTCATGAAGCAGTACGAGTCCGTGTTCGCCGAGGAGTTCACCGAGACCCCCCGCGGTGCCGGCACCGAGGACGGCCGCTGATCCCTTGAACGAGCTCAGTATCGACCTCGCCTGGCTCCTCATGCTCGCCGAACAGAAGACGCCCGGGGACCCGCAGGTCACCGACTGGGGCGCGCTGGTCGCCGCCGTCGCCCGGCACCGCGCCGAGATCTTCGGCGTGCCGGTCTACGACAACCCGCACGCCCGCGCCGCCTCCCTGCTCCAGCTCCTGATCCACCTGCCGGCGCTGGAGCGCTCCAACGCGCTGTTCGCCTCGGCGGTCGCCTACGCCTACCTGGTCGCCAGCGGCGCGAAGGTGGTCACCACGCCCGAGCAGGTGCGCGACCTCGCCCGGCTGGTGAAGGAGGGCGCGGCCGACGTGGACGACATCGCGCGGGAGCTGCGGCGCTGGAGCCTGTGATCAGCGCGCGGCCGGCTCGTCCGGGCGCCAGGCGACCCCCAGCGTGCAGTACGACGCCGGCAGCGCCGGACCCTGCTCCGGCATCATCACGCGCCGGTGGGGGCCGAGTGCGAACCCGGCCTCGCGCAGCGCGGCCACCGGCCGGCGGGCCACATGGCATCCGCCGGTGAGCAGGGGCCACACGGTCCGGTCCAGGGTGCGCTGGGTCAGCGTCATCAGGGGGCCGCCGCCCCGGCCGTGCTCGAAGAACCGCACCTGGCCGCCCGGCCTGAGCACCCGCCGCACCTCGCTCAGCGCCCGCGGTACGTCCCGCACGCTGCACAGCACCAGGGACAGCACGACCGCGTCGAAGGCCTCGCTCTTGACCGGCAGCGCCTCGGCGGCGCCCGGCACCACGTCGACCGGGACCTGGGCGCGCAGGGCCGACTCGAACGCCAACTTCCTGAGCAGCGGCTCGGGTTCGATCGCGACGACCTCGGCGACGGCGCTCGGATAGTGCGAGAAGTTCAGCCCGTTGCCGGCACCGATCTCGATCACCCGCCCGGACAGTCCCGCGAGCAGCCGCTCGCGCACACCGGCCATGCCGAGCCGGGTCTCGGCGCTCACGCTGTACCGGGCGTAGCAGCGGGCGAACAGCGGATGGTGCACGGGACTCCGCGGGACCTTGTCGGAACCGGACAGCAGCCGCATGGCGAACCTCCCCGACGGACGGCCTAGAGGGAGTGTCCCCCGTACGGCGCCTTCGCACCCCCTGCGTCGGCGCCCGGCCGACACGGGGCTCCGCCCCAGGACCCCGCCTCGCCCGTCCTCCACCCGACGCGGTCGGCTGGAGGACGGGTCACTACGCGGTCCGCTCGGCTGAAGGGTGCCCCCCGGGCCCGTGCCCGGGGTGTGCCGTTCCCGTCATGCCGCCTCGCGGACCCGGAATGCTTCCGCATCCCAGGTCCCGTCCAGGCGGGGGGCCAGCCACGTTGGTGCCGCTGTCCGGAAGTCGGCCGGTGACAGTGCCCCCGCCCCGGAGGGGATCGCGCCGAGGAGGGGGGAGCCCGCGGTCTCCGGCAGGTCGGTGACGTTGCAGCGGGTGGCGAGGTCGGGGGAGTCGGGCCAGCTGCCGATCACGATGCCCGCCAACTCCAGGTCCCGGCGGCGCAGTTCCAGTGCCGTCAGCTCCGTCGTGTTGAGCGTGCCCAGACCCGCCTGGGCGACGACCAGCACCGGTGCGTCCAGCAGCCGCGCCGCGTCGGCCAGGGTGCCGCCGGACGCGTCGAACCGGACGAGCAGCCCGCCCGCCCCCTCGACCAGCACCAGGTCGTGTTCGGCGGCCAGCTTCGCCGCCCGGTCGGCCACCTCGTGCGGGTGCACGGGCGCCATGCCCGCCCGCCGGGCCGCCGTGCCGGGGGCCAAGGGCTCGGGGTAACGGGCCAGTTCCGTGGCCGTGACCCGCCCCGCGAGCCGTGCGACCTCGTCGGCGTCCCCGCGCTCGTCGGGCCCTACCCCCGTCTGCGCGGCCTTCAGCACGGCCACCGAGCGTCCGGCCGCGAGCGCCGCGGCGGCGACGGCGGCGGTGGTGACGGTCTTGCCGACCTCGGTGCCCGTCCCTGTGATCATCAGTACCGGCATGTCATCCCTCCCGCGCCGCGGCGCACACCGCGCGCGCGATCCTTGCCACGTCCTCGTCCGAGGTGATGTACGGCGGCATCGTGTAGACCAGGTCGCGGAACGGGCGCAGCCACACGCCCTCCCGCACGGCGGCCGCGGTGGCCGCGGCCATGTCCACCTCGTGGTCGAGCTGGACGACGCCGATCGCCCCGAGGACCCGGACATCCCGGACGCCGGGCAGGTCACGCGCCGGCGACAGGCCCTCCCACAGGCCCGCCTCGATCCGTTTGACCTCCGTCCGCCAGTCCTGTCCCAGCAACAGCTCGATGGAGGCACACGCCACGGCCGCCGCCAGGGGGTTGCCCATGAACGTCGGGCCGTGCGCGAGCACCGGCACCTCGCCCCGCGAGATCCCGTCGGCGATCCGCGCGGTGCACAGCGTGGCCGCCAGCGTCAGATAGCCACCGGTCAGCGCCTTGCCCACGCATATCACATCCGGGGTGACGCCCGCGTGCTCCGCCGCGAACAGCGCGCCGGTGCGGCCGAAGCCGGTGGCGATCTCGTCGAACACCAGCAGCACGTCGTGCGCGTCGCACGCCTCGCGCAGCACCCGCAGATACGCGGGGGAGTGGAAACGCATCCCGCCCGCGCCCTGCACGACCGGCTCCACGATCACCGCGGCCAGTTCGTCCGCGTGCCGGGCGATCAGTTCGCGCAGGTGGTCGGCGTACGACTCCTCGTACTCCGCCGGCGGGGCGTCGGCGAACAGCTGGCGCGGCAGCACCCCCGTCCACAGCTCGTGCATCCCGCCGTCGGGGTCGCACACCGACATCGGCTGCCAGGTGTCTCCGTGGTAGCCGCCCCGCCAGGTCAGCAGCCGCTGCTTTCCGGACCGGCCGAGCGAGCGCCAGTACTGCAGGCACATCTTCACCGCGACCTCGACCGACACCGATCCGGAGTCGGCCAGGAAGACGTGCTCCAGGCCCTCTGGTGACATGTCGACAAGGTGCTTCGCGAGCCGTACGGCGGGCTCGTGCGTGAGCCCGCCGAACATCACGTGACTCATCCGCCCGAGCTGCTCGTGCGCCGCCTCGTTGAGGACCGGGTGGTTGTAGCCGTGGATCGCCGACCACCAGGAGGACATGCCGTCCACCAACTCGCCCGAGCCGTCGGCGAGCCGCAGCCGGACCCCGCTCGCCGACTCCACGACCAGCGGTTCGGCACGTCCGGGCATCGGTCCGTACGGATGCCACACATGCCGTCGGTCCAGCTCCAGCAGCTCGGGCACGCTCAAGTCGGGTGGGCCGGGCAGGTCAGGCATTGGGCGCGAGGTCCGTTCCGGCGCCCCGGCGCCGGACGGCCACGAGGTCGGTGCGCGCCTCCTGCGGAGCCGACGCGGACGCCGTACCCGCCGTGCCGCACGCGTCAGCCGTCGTACCGCACGCGTCCGCGCCCTCGTGCGAGCCGCAGCCCTCGTGCGAGCCGCAGACGGAGCCGCATCCGGCGCTCTCGTGCGAGCCGCAGCCGCCCGCGGCCGCCACCCGGTGCTCCGGCAGCGTCACCTCGCCGGCGCCCTCCACCTCGAACCCGGCGTCCGCGATCATCTCCAGGTCAGCCTTGCCGGCCTGGCCCTCGCTGGTCAGGTAGTCGCCGAGGAAGATCGAGTTGGCGAGGTGCAGCGCGAGCGGCTGCATGGTGCGCAGATGGACCTCGCGGCCGCCCGCGATACGGACCTCCACATCCGGACAGACGAACCGGACCATGGCCAGAATGCGCAGGCAGCGCTGCGGGGTGAGGTTCCACTCCTTGGCCAGCGGGGTGCCCTCGAAGGGGATGAGGAAGTTCACCGGAACGGAGTCGGGGTCCAGTTCACGCAGCGAGAAGACCACGTCCACCAGGTCCTCGTCGGTCTCGCCCATGCCGGCGATCAGACCGGAGCAGGCGGACAGGCCGGCCGCGTGCGCCTTGTTCACCGTGTCCACCCGGTCGGCGTAGGTGTGGGTGGTGGTGATGTCCCCGTAGGTGGACTCCGAGGTGTTGAGGTTGTGGTTGTAGGCGTCCGCGCCCGCCTCGCGCAGCCGCTCGGCCTGGCCGTCGGAGAGCAGACCGAGGCAGGCGCACACCTCGACGGCCTCGTTCTGTTCCTTGATCGCCTTGATGGTCTCCGAGACCCGCGCCACGTCCCCGTCCGTCGGGCCGCGTCCGCTGGCCACCAGACACACCCGCTTGGCGCCTCCCGCGAGCCCCGCGGCGGCCGCCTGGGAGGCCTCGTCCGGCTTGAGCCAGGTGTACTTCAGGATGCCGGTGTTGGAGCCGAGCCGCTGGGAGCAGTAGGAACAGTCCTCCGGGCACAAGCCGGACTTGAGGTTGACCAGGTAATTCAGTTTCACGCGACGGCCGAACCAGTGCCGGCGCACCTTGCCGGCCGCGGCCACCACATCGAGCACGTCGTCGTCGGAGGTGGCCAGTACGGCGAGTGCTTCCTCGCGGGTCGGCAGCTCGCGTCGAAGCGCCTTGTCCACCAGCGTGTTCAGAAGGTCCATGACGTCCGATCCTGTCGTACGGGACCGCTCCGGGCCAAGGAGAGTTTGCACAACGGAGACGGATCACCGTGTGGGTATTGCCACACACTGGGCGGCTGGTCCTGCCGCTAGTGTCTGTCCGCTACCTACAAAATCATCGGAGGAGCCATGGCGTTCGGCTGGATCGCGGAGCAGGCGGAGGCGCGTCGCCGCGCCGGACTCGTACGGACCCTGCGCCCGCGCCCGGCCGACTCGCCGCTGCTGGATCTGGCGAGCAACGACTACCTGGGCCTCGCCCACCACCCCGAGGTCACCGAAGGGGCCGCGCGGGCCGCCCGGGTCTGGGGCGGCGGCTCGACCGGCTCCCGGCTGGTCACCGGCACCACCCAGCTGCACACCGAGCTGGAACGCGAGCTGGCCGCGTTCTGCGGCTTCGAGGCGGCACTGGTCTTCTCCTCCGGCTACGCCGCCAACCTGGCCGCGGTCACCGCGCTCGGCCCGCACGGCTCGCTGATCGTCTCCGACGCCGGCAACCACGCCTCCCTCATCGACGGCTGCCGGCTCGCCCGGGGCGAACGGCAGGTCGTCGGGCACGCCGACCCCGAGGCGGTGCGCAAGGCCCTGGCCACGCGCCAGGGACCGGCGATCGTCGTGTCCGACACGGTGTTCTCGGTGGACGGCGACCGGGCGCCGCTGGCCGAGCTCGCCGAGGCGTGCCGGGAGTACGGCGCGGGGCTGGTCGTGGACGACGCGCACGGGCTCGGGGTGCTGGGCGACGGCGGCCGGGGCGCGCCGTACCAGGCCGGGCTGTCCGGTGCCCCGGACGTGGTGGTCACGGCCACCCTGTCCAAGTCGCTCGGCAGTCAGGGCGGAGTGGTGTTCGGCCCGGCGCGGGTGATCGACCACCTGGTCAACGCGGCCCGGACCTTCATCTTCGACACGGGCCTGGCCCCGGCGGCGGCCGGCGCCGCACTCGCGGCACTGCGGCTGCTCGTCCGTGAACCGCAACGCGCGGCGCGCGCCCGCGAGGTGGCCGCCGATCTGCACGCACGGCTGACCGCCGCGGGTCTGGAAGCGGTGCGTCCGGACGCCGCGGTGGTCTCCGTGCGGGCTCCGTCCCCGGAGCAGGCGGTGCGCTGGGCGGCCGACTGCCGTACGGCAGGGCTGGCCGTGGGCTGCTTCCGTCCCCCTTCCGTGCCTGACGGCGTCTCACGGCTGCGGCTGACCGCCCGCGCGGACCTGTCCGGGGCCGAGATCGAACGCGCTGTACGGGTGATCGGCGAAACGCGACCATGAGTCGGCGTGACACGGCCGTGCTTCGCGCGGGAGCGGCTTCGGGTCGGTGGTCGTCTACGGGTCAGTGGCCGTCGTCGGTCACAGGGCGGTGAGGAAACCGGCCCAGCTCCCGGCGGAGAAGAGCAGCGCGGGCCCGGCCGGACTCTTGGAGTCGCGCACGGCGAGCAGTCCGGCCCCGGGACCGGAGCGCGGCCGGGCCGTCTCCACGCAGTTGTTGGCTCCCGTGCTGTAGCTGCTGCGCAGCCAGTGCACCTCGTGCAGGTCGGTACTGGCAGGGACGTTCCGAGGCAGTGCTGACATGGTGCCTCCTTACGCGCCGTCACCTATTCCGGCGATGTAATCCAACGTGTCCTGGGGTGAAAGGGCATGCATCCGAAGGGTGTCGAAGGCCTCCGAGTAGGCCATGAGGTCTTCTTTCCGCTCCAGGTAGAGGCTACTCGTCAACTGGTCGAGAACAACCACATCCAGATCAGAAGTGCTCGGAAATGAGAAGATAACGAAAGGCCCGGTGAGGCCGACATGTGCTCCCGCCCCGAACGGCAGCACCTGCAGCCGTACTTGGGGCAGGCGGGCGGCCTCCAGCAGCCGCGCCAGCTGCCGGTTCATCACCTCCGGGCCGCCGACCTCGCGCCGCAGCACCGCCTCGTCCAGCACCGCGCACAGCTTCAGCGGCGGGTCGACACGGAGCACGTCCTGCCTGGCCAGCCGCACCTCCACCAGCGCGTCCAGGCGTTCGTCGTCCAGGCCCTTCACGGCCGCCCGGGTCACCGCGCGGGCGTACTCGGGCGTCTGCAGCAGCCCGGGTACGACCGTGGTCTCCAGGGTGCGCATCGCGCTCGCCTGCGACTCCAGGCTGATGAAGTCACGGTAGGTGGGCGGCAGCACCCCGCGGTAGGCGTGCCACCAGCCGTTCCGGTCGCCCGCGCCCTCGGAACCCGCCAGCATCAGCAGCAACTCGCGCAGCTGCCCGTCCTCCACTCCGTAGGCGTCCAGGAGCAACCGCACATCGGCTGGTTTCACGCCGCTGGCACCGGTCTCGATACGGCTCACCTTCGACTGGTGCCAGCCGACCAACTGGGCCGCCTCACCGCTCGTGAGCCCAGCGCCGGTGCGCAGCGTGCGCAGTTCGGCGCCCAATTTGCGGCGGCGCACTGCCGGCCCGTTCTGCATGGGCTCCTCCTTACTCCTTCCGGGACGCCCGAATACGGTCTCGCGTCGTAGAGTTCACCGCTTTGGGCGACAGATATATGCATATCTTGGTGGATCGCTCCCCGTGACCGGCCCGGTGATGGCAGTCTGACGAGCAAGCACCAGTCCGGGACCGTACTCGAACCATCCGCTCCGTGTCGGACTGCGGTCCCGTGGGAAAGGGACGACGTCGCCATGGCAGACCATCTGGAAGCATCCGTCACTCTGCCGAGCGATCCCGCCTCGGTGTCCGCCGCCCGCTCCTACGTCGTGGGCACGCTCGAGGAGTGGGGCCTGCCGGCGGGCACCGACGTGGCCGACACGGTACGGCTCATCGTCTCCGAGCTCGCCACGAACGCCGTACAGCACACCTTCGGTCAGTCCCCCACCTTCACGGTTGACGTCGCCCTCGACCGCGACGAACACCTACGCATCGGCGTCACGGACAGCCACCCCCGCTTCCCGAAGAGACTGCCTGCGGCGGTCCAGCAGGACAACGGCCGCGGCATGGTCATCATCCGCTGGCTGACGGCCGAGTGCGGCGGCAAACTCCGGGTGCGCCCCACCCGCGAGGGCGGCAAGACGGTCTCGATCGAACTCCCCTGGACCATCCCGGCCGAGCCGGTCCCGGCAGGGGGCCCACAGGAACCGTAGCCCGCCGGGCGGGGCGGCCGTCGGGCTTCCCTCAAGGGCGCCGCGGGACGGGCCCGGGAGACGCCGGGCCTTTGGCGACGAGGCCGAGCGGCGGCGCCCCGGCGGGGATTCCGGTGGCGATTCCGGTGGCGATTCCGGTGGCGATTCCGGTGGGCGAGGGGCCCGGACACGGCAGGCAGGGGGACGGGGGGGCGGGGGCGGTGGGCCCTGTGGCGGTCGGCCGGTTGGTGTCGAGTCGGTGGGCGTCCTGATCGGCTGACGGTCCCTGCGGCGTGCACCGGGCGGTGCCAGAAGGCGTGACGGCCGGGTGGCGACGACCGGCGGGCGCGGTGGGGCTGGAGACGTCAGAGGGGGCCGTGGTCCTTCGGCGCCGGGCGGATGTCGTGGCCGAGGCGGATTGCCGGGCCCGGCTCGCCGCAGACTGGCCCGTCTGCCCGTCTGCCCGTCTGCCCGTCTGCCCGTCTGCCCGTCGTCCGTCTGTCCGCCCGCCAGGCCGGCGCGGGACCAGGGTGTCGCTCCGTCGCTGTACCTGCCGGTCCTGCTGGTCCTGCTGAACCTGCCGCTCCTGCTGAACCTGCGGGGCCGAGTCTGTCCCGCAACGGCGCGGTGCCCGCGTTCAGGCACCGTTGGGACACCCCGTTGGGACACCCCGCTCAGGCCTTGCCGGCAGCGGCCTCTCCGAAGCGGGTCCCCTCCTCAGGTCCCCGCGGAGCGGCCCGCTCGGCCGAAGGCCCCGCGCAGCAGCGCGCGGAAGGCGTCGGCGGCCGGAGTCGTCTCGTCGGCGCGGTGGGCGACGGAGATCGTGCGGTGCAGGCGGCCCGCCTCCAGGGGGCGTACGCCGACCGGTGTGGCCGCCGTGCGGGCCACCATCTCGGGGACGACGGCCACGCCGAGCCCGGCGCTGACGAGGGCGCACACCACGGCGTACCCGGGTGTCGGCACCAGCAGGGCCGGTGTGGCGCCCGCCGCGGACAGCAGGGCCTCGATCTCCCGCCGGGCCGGATGGTGCGGCGCCATGCTGATCAGTGGCTGCCCGGCCAGCTCCGCCAGCGGCAGCCGGGACGAGGTGCTGCTCAGCGCGTGTCCCGGCGCGGTCACCAGCACCAGTTCCTCCACCAGGACCGGCTCCAGACGCACCGTCGACGGCACGGGAACGCTCTCGGCCGGGTGGTAGGTGTGGGTCAGGGCCAGGTCCACCTCGCCGGCCGCCACCGCCGTGACCCCGGCCGGCGGGTCGTAGTCCGCGACGGACAGCGTCACGTCCGGATGCGCCCGGCGGAACGCGCTCAGCGCGGGCGGCAGCAGATGCACCCCCGCGGTCGGAAAGGTGCCGAGCCGCAGCGCCCCGCCGGTCAGTCCGGTCAGCCGCGCCAGTTCGTGCCGGGCCTGCTGAAGTTCGTCGAGCACCCGCCGGGCCCGGGCCACGAGCACCTCGCCCGCCTCCGTCAGCCGGGCCCCGCGGTGGTGACGGACCAGCAGGGCCGCGCCCGCCTCCCGCTCCAGCTTGGCCAGCTGCTGGGACAGGGCGGGCGGTGTGTAGCCGAGGCGGTCGGCCGCCCGGGTGATCGAGCCGGCCTCCGCGACGGCTACGAGCGCCGCGAGCCGAGTGGGGTCGTACATGGCCCCAGACTAAAGGAATGCTTAAGGCCCACCCCAGGCATTCGAAATACCTGGTGAAGGTCGGGTCGGGGCACGCTGGGCGCATGGACGGACAGCTCATCGCCTTCACCGGGATCGCCGCCGGACTGGTCACCATGCCGGGCGCCGACTTCACCGTGGTCGTACGCAACGCGCTCGTCTCGCGCCGGGCCGGCGCGGTGTGCGGACTCGGCATCGCGGGCGGACTCCTGGTGCACACCACTCTGGCGGTGGCCGGGGTCGCGGCCGTCCTGGCGGCCGTGCCCGCGCTGTTCCGGGCGCTGCAGCTGCTGGGTGGCGCCTATGTGCTGCAACTCGGGGTGCGCACCCTGTGGGCACTGCGGCGGCCCGCACCGACGCCCCAGGAGGCCGCGGCCGAGGCCGCCCACCCGCTGAGGCAGGGCTTTGTCACCAACGTCCTCAATCCGAAGGCCTCGCTGACCTTCCTCAGCCTCCTGCCGCAGTTCGTGCCCGCGGGGAGCCCCGCCCTGCCCCGCACGCTGCTGCTCGCGCTCATCGTGTGCGCGCTGGCACTGGTGTGGTTCCAGGTGGTCGCGCTGCTGGTGGACCGGCTGGGCAGGTGGCTGCGCCGGCCCCGGGCCGCCCGTGGGCTCCAGGCGGGCACCGGGGCGGCGTTGACGGCGCTGGGAGCGGCCCTGCTGCTGGAGCCGCTCCTGCCCTGACGCCGGGTCAGCTGACCCGGCCGTACCAGACGCTCTTGGTCCAGATCTTCTGGAGCCTCACCACGTCCCCGGTCCTCGGCGCGTGCCAGATCTTCCCGTGCCCCGCGTAGATGCCGACGTGGTACACGCTGGAACCCGAGTGGAAGAACACCAGGTCACCGGCCTTACGGCTGAGGGCTGAGATGTGGTGCGTCCTGTTGTACTGCTGGGCCGCGGTACGCGGCAGGTTCTTGCCCACCTTCTTGAACGAGTAGAGCGTCAGCCCCGAGCAGTCGAACCTGTGCGGCCCGGTGGCCCCCCACTGGTACGGGGACCCCTTCTTGGAGGCTGCGACCTGCAGTGCTTTGGTCGCGAGGGTGGCGGCCGAGGCGTCGGTGGCGAGGCCAGGGACCGCGATCGAGCCGCCGACGGCGGCGAGGGTGAGGGCCGAGGCCGTGCCGGCCCGGGCCATGAGCGACGGGACACGATTCAGCGCAGTCATGCGCAACCCTTCGTCAGCCGCCTGTGAAGGATGACCTGTCGGATTCGGGCTGGCGAAGTTGCCCGGCCGCGTAGCGGCTTCACCCCAAGGGCTGCTCGGAACGTCCGGCCGTCCGTGACCACAGACGAACATCCGTTCCGGCGACCCGTCTTGCCTGGGTCCTCCACTCCTGCCGATCCACTCCCGTCGACCGGTCATCCGGGCGGCGGCAGGATTCGGCGTCCGCCCGGACCGCCCCGCCGTTGTGGCGGGGGCTTGTCGTCAGACAGGGATCTTCACTCACAGCTGTCTGAAAATCCCAACGGATCCGGGGATTTGTGGCGTTACTCACCACTCACCCGTTCGAGTGGACAGGGCTGCGTTCGACGCACCGTCACATCCCGGTCGTAGCCGCCGACCTGGGGCGGAGCATCATCTTCCGCGCTTGGGACCCGCGCGGTGCGCAAGTCGGAAGGCCCCCGGAACGATCTGGATATACGTCGGTCGGGGGTACGCCGTTCGGGGAGTTTCGTGTCCGCCTCCAACGGCACGTGTCGACATCAGGATCCGTCCGGCTGGTCGGGCGTCCGGATCAGCCGACGCCGTCGGTCGGGAGCGTGGCGCGAGCGGTGCGGCGTGCACCGTCCGGCACCCGCAGGGCTCGTGCCGGCGTGTCCCCGTCCAGCTCCGCCTCGCCCCGCCGGTGCATCGATGCGAGGGCGTCACACGGCTCTGCGGCCTTGCGCACCAGGGCCTGGGTCGCGCGCGGCCCGCCGTAGGTGTCCCCGTCCCGCGCCGGACTGATCCTGCCCAGCAGGTCGACCGTCTGCAGGTAACGGCCGATCAGATCTCCTTGGGGCACGTCGGTCCGGGCAGGGGCGGCGGTTCCGGCAGCATCGGCGGCTCACCTCGCGTCCGGTGCGCCGGGCGTGCTCCGCCGGCCGGGCGCGATGCCGTCCACCAGACGGTAGGCCTGTGTCGCGGGAGCGTCCAGGATCACGTCCCGTCCCAGGTCGCGGTGTACCTCCCGCGCCGTGCGCCCGGTGTGTCGTACGGGCATCCCCTCCGCCGGCGCGCGCATCCGTGCCAACTCCCCGGCCTCGATGAGCGATCGCTGGGCCGGCCCTGCACCGGTTCGGTCGGCCGGGGCCGCTCGATCGCGATGGGCGCGCCCGGCGGAGCGAACCGCTCGCCCGGCGTGCCGGCCGCGAGCAGCGGCGCGGCGGGGGAGGCGGCCTGGCCCAGGCCGTAGGTCGTCATGTCGCTCGGCTTCTGTGAAAAACGTACATAACGTACCTGACGTACGATGGGGGTATGGCCTACGAGATTCCGGTGACCCAAGCCAGGGCTGAGCTCGCCGACCTGATCAACCGGGTGGTGTACGGCGGTGAGCGCGTCGTCGTGACGCGGCACGGCAAGCCGCTCGTCGCGCTGGTCTCGGCCGCCGACCTGGAACGGCTGGACGCGCTCGACGAGCCGGCCGAGGAGCAGGCCGAGGGGCAGACCGGGGAGCAGGCCGGGGAGCGGGTCATCAGCTCGGTCTCCGGTGTCCGCGAGGCCGGCTCCGTCCCGCGTGAACAGCGGCGGTTCGGGATCGCCGCCGAGCATCGCGGTCCCGGCGTGTCCTGACCGACGCGGGTATCGGGGGTCTCATCGCGCGGTCATCGGTGGATCAAGGTCTGGTTAACGTCGCTGAAACTCCGGCGTTCTAGCCTGCCGATCCACGCCATCAGGGGTTCTTCTGCCCGGATTGACGACGATCCGGGGATTTGTCTGTGTGTTACACCTATCCCGTCGTGATGGCTGCGGCAGCCGGACCCCGCACGGTCCGGAGCAAGGACTGTGAGGTGGGACGTGCAACTGACCCCGCACGAGCAAGAGAGGCTGCTCATCCACGTGGCGGCCGACGTGGCCGAGAAGCGCCGGGCCCGCGGGCTGCGGCTCAACCACCCGGAAGCAGTCGCCCTCATCACGTCGCACATCCTCGAGGGGGCGCGTGACGGCCGTACGGTCGCCGAACTCATGTCCTCCGGTCGCAAGCTCCTCAGCAGGGACGACGTCATGGACGGAGTCCCCGAGATGATCCACGACGTCCAGGTCGAGGCCACCTTCCCGGACGGCACCAAGCTCGTCACCGTCCACGAGCCGATCATCTGAAGGGGGCCGCCGTGATTCCCGGAGAGATCCTGTTCGCGGACGACCCCGTCCTCGTCAACGAGGGCCGTGAGGTCACCCGCCTCACCGTCCTCAACGCCGCCGACCGGCCCGTCCAGGTCGGCTCCCACTACCACTTCGCCGAGGCCAACCCCGGCCTGGAGTTCGACCGCGGCGCGGCCCACGGCAAGCGGCTGAACGTCGCCGCCGGCACCGCCGTGCGCTTCGAGCCCGGCATCCCCGTCGACGTGGAACTCGTGCCCCTCGCCGGCGCCCGGATCGTGCCGGGGCTGCGCGGGGAGACCGGAGGTGCCCTCGATGCCTGAGATCTCCCGCGGCGCCTACGCCGACCTGTTCGGCCCCACCACGGGTGACCGCATCCGGCTCGCCGACACCGACCTGCTGATCGAGATCGAGGAGGACCGCTCCGGCGGGCCCGGCGCCTCCGGCGACGAGGCCGTCTTCGGCGGCGGCAAGGTCATCCGCGAGTCCATGGGCCAGTCCCGCGCCACCCGTGCCGAGGGCACCCCCGACACGGTCGTCACCGGCGTCGTCATCGTCGACCACTGGGGTGTCGTCAAGGCCGACGTCGGCATCCGCGACGGCCGGATCGCCGCGATCGGCAAGGCCGGCAACCCCGACACCATGGACGGCGTCCACCCCAGCCTGGTCATCGGCCCGGAGACCGAGATCATCGCGGGCAACGGGCGGATCCTCACCGCCGGCGCCATAGACGCACACGTCCACTTCATCTGCCCCCAGATCGCCGACGAGGCGCTGGCCTCCGGCATCACCACCCTGGTCGGCGGCGGCACCGGCCCCGCCGAGGGGTCCAAGGCCACCACCGTCACGCCCGGCCCCTGGCACCTGGCCCGGATGCTGGAGGCGATGGAGGCCCACCCGGTCAACGTCGGCTTCCTCGGCAAGGGCAACACCGTCTCGCACGAGGCGATGCTCTCCCAGATCCGCGGCGGCGCCGTCGGCCTGAAGCTGCACGAGGACTGGGGCTCGACCCCGGCCGTCATCGACGCCGCGCTGACCGTCGCCGACCGCACCGGCATCCAGGTCGCCATCCACACGGACACCCTCAACGAGGCGGGCTTCGTCGGCGACACCCTCGCCGCGATCGCGGGCCGGGGCATCCACTCGTACCACACCGAGGGCGCCGGCGGCGGGCACGCGCCGGACATCATGACCGTGGTCTCGCAGCCCAACGTGCTGCCCAGCTCCACCAACCCGACCCGGCCGTACACCGTCAACACCGCCGAGGAACACCTCGACATGCTGATGGTGTGCCACCACCTCAACGCGGCGGTCCCCGAGGACCTGGCCTTCGCCGAGTCCCGGATCCGGCCCTCCACCATCGGCGCCGAGGACGTCCTGCACGACCTCGGCGCGATCTCGATCATCTCCTCCGACTCCCAGGCCATGGGCCGGGTCGGCGAGGTGATCCTGCGCACCTGGCAGACGGCGCACGTGATGAAGCGCCGACGGGGTGCCCTGCCGGGTGACGGCCGGGCGGACAACCACCGGGTGCGGCGCTATGTCGCCAAATACACCATCAACCCCGCGCTCGCCCAGGGGCTCGCCGCCGAGATCGGCTCCGTCGAGACCGGCAAGCTCGCCGACCTGGTGCTGTGGGAGCCCGCGTTCTTCGGGGTCAAGCCGCTGCTCGTGATCAAGGGCGGGCAGATCGCCTACGCGCAGATGGGCGACGCCAACGCCTCCATCCCCACCCCGCAGCCGATCCTGCCCCGCCCGATGTACGGCGCGATCGGCCGCGCCCCCGCCGCCAACTCGGTCAACTTCGTGGCCGAGCCGGCGATCGAGGACGGGCTGCCGCAGCGGCTGGGGCTCGGCAAGCGGTTCGTGGCGATCGAGTCCACGCGCGCGGTCACCAAGGCCGACATGCGCGAGAACGACGCCCGGCCCGACGTACGGATCGACCCCGACAGCTTCGCCGTGCACATCGACGGCGAGCTGGTCGAGGCCACCCCGGCCGCCGAACTGCCCATGGCCCAGCGCTACTTCCTCTTCTGACGGGGGTGCGATGTCACGAGCAGCACTTCTCGTCCTGGCCGACGGCCGCTTCCCCGCCGGAGGGCACGCGCACTCCGGCGGGGCGGAGGCCGCCGTCAAAGCGGGCCGGATCACCTCCGCCGCGACCCTGGAGGACTTCTGCCGGGGCCGGCTGCACACCGCCGGGCTGGTCGCGGGCGCCCTCGCGGCGGCCGCCGTACTCGGGGTGGACCCGCGGGAGCTGGACGCGGCGGCGGACGCCCGTACGCCGTCGCCCGCGCTGCGGACCGCTGCGCGCCGGCTGGGGCGACAGCTGCTACGGGCCGCCCGGGCCGCCTGGCCGTGCGGCCAACTCGACGCGCTGGCAGCGGAGTTCCCCAAAGGCGCGCATCAGCCGGTGGTCCTCGGGCTCGCGGCCCGGGCGGCCGGCCTCACTCCCGAGGACGCGGCGTACTGCGCGGCGTACGAGAGCGTGAGCGGGCCGGCGACGGCGACCGTGCGGTTGCTGAGTCTGGACCCCTTCGACGCGACCGGCGTACTGGCGCGCCTCGCGCCGGAGTCGGACCGGGTGGCGGACAGGGCCGTGGAGGCGGCACGGAGGGCGCTCGACGAGGGTGTCGACGCGCTGCCGGCCTCGTCCGGGCCCCTGCTGGAAGTGGGTGCGCAGTGGCATGCGGACTGGCCGGTCCGGCTGTTCGCGTCCTGACGTGCCCGCCCCGCGAACCCCGCCCTCCAGGGGCTCAGCCCCTTCGACCCCCCAGGAGCCGTACATGCACCTCGACCACACCCACTCCGGCCCCGCCGCCGTGAGTGCCGACGCCCACCGCCCCGCCGGAACCCGGCGCGCCCTGCGCATCGGGCTCGGCGGGCCCGTCGGGTCCGGTAAGACCGCGACCGTCGCCGCGCTCTGCCGGGCCCTGCGCGACGAACTGTCGCTCGCCGTCGTCACCAACGACATCTACACCCGTGAGGACGCCGAGTTCCTGCTCCGGGAGGCCGTACTGCCGCCCGAGCGGATCACGGCCGTGGAGACGGGTGCCTGCCCGCACACCGCGATCCGCGACGACATCTCGGCCAACCTCGAAGCCGTGGAGGACCTGGAGGAAGCGGTCGGCCCGCTCGACCTGATCCTCGTCGAGTCCGGCGGGGACAACCTCACCGCGACCTTCTCCAAGGGCCTGGTGGACGCACAGATCTTCGTGATCGACGTGGCCGGCGGCGACGACATCCCGCGCAAGGGCGGGCCCGGCGTCACCACGGCCGACCTGCTCGTCGTCAACAAGACCGACCTCGCCCCGTACGTCGGCTCCGACCTCGCCCGGATGGCCGCCGACGCCAAGGCCCAGCGCGCGCAACTGCCGGTGGTGTTCCAGTCGTTGCGCGGCGGGACCGGTGTGGCCGACGTGGCCGCGTGGGCGCGGGAGCGGCTCGCCGCGTGGACGGCATGACCAGCACCGGAGTCCGCGCGGACGCGCGGATCGTCGCCCGCGCCGACGGCCGCGGCGGCACCGCGCTGCCCGTACTGGACGGCGAGGGTCCGCTGGCCCTGCGCCGCACCCGCGCCGACGGCACCGGGGCGAAGGTCATGGTGGTCGGCGCGATGAGCGGCCCGCTCGGCGGGGACCGCTTCACGCTCACCGCCCGGGTGGAGGAGGGCGCCCGGCTGCACGTCGGCTCGGCCGCCGCCACCCTCGCCCTGCCGGGCCAGAGCAAGGGCGAGGCCCGCTACGACGTACGGCTCGACGTGTCCGCCGGCGCCGAACTGCACTGGCTGCCCGAGCAGTTGATCTCGGCACGCGGCAGCGACCTGTACGTCACCACACGGGCCGAACTCGCCGCCGGCGCCCGGCTCGTCCTGCGCGAGGAGCAGGTTCTCGGCCGGGCGGGAGAGGAACCGGGGCGCCTCACCAGCCGGCTGACCGTTCGGGTCGCGGGCCGGACGGTACTGGACCAGGAACTGTCCTGCGGCCCCGGCGCCCCGGGCGGCTGGGACGGCCCGGCGGTGCTGGCGGGGCACCGGGCGGTGGGCCAACTGGTCGTCGTGCGGCCCGAGTTCGCACAACGTCCGGTCGAGGCGCGGCTGTTGGGCGAGTGCGCCGCACTGATACCGCTGGCGGGCCCCGCGGTCCTGGTCAGCGCCGTGGCCCCGGACGCGCTGCGCCTCCGACGAGTCCTGGACGAGTCCCTGGCAAGGCTCGGCTGAAGCGGCCCCGCAAGGGCGCGGGGAACTGCGCGACAAGCCACGATGGCGCCGCACCCGCGGCACTGCGCTCCGTGGCACTTCCTCCCACGCCCCCACGCGCGGAGCGCTCCGCTCAACGGGACATGATCGTCCGGTTATCGGATTGGTAAAGATACGGGGCCACCCCTGGTCTCAGGCGACTCACAGCCGAAAGGATCCCCGCCTGACCACTCGCAGCAATGCAGATGTAGGGGGAGGGGCCCCACTTGAGGGAGAACAGACCGAAGAGCCGCCTGCTGGCGCTCGGTTCGGCCGGAGCACTCGTCACCGCCACCCTGATCGCCGGCGTCGTCTCGGCGCCCGCGGCCGGCGCCGCCGGACGGCCGGGCCCGGACCGCGAGGCCAAGGGTGCCGAGATAGCCGCCGCCCGCGCCGCCAAGGCCGGCATCGACTGGCAGGACTGCCCGGCCGACTGGGGATTCGCCAAGCCCATCCAGTGCGGCTGGGTCACGGTGCCCGTCGACTACGCCCACCCGTACGGCAAGCAGATCAAGCTCGCCGTCGACCGCATCGGCAACACGGGCACCCAGAGCGAGCGTCAGGGCTCGCTCGTCTACAACCCGGGCGGTCCCGGCGGTTCCGGGATGCGCTTCCCGACCCGGGTCACCAACAAGAACCCCGTCTGGGCGAACGTCGCCAAGGCCTACGACTTCGTCGGCTTCGACCCGCGCGGCGTCGGCCACTCCGCCCCCATCTCCTGCATCGACCCGCAGGAGTTCGTCAAGGCGCCGAAGATGGACCCGGTGCCGGACACCGAGGCCGACAAGACCGCGCAGCGCAAGTTGGCACGCGAGTACGCCGACGGCTGCGCCGAGCGCAGCGGCGCGATGCTGCCGCACATGACCACGCCGAACACCGCCCGCGACCTGGACGTCATCCGCGCCGCCCTGGGCGAGAAGAAGCTCAACTACCTCGGCGTCTCCTACGGCACCTACCTCGGCGCCGTGTACGGCACCCTCTTCCCGGGCCACCTGCGCCGCATGATCGTCGACAGCGTGGTCAACCCGGACCGCAAGAACATCTGGTACCAGGCCAACCTGGGCCAGGACATCGCCTTCGAGGGCCGCTGGAAGGACTGGGAGGACTGGGTCGCCGCGAACGACGCCGCCTTCCACCTCGGCACCACCCGCGCCGCGGTCCAGGCCAAGTGGCTCGAGCTGCGCGCCACCGCCAAGAAGAACCCCATCGGCGGGGTCGTCGGCCCGGCCGAGCTGATCTCCTTCTTCCAGAGCGCGCCGTACTACGACTCCTCGTGGGTGCCGGTCGCCACGGTGTTCAGCAAGTACGTCGCCGGTGACACCAAGGCGCTGGTCGACGCCGCCGCCCCCGACCTGTCGAACACGGCCGCCAACATCACCGCCGAGAACAGCAACGCGGTCTACACGGCCGTCGAGTGCGCCGACGCCAAGTGGCCCACCAGCTGGAAGAGGTGGGACCGGGACAACACCCGGCTCAACAAGGACTACCCGTTCATGACCTGGGCCAACGCCTGGATGAACCTGCCGTGCGCCACCTGGTCGGCCAAGCAGCAGACCCCGGTCCAGGTGAAGACCCACAAGGGTCTGCCGCAGGTGCTGATCGTCCAGTCGACCCGGGACGCCGCCACCCCCTACGAGGGCGCCGTCGAACTGCACAAGCGCTTCGCGGGCTCCCGCCTGATCACCGAGAAGGACGCGGGCTCCCACGGTGTGACCGGCCTGGTCAACCCCTGCATCAACCAGCGTGTCGACGCCTACCTGCTCGACGGCAAGCTGGACGCCGCGGACGTGACCTGCACCCCGCACGCCACGCCCAAGCCGTAACAGCGGTCCCGCGGTGACGAGGGGCGGCCGGATCCACCGGCCGCCCCTTTCTCATGCCTTTCTCATGCCGCCAACCAGGCGTCCTCCGCCGCGTAGTCGAACAGGTCCGGATACGCCCGGGCGAGCAGCGGGAAGCACTCCCGCCAGTCGCGCCCCGACAGCACGCCGGTCAGCCACTCGACCGTCTCCGGCAGGCTGTCGGCGTACGACACCACCGGCCGGTAGCCCAACTCCCGCTCGGCGACGGACATGTCGAAGACGACCGGGCGCGGCACGGACCACGGCGTCCCGCCGACCGAGCCCTCGGCAGGCCCGTCGACCAGCGTCGTCCGCGTCCTGACGCCCATCACCGCGTCGACCGCCGCACCGATCCCGGCGACCGTCGGCGTCTCGCCGTCACAGGCGTTGAGCACCCGGGTACCGGGCCGGGCCGCCGCCAGTCGCACCAGCTCGGCGATGTTCCGCGCGCCCGACGGATGGAACCGGCTCTCGCCCCGGTGGGAGAGGACCCGAGTGTGCCGGCCGTCCAGATTCCGCTTCACGAAGTACAGCTCGCGGGGGAGTGGGCTGTACGGTCCGTGCACCGCGGCCGGCCGCAGTACCGTGACCGGCAACCCGCCGCCCGCGGCCAGGAGTTCCTGCTCCAGCGCGACCTTCCGGGTGCTGTACGACGCCTCGCCCGGTGCCACCGTCGGCTGGGTCTCGGGGACCGGCACCGGGTAGGCGGGAAAGCCGTCCGGCTCGTGCAGCGTGTCGAAGTTCCGGCCCGAGCCGTCGTCGTACACCGACACGCTCGAGACCACGACCGCCGAGCCGATCCGGCCCGCCAGGGACGTCAACTGCCGTGCGTGCGCGCCGTCGTAGGCGACCATGTCGACCAGCAGGTCGCAGCCGTCGCCGACCACCGCGGCCAGGGCCGCGTCGTCGGCGCGGTCCAGCCGCGCCGTCCGTACCCCCTCGTCCCACGCCGCGTCCCGGCCGCCGCCCCGCGAGGCGGCCGTCACCTCCCACCCGTCCCGCGCCAGCGCGGCCACCGTCGGACGGCCGATCTGCCCGCTCGCCCCTATCACCACAGCCCTCTTCATACGGCGAGCCTAGGCGCGCGGGCAGCCCGGAGCACCTTCCTTCTGCCGACGGCAGAGGTCAGCCCAGCGGCGCCCGCGGGAACCTGCGTTCCTTCTTCGCGTCCGCCTGCGCCGCCTGTGCCGCTTTGACGACCGCCGCGTACTCGTCGACGTACTCCTGCTGGGACAGGGTCAGGATCGCGTACATGATCTCGTCGGTGACGGCCCGCAGGACGGCCTTCTCCTGCTCCAGGCCGGCGTAGCGGGAGAAGTCGAGGGGCTTGCCGAAGCGGATGGTGACGGGGTGGATGTGCGGGATGACCTTCCCGGGCGGCTGGGCCTCGAACGTGCCGATCATCGCGCACGGCACCACCGGCACCCCGGCCCGCAGCGCCATCACGGCGACGCCGACCTTGCCCTTGTAGAGCCTGCCGTCGTGCGAACGGGTGCCTTCCGGGTAGATCCCGAGCAGTTCGCCCCTGCCCAGCACGCCGAGGCCCTCGCGGATCGCCGCCTGACCCGCCTCCTTGCCCGAGCGGTCCACCGGGATCTGCCCGGCACTGCGGAAGAAGAACGCGGTGAGCCGGCCCTTGAGCCCGGGGCCGGTGAAGTACTCCGCCTTGGCGAGGAAGGTGATGCGTCGTTTCAGTATCGCCGGCATCAGGAAGTGGTCGGAGAACGACAGGTGGTTCCCGGCGACGATCGCGGGGCCGGACGCCGGCACGTTCTCCAGCCCCTCGATCCGGGGCCGGAAGACCAGTCTCAGCAGGGGGCCCAGCAGTACGTACTTGAGCAGGTAGTAGAACAAGGGGTCGCTCCTCACTCTGGCGGATCGGCTCAACCGCCACGTTCGCGCAGGTCAACCGACACCTGATGTCAATGCTGACCCAGCGCCGGCGCTACTGACGGGTAATCAGGTGTGTGGTGAGCTGCGAATCCGGCATCCAAGGGATGATCGTCGGGTCAGCCTGCCGCTACCCGCCAGTAGGCATCAACGCGATCACGGAGCTTGGCGTGATCGGTGGTAAGGCTGGCAAACGGCAGCCTCTTGCCGGGAGATTCGGTACGTGCTGCACACGGGGAGCCACGGAGAGTACCTACCCAGGTAACCGGGCTTCACGGCAGACCCGGATCGACGACCGACCCGTCCGTACGCGACTGCCCGGATCGGCATTCTGTACCGGCGAGTGCCGGTGGGGGCGGGCGGGGCTCGCGTCATGACGCGCGCCTTTCGCGGCGGCGGCGCAGTGGACGCCAGCCGGTCGGACCGGTCCCCGTAGGATGTTCCCCATGCCCGGCACCGCACCGTACGCCCCGCACCCGCCGCAGCGGCGGTGGCGTGCGTTGCTCGTGCTCGCGGTGCTGGCCGGGCTGTTGGGCATGCACGCCCTGGCGCCCGGCGGAGGCATGGGACGGGCGGAGCACGCCCGGTCGGCTCATCTCGCCGGCGCCGTCGCCGTCTTCGCGCCGGACGACTGCCCGGGCGGCGACGGCCACTGCGGCGGCGGCCATCCGCACCACGCGGACCCCACCTGCGCCTCGGGCGCGGTGAACGGCGGCCCGCAGCCGCCCGCACTCGTTCCCGACCCCGTGACGGCTCCCGCACCGGTCCGCTCTCCGGGTTCCGGCGCGGCCACGGCACCGGATGGCGCCCGCGCCCCACCCTCTCTGGCCGAACTCCAACTCCTGCGGATCTAGAAGGCCCCGCCGGCCGCGGCCGCCCGCCTGTCGGCGGAGCGCTCGCGGTCGTGCTCACGCGTGCCCCGAATCCCTTGAGAACCACAGGAGTTCCAGTATGACCAGCCGTACTTCGACGCGCCGTGCCACCCTGGCCGTGGTGGTCGCGACCGCCGCCCTCGTCCTCACCGCCTGCGGCGGCGGTGACGGCGACGGCCACGCCGCCCACGGCCCGTCGGCGTCCCCGACCGCATCGGCCGGCACCGCCCACAACGCCCAGGACGTCGCGTTCGCGCAGGGCATGATCCCGCACCACCAGCAGGCCCTGGAGATGGCGAAGCTCGCCGACGGCCGGGCCTCCTCTGCGCGGGTGAAGGACCTCGCCACCCGCATCGAGAAGGCACAGGATCCCGAGATCCGCACCATGACCGGCTGGCTCACGTCCTGGGGCGAGCAGGTGCCCATGGCCGGCATGGACCACTCGGGGCACTCCGGCACGCCCGGGATGTCCGGAATGATGAGCGGCGGTGACATGACCGAGCTGAAGAAGGCCAAGGGCGCGGACTTCGACACGAAGTTCCTGTCCATGATGGTCGAGCACCACCGAGGCGCCGTCGAGATGGCCGGCACGGAGAAGGACAAGGGCGCCTACGGGCCCGCCAAGACCATGGCGGACGCGATCGTCACCGCCCAGAACGCCGAGATCAAGGAGATGAACAAGCTCCTCGGCAAGAGCTGACGGACGACGGGCGGGGGCCTGTGCCCCCGCCCCACCACGTCCGGTCACAGCCGCACGATGACCAGCGCCGTGTCGTCGGTGGCGCCCCCGGGAGGCAGTAGTTCCAGAAGGACGGCGTCCGCGAGGCTCTCGGGGTCCTTCTCGCGATGGCGGGCCAGGGAGCCGGCGAGGCGGGCCAGACCGGTGTCGATGTCCTCGCCGCGGCGCTCGACCAGACCGTCGGTGTAGAGGACGAGGGTCGCGCCCTCGGCGTAGGACGTACGGGCCTCGGGCCTGGGGATCGGGTCGGGGCGGGCGTCGAGCGGCGGGTCGGTGGCCTGGTCGAGGAACTCCACACGGCCGTCGGGGTGGAGGAGGGCGGGCGGCGGGTGCCCCGCGCTGCTGTAGCTGATCGTGTGCTGGTCGAAGTCGATGAACGTCGTGACGGCGGTGGCCGATTCGGCGCCGTCGACGACGTGCGCGTACCGCCCCAGGACGTTCAGGGCCTCGGCCGGTCCCGTGGCGACCCGGGAGGCGGCGCTCAGCGCGCTGCGCAGCTGGCCCATGACCCCGGCCGCCTCGAGACCGTGGCCGACCACGTCGCCCACGGCGACGCCGATGCGGTCGCCGCCCACCAGGTCGACGAGGTCGTACCAGTCCCCGCACACGTTCAGCGCGCCGACCGCGGGCCGGTAGCGCACCGCGGCGTCGTGGTGGCCGACCTGCCGGCGGGCGGGGAGCATCGCCTCCTGCAGGGCGAGGGCGACCTCGCGCTCGCGGGCGTGGGCCTGGCGCAGCCGTTCGTTCAGCTCCTGCAGCTCACGGGCGCGGGTGTACAGCTCGGCCTCGAGAACGCGGCCCCCGCTGCCGGTGGGCCCGCCGTGCGCCCGGATCAGCTCGGTGACCTCCACGACCCGGTGCACCAGCAGCACCACGCTCCCGTCCGGCCCGGACACCGGCGCGTTGACCGGGCTCCAGTAGCGCTCCTCCCACTCCCCGGGCCGCTCGGGGTCCTCCACGTCGTACCGCTGCAGGGGCATGGTGTCGCGCTCGCCGGTGGCCGCGACCCGTTGCAGCGAGGCGGCCAGGTTGCGTATGCCCGTCGAGCCGGATTCCTTCGGGTTGTCCGGGAAGACGTCGAAGAGACAGCGCCCTACGACCTGCTCGCGGGTGCGTCCGGCCACCCGCAGGAACTCCCTGTTGGCGTCCGCGAAGACCAGGTCGGGCCTCAGGAGCGCCACCGCGCCCGGCAGCGCCTGGAACACCCCCGCGTAGTCGATGGCCGTATCGTTCATGCCTACCGCCCATCCGCCGGAACGACCCCGGTTTCCTACGTCATACGCCGTCTGTGTACGCCGCGCACGTCAGCCCGGCGGATCCGTCAGGGACTGCTCGGCCCAGATGACCTTCCCCCCGGGCACGAAGCGGGTTCCCCAGCCCTGGGCGAACTGGGAGACCAGCAGCAGTCCGCGGCCGCCCTCGTCCGTGGTGCGCGGATGGCGCAGATGGGGTGCGGTGGCGCCGCTGTCGGAGACCTCGCAGATCAGGGCCCGGTCCCTGATCAACCGGAGCCGGATGGGGCCCTCCGCGTGCCGGATGGCGTTGGTGACCAGCTCGCTCACGACCAGTTCGGTGGTGAACGCCAGTTCCTCCAGCCCCCACTCGGCCAGCTGCCGGTCGGCCTCCTTGCGGGCGTCGGCGACCACGGCCGGGTCGGCGGGCAGGTCCCAGTCGGCGACCCGGCCGGCGCCCAGCAGTCTGGTGCGGGCCATCAGCAGGGCCACGTCGTCGTACGGCCGGTCCGGGACCAGGGCGTCGACCACGGCCCGGCAGTGCTGGTCGAGCGAGGAGGCGGGCCGTTCCAGGGCGCGGCGCAGCCGGTCGCGGTCCGCGTCGCCCACCCGGTCGTCACCTCTGTGGGCCAGCAGCCCGTCGGTGTGCAGGACCAGCGTGCTGCCCTCGGCGAGGGCCAGCTCGACCGCCTCGAAGGGCGGGCCGTCCACCCCGAGCGGCGATCCCTGCGGGAGGTCGACGAAGTCGACGGTGCCGTCCGGCAGGACGACGGCGGGCGCGGGATGGCCCGCGGAGGCCATCGTGCACCGCCCGTCGACAGGGTCGTAGACGACGTACACGCACCCGGGGCCCGGCGCCCGGATGCCGGCGCCCTCCGGGGGCGGCGCGCCCTCCTCACGGGCCGTCCGCGCCACCAGCTCGTCGAGGTGCGCGAGGACCTCCTCGGGCGGCAGGTCGAGCGCCGCGAGGGTGCGTACGGCGGTACGCAGCCCGCCCATGGCCGCGGCGGCGTCGATCCCGTGTCCCGGCACCTCGCCCACGACCAGGGCCACGCGCGCCCCGGACAGCGGGATGAGGTCGTACCAGTCGCCGCCCAGGCCGGTCAGCTCGTCGGCCGGCCGGTAGCAGGCGGCCACCTCCACCGCGTCCTGCTCGGGCAGCAGGTGCGGGAGCAGGCTGCGCTGCAGGACCAGGGCCGCCTCCCGCTCGCGGGTGTAGCGCCGGGCGTTGTCCACGCAGACCGCCGCCCGGGACACCAGGTCCTCGGCGAGGCTCAGGTCGTCCTCGTCGAACGGCTCCTGACGGCGGCGCCGGAAGAAGGAGGTGATGCCCATCGTGACGCCCCGCGCGCGGATCGGCACGATCATCACGCTGTGCAGGCCCAGCTCCAGGAACGTCGCCTCCCGGCCGCCCAGGAGGTCCGTGGCCCATTCCCTGGCCAGCGGGTCGAGCCGTTCCTCGCGCCAGGACCGGCCCGTGGCCAGGCAGCGGACCGGGGGCGATCCGGCGAGGTAGGAGGCCACCTCGCCGATCCGGGCGACGGCCTCCGGGACCCCGGGGGTGACCGACTGGTGCCCGGCCCGCCGCAACGGCACCTTGTCCGTGTCGCGGAGCGGTACCGGCTCGGGCTCCGCGCCCCGCAGCACCGACTCCAGCAGGTCCACGCTGACGAAGTCGGCGAAGTCCTGCACGGCCACGTCGGCCAGTTCCTGCGCGGTCCGCGCGATGTCCAGGCTGCGGCCGATCTGCTCGCCGGCCCGGTCGAGCAGGGCCAGCCGCTGCCGGGCGCGGTACCGCTCGGTGATGTCGACGACGGTGTAGTACACGCCCATCGGGTGGCCCCGGTCGTCGTCGAGGCGGGTGAACGACATCATGTGCGCCGTCTCCCGGTACGGCGCGGAACGCACCCGGCCCACATGCTCGTACCCGACCACCGGCCGGCCGGTCTCCAGCACATGCCGCATCTGCGCCTCGATGCCCGCGGAGTCGATGCCCGGCTGGATCTCCGCCAGCCGGCGCCCCAGCCGCTCCCGCGCCGAGCCGCCGCCGTGCCGCTCCAGGGCCGTGTTCGACCACACGCAGCGCAGATCGGTGTCCACGATCGCGATACCGACGGGGGAGCCGGTCACCATCTGCTCCAGCACCGCACGGCTCATGTCCCAGCCGCGCCCCCCGGACATCTCGCAGAGCAGAACCAGCCAGTGCGGGGCACCGCCGGGTTCCACCGCCGGGGTGACCCGCACCATCACCCGGACCGGCTGCCCGTCCCTGCGCCGTGCGGTCAGCAGCCCCGCCCAGCCGCCGTCCCTGCGGCACCGCTCGGCGAGCTCGGGCAGCCGCGCGGCGTCCGCGGCGGACAGCAAGCGGGTCACCCCGGTACCCACCACCTCAACGGCCGGGTACGCCAGCAGCCGCTGGGCGTCCGGCGTCCAGCCGGTCACCACGCCCCGCGCGTCGAGCAGCAGGGGCGCGGCATCCGCCACGTCGAACCGGTGCCGGGCGACGTCCCGCTCCTCGTGAGTGCCCACGGCCGACCTCTCTGTCGCTGAGAGTGGTCTACCACCCCGTGTCCCCCTCCTCACCCTTCGGCCATCGGGCGGGGGACGGGAACGGGGGGCGGCGCACGGCCGCCCCCACCGAGCTCAGGAACCCAGTACCTTCTCCAGCGCCGCCAGCGCGGAGCGCAGTTCCTCGGCCGTGACGGTCAGCGGGGGCGCCAGCCGGATCGTGGAGCCGTGGGTGTCCTTCACCAGGATTCCTTCCCGCATCAGCCGCTCGCTGACCTCCCGGCCGGTGCCGATCCGCGGGTCGACGTCGACGCCCGCCCACAGCCCGCGCGCCCGGAAACCGAGGACGCCCTCGCCGACCAGCTCGGTCAGCCCGTCCCGCAGGATCACGCCCAGCTCGGTGGCCCGCCGCTGGAACTCGCCGGTCTCCAGCAGCTCGACCACGGCCGTGCCGACCGCGGCGGCGAGCGGGTTGCCGCCGAAGGTCGAGCCGTGCTCGCCCGGGTGCAGCACCCCCAGCACCTCGCGCCGGGCCACCACCGCCGACACCGGAACGATCCCGCCGCCGAGCGCCTTGCCGAGCAGCAGCACGTCCGGGACGACGTCCTCGTGCTCGACGGCGAGGGTACGGCCCGTACGGCCCAGGCCCGACTGGATCTCGTCCGCGATGAACAGGCATCCCTTGCGCCGGGTCAGCTCCCGTACCCCCGCCAGATAGCCGTCGTCCGGGATGATGACGCCGGCCTCGCCCTGGATGGGCTCGATGAGCACCGCGGCCGTCGTCTCGTCGACGGCCTCCTCCAGCGCGGCCAGGTCGTTGTACGGCACGATCCGGAAGCCGGGCGTGAACGGTCCGAAGCCCGTGCGGGCCGTCTCGTCCGTGGAGAAGCTGACGATGGTGGTCGTACGGCCGTGGAAGTTGTCCGCGGCGACCACGATCGTCGCCCGGTCGGCCGGGACGCCCTTGATGTCGTAGGCCCACTTGCGGGCCACCTTGATGCCGCTCTCCACCGCCTCGGCGCCGGTGTTCATCGGCAGCACCATGTCCAGGCCGGTCAGTTCCGCGAGCCGCTCGGCGAACCCCGCGAGCCGGTCGTTGTGGAAGGCGCGGGAGGTGAGCGTCAGCTGGTCGAGCTGGCGGTGCGCGGCCTCGATCAGCGCCGGGTGCCGGTGGCCGAAGTTGAGCGCCGAGTATCCGGCGAGCATGTCGAGATAGCGGTTGCCCTCGACGTCCTCCACCCAGGTGCCCTCGGCCCGGGCCACCACCACGGGCAGCGGGTGGTAGTTGTGCGCGAGGACGGGCTCCTCCGCGCGGATCAGGTCGGCGGACGTGCGGGTGCGCGCGGGTGCGGTCATCAGCGGATCTCCTGGGTGCAGCACTTGATGCCGCCGCCTGCCTTGTGGAACTCGGACAGGTCGACGGGGACGGGGACGTAACCGTGGCCGGAGAGACGATCGGCGAGCGCCTCGGCGCGGGGCGCGATGAAGACGTTGCGGCCGTCGGACACGGAGTTCAGGCCGAAGGCCATCGCGTCCTCGCGGGTGGCGAGCACCGCCTCCGGGTACAGCCGGCGCAGCACCTCACGGCTGCCCGCCGAGAACGCCTCCGGGTAGTAGCAGATGTTGTGGTCGTCGAGGACGAACAGCGCCGTGTCCAGGTGGTAGAAGTACGGGTCCACCAGGGTCAGGCCGATCACCGGGTGGCCGAGGAACTCCTGCGCCTCCCGGTGCGCCTCGCGCGTGGTGCGGAAACCGGTGCCGGCGAGGACGTACCGGCCCGTCCACACCAGGTCGCCCTCGCCCTCGGTCACCGACTCGGGGCGGTACACGTCGTAGCCCGCCGCCTTGAACCAGGTGTCGTAGTGCGCCGATTCCGGACGCCGCTCCGGCGCGTGGAACAGCGAGCCGAAGACCCGGCCGCCGACCACGCACGCCGCGTTGGCGGCGAAGACCATGTCGGGCAGTCCGGGGACCGGCTCGAGCGCGTCGACGGTGTGCCCGTGGGCGCGGTAGGCGCGGATGAGCGTCTGCCACTGCTCCCGGGCGAGGTCCACGTCGACGGGCTTGTCGGGATGCATCCACGGATTGATCGCGTACTGCACGGCGAAATGTCTGGGTTCACAGACGAGAAAGCGCCGGGGGCGCTGTACACGGCTTTCGGACACAGAGGGTTTCCTCCGCTTTGCTGTGTGTCACTTGGGGATGTGATCCACGGTAGAAAGCGAGGAGGACGACCGACAAGCAAAAATTCCTGCGCAGATGCGCAGCATCGCTGCGTTCTTCAACCGGTTCGCGCACTGGTCCTGCGTATACTTCCGGGTCATTCCGGCGCCGCGTGGGTCGCGCCCGCCTCCGGGCTTTCCGGGAGGAGGTGGGACAGCACCATCACACTGATCGTCTTGCGGATGAACGGTTCGACGCGGATCCGCTCCAGCACCTCCTCGAAGTGCTCCACGTCCCGCGCCCGCACGTGCAGCAGCGCGTCGGCGCCCCCGGTGACCGTCATCGCCGCCGCGATCTCCGGATGGTTGCGCACGACCTCCGCCAGCCGCCGGGGCGGGGCCGCGCCCTCGCAGTAGACCTCGACGTACGCCTCCGTGCGCCAGCCGAGCGCCGAGGGCTTCACCGTCGCCGTGAACCCGGTGATCACCCCGGTCTCGCGCAGCCGGTCCACACGCCGCTTGACCGCCGTCGCGGACAGCCCGATGCCCGCGCCGATCTCGGCGAAACTGGTGCGGGCGTTCGCCATCAACGCGGTGACGATCTTGCGATCGAGGTCGTCGAACGAGACAGTCCTGCTGTTCATGCGGGCACTGTAGGTCACCCGCGCGGGGCGGCGGACCTCACGACTGCGTGACGACCATGGCGAGCGTCAGCAGACCCAGCACCACCCAGCCGAACCACAGCCAGCCGTTGCTGCCGAGGGCGACCGTGTAGGCGGTCACGGCGACGAGTCCGCCGACCGTGAGAGCCCCCATCGCCTTGGTGGAACCGTTCGTGGAACCGGGCATCACGACACCCTCCTCATGGTCCGTCCCTGACCATGGTGCCCCCGATCCCGCCCGGAGGGGACGGCTCCGTCTAACCTTCGCGTGCGTTCAGCGAGGCCAGGTAGGCGTTGTACGCCTCCAGCTCCTTGTCTCCGTCCCGGTCGGCGGCCCGGTCCTTGCGCTTCGCCTGCCGCTGCTCGGAGCCGTACCACTGGAACAGCAGCGCGATCAGCACCAGCACGGACGGGATCTCGCTGAACGCCCAGGCGATGCCGCCGGCCGCGTTCTGGTCGGACAGCGCGTCGATGCCGAGCGAGGCCGGCGGGTTCTTGAACGTCTCCACCATCGGCGTCGACGCCATCATCAGCGCGATGCCGAAGAAGGCGTGGAACGGCATGCCGGCGAACAGCTCCAGCATCCGCATCAGATGTCCCGGCCGGTGCGGACCGGGGTCCACCCCGATGATCGGCCAGAAGAAGACGACCCCGACCGCGAGGAAGTGCACCATCATCGCGATGTGCCCGGCCTTGGACCCCATCAGGAAGTCGAAGACCGGGGTGAAGTACAGGGCGTACAGGCTCGCGATGAACAGCGGGATGGTGAACGCCGGGTGGGTGATGACCCGCATGTAGCGGCTGTGCAGCAGCGCCAGCAGCAGTTCGCGCGGACCCTTGCGGCCCCGGCCGGCGGTGGGCAGAGCCCGCAGTGCCAGCGTGACCGGCGCGCCGAGCAGGATCAGGATCGGCGACAGCATGCTGATGATCATGTGCTGCACCATGTGCACGCTGAACATGACCATGCCGTAGTCGTTCAGCCGGGTGCACATCACCAGGGCGATGGTGAGCACCCCGACGACGTACGCCACCGTGCGGCCGACGGGCCACGCGTCCCCGCGCCGCCGCAGCCGTACCACACCCCAGCCGTACAGACCCAGCCCGAGCAGGCAGGCCACGAGGAAGAAGGGGTCCGCCGACCACTGGAGCCCCCGCCCCAGCGTGAACGGCGGCAGATCCATCATCATGCCGTGCCCGCTGTGATCCATCCGGCGGCTCCTGATTCGTGGGGGTTGTGCCAGTTGTCCGCCCCAAGAGTAGAACCGCCCCCGGTCACGGCGGTGACCGGGGGCAGGGTTGTTCTCGGATGAACTACAGGACGCACTCCGCCTCGTCGTACCGCTCCACGGGGACGGTCTTCAGGGTCTCCACGGCCTCCGCCAGCGGCACCATGACGATGTCGGTCCCGCGCAGGGCGGTCATCCGGCCGAACTCGCCGCGGTGCACGGCCTCCACCGCGTGCCAGCCGAAACGGGTCGCCAGCACCCGGTCATAGGCGGTCGGCGTACCCCCGCGCTGCACATGGCCGAGGATCACCGGCCGCGCCTCCTTGCCGAGCCGGTGCTCCAGCTCGACGGAGAGCTGCCGGGCGATCCCGGCGAAGCGCTCGTGGCCGTAGATGTCCTTGCCGCCCTCGTCGAAGTCCATCGTGCCGGCCTTCGGCTTGGCCCCCTCCGCCGCGACCACGATCGCGAACCGCTTGCCCGCGTCGAACCGCTCGCCGACCTTCGCCGTCAACTCCTCGATGTCGAAGGGCCGTTCCGGGACGACGATGGCGTGGGCGCCGGCCGCCATGCCGGAGTGCAGCGCGATCCAGCCGGTGTGCCGGCCCATGACCTCCACGACCAGCACCCGCTGGTGGGACTCGGCGGTGGTCTTCAGCCGGTCCAGCGCCTCCGTCGCCACCCCCACGGCCGTGTCGAAGCCGAAGGTGACGTCCGTGACGGCGATGTCGTTGTCGATGGTCTTCGGCACGCCGACGATCGGCAGCCCGCTGTCGAACATCAGCCGGGCCGCCTTCAGCGTGCCCTCGCCGCCGATCGGGATGATCGCGTCGAGGCCGAGTTCCCGGACATGGCCCTTCGCCCGCTCCACGCCGTCGCGCAGATGCGAGGGCTGGACCCGGGAGGAGCCGAGGATGGTGCCGCCGCGCGCCAGGATGCCGCCCACGGCGTCCAGGTCGAGCTTGAGGTAGTCGCACTCCAGGAGGCCCTTCCAGCCGTCCCGGAAGCCGATGACCTCGTCGCCGTGGTCGGCGACGGCACGGTGCACGACGGACCGGATGACGGCGTTCAGGCCGGGGCAGTCGCCGCCGGACGTGAGGACACCAATGCGCATAGCCCGAAATACCTTCTCAACGTGGGCCGGGTAACCGGACCACGCTGTCCGGCGGATTCCCGGCCACCCTACCGGCGTGAGGGGGTGGCTCCGTAGCGGGCGTCCGCCTGCTGGACGCGCCCGCACATGTGAGCGGACGGCCTGTCAGGCGGGCCCCACCACGAGCCTTCCGGGACCCGCTGAAATCCCGCTGGAGCGGCGCTTACGCGGGCTGCTGCGCGGCTGTGCTCACGCGGGCTGCTGGGCCGCCGAGATGCGCTCGTCGCGGAGCGCCTCGTACCAGCGGTCGTCGACCGGCGGCAGCGCGTTGACGTCGAGCGCCAGCTTCAGCAGCAGGTCGGCGATCTGCGGGTTGCGGGCGAGGACCGGGCCGTGCATGTACGTACCGAAGACGGTCCCGTTGTACGCGCCCTCGGTGCCGTCCCCGGTGCCGTTGCCCCGGCCGACCTTCACCTGGGCGAAGGGCCGGGCGGACGGGCCGACGTGGGTGACCCCCTGGTGGTTCTCGAAGCCGGTCAGCTGCGGCAGCCCGAGCTGCGGGTCGATGTCGGCGAGCACGTCACCGACGCACCGCTCGCCCTCGCCGCGCACCGAGACCACGTCGAGCAGACCGAGGCCCGGCTCGCGCTGGCCGAGGTCGTTGACGAACTCGTGGCCGAGGATCTGGTAGCCGGCACAGACGGAGAAGACGATCGCGCCGTTCTGCACCGCCCGCTGCAGATGCCCGTCACGGCGCAGCCGCTCGGCCGCGAGCCGCTGCGGACGGTCCTCGCCGCCGCCGATCAGATAGATGTCGCCGGAGGTCGGGATCGGCTGGTCGCTGCGCACGTCGAGCCGGGCCACGTCCAGGCCGCGCTGGCGCGCCCGGCGCTCCACGACGAGGGCGTTGCCCTGGTCGCCGTAGGTGCTCAGCAGGTCCGGGTAGATCCACACCAGCCGCAGTTGGTTGTCGCTCATGAGGTGATCGCCCTTCGAAGATCAGTTGCCGACGCGGCGGCGCAGGTCCTGGAACGCGGTGTAGTTCGCGATGACCTCGACACGGCCCGGCGGGCACAACTGCACGGCCTGGTCGAGGTCCTCGCAGACCTGGAAGTGCTGGTTCGCGACCTCCAGGCGGACAGCGAGGTCCAGCTTCCGGTCACCGATGACGAAGATCGGGTGACCGGTCAGCCGGGTGTAGTCGACGTCCCACAGCCAGGAGGTGTCGGTGCCGTCGGCTCCGCGCGCGTTCACGGACAGGATCACCGGGGCGGGCGGCGGATCGATCAGGGAGAACGTCTCCAGCCAGCCGGCCGGGTTCTTCGCCAGCAGCAGCCGCAGATCACGGTTCTGGAACTGGACGACGTCATAGCGTCCGGCCACGGCCTGCACCTGGTACATCCGTTCCAGGGCGACCTGCGGCGGCACCCCGAAGACGGCCGCGACGGCGGCGGAGCTGGCCGCGTTCGCCTTGTTGGCGCGGCCCGGCAGCTGCAGATGGATCGGCCAGGCGGACCCGTGCGGGTCCAGCACGTGGTCCCCGGACAGCGCCCAGGTCGGCGTGGGCCGCCGGAACCCGCACTCACCGCAGAACCAGTCGTCCCCCGGGCGCTGCATCACGCCACCGCAGGACGGGCAGGACCAGGCGTCGTCCTTCCACATCTGCCCGGCCGCGACCCAGACCACGTTCGGGGAGGAGGACGCGGCCCACACGACCAGCGGGTCGTCGCAGTTGGCGACGACGACGGCCTTGGAGCCGGCGAGGCCCTCGCGCCAGTTCTCGGCGAGCATCCGGGTCTCGGCGGCGCGGTCGAGCTGGTCGCGGGAGAGGTTCAGCAGGGCGATGCACTTGGGGCTGGTGTCCCTGGCCACACCGGCCAGGTACTTCTCGTCGACCTCGATGACACCGAACTTCGCGTCCGAGCCGCCCGCGAGCGCGGAGGTGATACCGGCCGGCATGTTGGCGCCGAGGGCGTTCGACACGACCGGGCCCGCGGCGCGCAGGGCCTCGGCGATCAGCCGGGTCGTCGTCGTCTTGCCGTTGGTGGCGGACACCAGGACGACGTCCAGGTTCTGGGCGAGCCGCCCGAGCAGATCGGGGTCGAGTTTCAGCGCGACCCGGCCACCGATCACCGACCCGCTGCCGCGTCCCGCGGCACGTGATGCCGCAGCGACCGCCTTGCCCGCGGTCACGGCCAGCTTGGCCCGCGGCGAGAGCGGGTCCGAGTTGCCTGCCATCAGTTCTCGATCCTCCTTGCGTACGCGCCGCGCCTGGGGCCATCCGGCAACGTGGTGTGGACCTGAAGCCTATCGAGATCCATTCGCACACCCGAATCCCGGCCCACGCCAGTGCGGCGGGCATGAGCTGAAGGAACCGTACCCTTGCCGCTATGCGACACGGCACGATCCCGGGCGCCCGCGGGCGAGTCCGGCCTCTTTCCCTGCTCGGAGACGCACCGCTGCGCGAGCAATGCCGGGAAGTCACCGACTTCGGCCCCGGTCTGGCAGCGCTCGTGGAGGACCTGTTCGCCACGATGTACGCGGCGCAGGGGGTGGGTCTGGCCGCGAATCAGATCGGGGTGGCTCTGCGGGTCTTCGTGTTCGACTGCCCGGACGACGACGATGTCCGTCATCTCGGACATGTGGTGAACCCTCGCCTGGTGGAGACGGACGGTGTGGTGGTCCGGGGTCCTGAGGGCTGCCTGTCCCTGCCGGGCCTGGAGGCGGGGACGGAACGGTACGACCATGCGGTGGTCGAGGGTTTCACCGTGACGGGAGAGCCGGTCACGATCCACGGCACGGGTTTCTTCGCACGGTGCCTGCAGCACGAGTGGGACCACCTGGAGGGCCGGGTGTACGCGGACCACCTCGCGGGCTGGCGGAAGCGAAGACTGGCCAGGCGGATCGAGCGGGCTTCATGGCACCGGGCGAGCGGTCCCGCCTGAAGGGGCGGGGGCCGTATCGACACGCGGCTCCGCCGCGTGGGTCCGACCGGCCCCCACGCACTCGCGGCCGAGGAGCGGCCGTCAGAACCCCGGGCCCCCCATCCTGTCCCCCGCAGCAGCAAGACGCCCCCACAGCAGATCCGCCAGAGACCGCACCAACTCGGCCCGGGAACAAGGCCGTTCCCCGAGCCACCAGTCACCCGCGGCATGCATCATCCCGACGATCCCGTGCCCCCACACCCGCGCCAGCTGCTGACTCTCCGGCCCGAGATCCACCCGCTCCTCGATGACCTGGGCCAGCTCCTCACCCATCCGCCGCAGCAGCGGAGCCGAATGCTTGCCGACGTCGAACCCCTGGTCGCCCCCGGCGCCGCCCTCCGCGGGGTGCATCAGGAACCGGTAGACCTGGGGTCTGGCCTCGATCGCCGCGAGGTAGGTGTCCAGCGTGGACTCGACACGCTCACGCCGCTCGGCGGGAGCGTCCAGTGCCGCCCGCAGCGAGTCGAGCAGCGCGTCCGTGTGCCGCTTGGCCAAAGCCGCGTAGAGGCCGCCCTTGTCGCCGAAGTGGCGGTAGAGGATCGGCTTGGTGATCCCCGCTTCCGCCGCGATCGCGTTCATCGACGCCTGCGGGCCGTCGCGCAGCACCACCCGGTCGGCGGCCTCCAGCAGCTCGCGCCGTCGGCGGTCGGCGGACCGCTGCTGATCGGTCCGCTGTGTGGTGTCCATGTGCTCTCCCCACCCGTGCTGATTCGGTGACGCCTGCGCAAACTAACACTGACCGTGCCCTTGACATCGAACGGGATGCCGGGCGTCATCGGCGGTTGACTTTTCCTACCCGTCGGTAACAGACTCGGGGTTACCGCTAGTAACATCGCACTGCCGCCGCTGGAGGGGACATGGCCGAGTTCACCATGGAGCTGAACGACGAACAGAGGGAAGTCCGGGACTGGCTCCATGGCTTCGCCGCCGACGTGATCCGCCCCGCGGCCGCCGAGTGGGACGAGCGCGAGGAGACTCCCTGGCCGGTCATCCAGGAGGCCGCGAAGGTCGGCATCTACTCCCTCGACTTCTATGCGCAGCAGTACTTCGACCCCACCGGCCTCGGTATCCCGATGGCCATGGAGGAGCTGTTCTGGGGCGACGCGGGCATCGCCCTCTCCATTGTGGGCACCGGTCTCGCCGCCGTGGGCGTTCTCGCGAACGGAACCGAGGAACAGATCGGCACCTGGATCCCGCAGATGTACGGCGACCAGAACGACGTCAAGGTCGCCGCGTTCTGCTCCTCCGAGCCCGACGCCGGCTCCGACGTCGCCTCGATGCGCACGCGTGCCGTGTACGACGAGGCCAAGGACGAGTGGGTGATCAACGGCACGAAGACCTGGGCGACCAACGGCGGCATCGCGAACGTCCACGTCGTCGTCGCCAGCGTCGATGCGGAACTGGGCTCCAAGGGCCACGCCTCCTTCATCGTCCCGCCGGGCACACCGGGCCTCGCCCAGGGCCAGAAGTTCAAGAAGCACGGCATCCGCGCCTCGCACACCGCGGAGGTCATCCTCGACCACGTCCGCGTCCCCGGTTCCTGCCTGCTCGGCGGCAAGGAGAAGCTGGACGAGCGGCTCGCGCGGGCCCGGGAGAAGGCGAAGGCGGCCGCAGGCGACCGGGTGAAGAACGCGGCGATGGCCACGTTCGAGGCGTCCCGCCCGGCCGTCGGCGCGATGGCGGTCGGCACCGCCCGGGCCGCGTACGAGGTCGCCCTCGACTACGCCCGGACGCGGGAGCAGTTCGGGCGGCCGATCATCGACAACCAGGGGGTCGCCTTCCAGCTCGCGGACATGCGGACGCAGATCGACGCGGCGCGGCTGCTGGTGTGGCGTGCGTCCTGGATGGCGGTCAACGGGAAGCCGTTCACCGCGGCCGAGGGGTCGATGTCGAAGCTGTTCGCGAGTGAGACCGCGAAGAAGGTGACCGCGCAGGCCATCCAGATCCTGGGCGGGAACGGGTACACCCGTGAGTACCCGGTCGAGCGGATGCACCGGGACAGCGCGATCTACACGATCTTCGAGGGGACGAGCGAGATCCAGCGGCTCGTCATCGCGCGGACCCTGGCCGGGATGCCGATCCGGTGACGGCACTCACCGGTGTCGCAGGGGCGTGAGCTGTTCGATGTCGTACTTCGCCCTCAGCGCCTCGATGGCCTCCTGGTCGGGCGGGCCGCCGTCGCCCAGGATCTCCAGCAGCTCCTCGAAATAGCGCTCGTGGTCCGGTGGCGGGCTCGCCTGGAAGAACATCTTCGCGGGGGTGTCCGTCGGGTTCGCGAACGCGTGCGGGCACCCCGGCGGTACGGCGATGACCGTGCCCGGCGTCGCCCTGACCACCCGGCTGCCCGAACTCGACTCCCACCTCCGCCAGTTGTCCGGTGTGCGGATGCGCGGCTCGAACGCGAGCACGTCCAGCTCCCCTTCGAGGACGTAGAACAGCTCCTCGCTGCGCGTGTGCACATGGGCGCCCACGTCGAAGCCCGGCGGGACCTCCACCTCGAAAGTGGAGGCCATCCGTGAGTGGGTGCCGGTGACCTTGAACGTGACGCGCTGCGCCGGTGTCGCGACGACCCGGCCGTGGCCCGGCGGTACGAGCAGTCCCTCGGTCTGCGTCATCGGTGGCTCACCAGGTCACCGGCAGGGCCTCGGGCCCCCGGATCAGCGCGCCGTTCTTGAAGGGCACCTCCTCCGGCGGTACGGCCAGCCTCAGACCCGGAACCCGGTCCAGCAGGGCGTTCACCAGCAGCTCGGACTCCAGCCGGGCGAGCTGCCCGCCGGGGCAGTAGTGCGGGCCGAAACCGAACGCCACATGAGGGTTCGGGCTCCGGGAGAAGTCGATGGTCTCCGGGTCGGGGAAGACCTCCGGGTCGCGGTTGGCGGCCAGGTAGGAGACGTAGACCGGGTCGCCCGCGCGGATGCGGTGGCCCTTGATCTCCACGTCCTCCCTGGCGATCCGCGACAGACCCACCGCGTTGCGGTGCGGGATGTAGCGCAGGAGCTCGTCGATGGCCTGCGGCCGGATCTCCGGCTCGCCGCGCAGCCGTTCGATCAGGTCGGGGCGGGTCAGCAGCAGGTAGAACATCTGCCCGCTGTTGTTGGTGACCGCCTCGCCGCCGATCTGGAGGAGGACGGCGAGACCGACCGCCTCCTCCAGGGCGACCTCGCCCCGGCCCACCGCGGCGCCGAGCAGTGAGGTGACGTCCTCGGCCGTACTGTTCACGCGCAGCCCGACCAGGTCGCGGAAGTAGGCGCTCATCTCCCGCTTGGCCTTCTCGCTGACCTCCTTGCCGTGTGAGGAGGACAGGATGAGCTGGGTCCAGGAGTGCATGACGTGCCGGTCGACGGGCGGGACGCCCATCAGCTCACAGATCACCGCGATCGGGAACGGGCTGAGCACCGCACTGGTGAGATCGGCGGGCGGCCCGTCCTGCACGAGCTCGTCGACCAGCTCGTCCAGCAGCGACCGTGCCTTCTCCCGTACCCGCTCCACACCCTTCGCGGTGAACGCGGCGGCCACCGCGCGGCGCAGCCGGGTGTGGTCCGGCGGGTCGAGGAAGCCGACCGCGCCGCGGTCCGGGATGAAGTGCGGGGCGAGCCGTGTGACCGGATGGTCGATGACCGCCTCGCGGCTGAAGCGCGGGTCGTTGGTGACCATGCGCACGTCGTCGTGCCGGGTCACCAGCCACGCCCATCCCTCGCCGTTGGGCAGCTGGATGCGGGCGACCGGTCCGTCGCCCATCAGCTCGGCGAGCACCGGGTCGAAGTCCGTCCCGGTCAGATCGAGCGCCGGCCACTGCCGGATCGGGGGCGGGGACGGCGGGGTCTGGGTGAGCGTCGTCTCGGTGAGCGTCGCCTTGGTGAGCGTCGACTCCTCGGTCATCGCAGGTCACCGCCCGAGTCGACCCAGCGGCCGACCGTCATCTCGGCGGTGATGCCGGGACCGAACCCGGCGAGCAGACCGCGCGCCCTGTCCTCGGCGCCGCCCTCGTCGAACATCCGGCGCAGCGCGTCCAGGACGACGGCGCTGGCTATGTTGCCGTACTCGGTGAGTGTGGCCCGGCTGAACCGGAACGCGTGCGGCTCGACCTCGAGGAACTTGCTGAGGTCGTCGAGTATGCGTGGCCCGCCCGCGTGGATGATGTAGAAGTCCAGGTCGGACGCGTCCCAGCCGTGCAGCCCCGCCAGGTCCTTCAGCGCCGGGGCGAGCGGCTCCATGGTCGTGGGCACCCGCTTGTCCAGCAGGAAGTGGAAGCCGGTGGCCCGGACGTCGTACGCGATCCAGTCCTCCGTCTTCGGGATCAGGTAGGAGCCGTTGCGCTCCAGACGGACGCCCGTACCGCCGTTTCCGCGCACCACGGCGGCGGCGATGCCGTCACCGAACAGGCCGTTGGAGAGCAGCGAGCCGACGCCGAGGTCGGTGGGCTGGTAGCACAGCGAGCAGAACTCGCAGGCCACGATGAGCGCGTTGGCGTTCGGGTAGGCCGAGCAGAAGTCGTGCGCCCGGTTGATCGCCGCCCCGCCGGCCGCACAGCCCAGCTGGGCTATGGGGAGCTGACGGGTGGTGGAGTCGAAGTCCATCTCGTTGATCAGCCACGCCGTCAGCGAGGGCATCATGAAGCCCGTGCACGACACGTAGATGATCACGTCGATGTCGCTGGTGAGCAGCTCCGCGTCGTCGAGCGCCCGCTGGATCACCGCGGGGACCCGGGCCTTGGCCTCGGCCTCGTAGAGCTTGTTGCGGTCCTCGAAGCCCGGGTGCTTCAGCGTCTCCTCGATGGGCTGCACGATGTGCCGGGTCTTGACGCCCGTGTTCTCGATGAGACGCAGTGCGAGTGCCAGTTGAGGGTGGTCCGCGTGGCGGGAGCGCGCCAGCTCCAGCGTCTCCTCCATCGTGATCACGTGCTCCGGGACCGACACCGAGGGTCTGCACAAAGTCGCCATGAACCGTCCCTGCTTTCCGCTTTCGGCGGGCCTTCGCCCACCGGCCAGAAGGTGGTTCACCTCTGTGGGTGCTACACCCACCGTCACCCAGGAGGACGACGATCTCGCGTTGGGTTACTCCGAATCGGGGACCCCGGGGCAGGCTCGAAGGGCGAATTCCATCGCTGGACGAGGGGAAATTCGATGACGACCGTTACGGCGGGGAAGCGGTGGGGCAGCCCGCTCAGCGGCCTACGGCGCCCCACTGCTGTGCGCGATGCACGCCACGTCGATGCGATCCGCCAGCTTGGCCAGCTCGATGGTCAAGGCGGCCACCGTGTCCTCGTCCAGCCCCGGCTCCCCGCCCTCGACAAGATGCAGCCACCGAGCTCCCACGGTCCGCAGCAACTTACTCACGTCGGCCGCAGCCACCTGCAGGGCCCCGCGGTCGTCCACGATCAGAGGCAGAGTCACTTCGCCGTTCACACAGCGGATGCTAGCCGCGCAGCGCTCACGCACCCTGCCAAACCGTGGTGATGTTGCAGAACTCGCGGATTCCGTGCCCGGACAGCTCACGCCCGAACCCGGACCGCTTGACCCCGCCGAACGGGAACGCCGGGTGCGAGGCGGTCATCCCGTTGACGTACACGGACCCGGCCTCCAGGTCGCGGGTGAACCGCTCCACCTCGCTGTCGTCCCGCGTCCACACATTGGAACTCAGCCCGAAGAACGAGTCGTTGGCGATGAGCAGTGCCTCGTCCACGTCACCGGCCCGGTACAGCGTGGCCACCGGCCCGAACGCCTCCTCCCGGTGGATGCGCATCTCCCGGGTGATCCCGGCCAGCACGGTCGGCGGGTAGTACCAGCCCGGCCCCGCCGGCCGCTCGCCGCCGCACAGCACCTCGGCGCCGCTGCGCTTCGCGTCGTCGACCAGCTCCTCCAGATCGCTGCGCCCCTGTTCACTGGAGAGCGGCCCGACCTCGGTGTCGTCCTCCAGCGGGTCGCCGATCTTGAGCGCCTCCATACCGGCGACGAACTTCCGCGTGAAGGTGTCGTAGACGTCGGTGTGGACGATGAACCGCTTGGCGGCGATGCAGGACTGCCCGTTGTTCTGCACGCGCGCGGTCACCGCCACCTCGGCCGCCCGGTCCAGGTCGGCGGAGGGCATGACGACGTACGGGTCGCTGCCGCCCAGCTCCAGCACCGTCTTCTTGATCATCTCGCCGGCGGTGGAGGCGACCGCCCGGCCCGCGGGCTCGCTGCCCGTCAGTGTCGCCGCCTTCACGCGTTCGTCGCGCAGGATGTCGTCCACCGCGGCCGAGCCGACCAGCAGCGTCTGGAAACAGCCCTCCGTGAAGCCCGCCCGGTGGAACAGGTCCTCCAGGTAAAGGGCCGTCTGGGGGACGTTGGAGGCGTGCTTGAGCAGGCCCACGTTGCCCGCCATCAGCGCGGGCGCGGCGAACCGGATCACCTGCCACAGCGGGAAGTTCCACGGCATCACGGCGAGGACCGGGCCCAACGGGCGGTAGTGCACCCGGACCCGGGAGGCGCCGGAGTCGCGCACGTCCGGCTCGGCGGGCTCCTCGGCGGCCAGCAGCCCCTCGGCGCGCTCGGCGTACCAGCGCATCGCCTTGGCGCACTTCGCGGCCTCCGCCCGTGCCTGCTTGATCGGCTTGCCCATCTCGGTGGTCATGACCCGGGCGATCTCCTGCTGATCCTCCTCCAGCAGGCCGGCGGCCTTGTTCATCAGCCGGGCGCGGTCGGCGAACGTGGTCGTCCGGTACGTGCGGAACGTGGCCTCGGCGAGCTGAAGCCGGCGTTCCAGCTCCTCTTCACCCATCGGCTCGTACGTCTTGAGCGTCTCGCCGTTCGCCGGGTTCACCGTCGCGATGGGCATGGCTGACCTCCCTGGGAGCGGGCTTGCTTCGACCTTCGCGCGCGGCCGGGCAAGCCGCAACGCGAAAGGCCCCTGTTCAGCCCGAGTGCTCCGCCAGCCGGTCGAGAAACGCGGTCTGCGCCGCGATGATCAGCTCACGGGCCCGGTCCAGGCCGAGCCACTCCACCCGGTCCAGCTCCGGGAACTCCCGCATCCGGCCGGACCTCGGCGGCCACTCCATGGTGAAGGTGCCGGGGCTGAAGCCGGCCAGGTCGGGGTCCCCCTCGACGGCCCACACGGTGACGATCTTGCCGTTCTTCTGCACGACCTCGCCCAGCGGTACGGCCGTCCCGTCGGGCGGCGCCAGCCCCAGCTCCTCCTGGAACTCCCGCCGGGCGGCCTCCCAGGCGGGCTCGTCGCCTTCGTACTCCCCCTTCGGCACGGTCCAGGCGCCCGCGTCCTTCTTCGCCCAGAAGGGGCCTCCCATATGGCCTAGCAACACCTCAAGTCCCTCACCGGTGTGCCGGAACAACAGCAGTCCCGCGCTGCGCCTCGTCGCACGCACCGTCACGGCCTGACCTCCGGGTGGGCCGCCAGCAGGGCCTCCACCGTATCGGCCTCCTCGGGGCGTTTGTCCTCGCGGTAGCGGACCACGCGGGCGAAGCGGAGGGTGACGCCGGCCGGGTAGCGCGAGGACCGCTGGAGGCCGTCGTAGGCGATCTCCACGACGAGTTCGGGGCGGACCCGGACCACCCAGCCGGTGTCCTCGACCGCCAGCTCCTGGAGCCGCTCGGTCTGCCAGGCGAGCATCGCGTCGGTCATGCCCTTGAAGGTCTTGCCGAGCATGGCGAAGCCGCCGTCGGGGTCGCGGGCGCCCAGGTGGAGGTTGGAGAGCCTGCCCGTGCGGCGGCCGTGCCCCCACTCGGCGGCCAGCACCACCAGGTCGAGGGTGTGGACGGGTTTGACCTTCAGCCAGGCGGCGCCGCGCCGGCCCGCGCTGTAGGGCGCGTCCAGCGCCTTGACCACCACGCCTTCGTGGCCGCGGGCCAGCGTCTCGGCGAGGAACCGTTCCGCCTCCGCGATGTCCTCAGGCCCCGAGGCGACCGTCCGGCGCACCCGCATCGGCTCCGGCACCAGCCGGGCCAGCTGTGCGTGCCGCTCGGCGAAGGGCAGGTCCAGCAGATCGGTGCCGTCGACCGACAGCGCGTCGAAGAAGACGGGGGAGACCGGGACCTCCTCGGCCGCCCTCGCCACATCCGTGCGGGAGCCGACCCGGCCCGCCGTCTCCTGGAAGGACCGGGGCCGTCCGGCCGCGTCGAAGGAGATCACCTCGCCGTCCAGGATGAACCGCCCACCCCGCAACCGAAGCGCGGCGGCGGTCACTTCGGGCAGCCGGTCGGTGATGTCGTCCAGGGTCCGGGTGTGCACACGGACCGTGTCGCCGTCCCGGTGGATCTGCACCCGGATGCCGTCCAGCTTCTCCTCCACCGCGCAGGCGCCCAGCTTCTCCACCGCCTCGGCGACCGAGGAGGCGCTGTGCGCCAGCATCGGCAGGACGGGCCGGCCGACCGTGAGCCGGAAGCGGTCCAGCGCCCCGGGCCCCTCGTCGAGCAGCGCCCGGGCGACCGTCTGCAGCGACCCGGCGAGCATCACCGCCCGCCGTACGGCGGCCGGGTCCGCGTCGGTCGCCCGCGCGAGCCCTTCCACCGCGACGGCGTCCAGCGCGCCCTGCCGTACCTCGCCGGTGAGCAGACCGAGGAGGAAACGCTGCTCCTCCTCGGTGGCGGCACCCATCAGCTCGCCGACGAGCCGCGTCCGCTCCGCCTGCGAACCCGGACCGGACACCTTGCCCAGCTCGCCGAGCAGCGCGTCGACCTCCCGGACCGTGAGGGTGGGCGCGGCGGCCGGCGGCACCGGGCGGCTCAGCACCTTCCAGCCGACGCCGAGCCGGCCCTGCGGCAGCCGTCCGGCCAGGTACGGGATGACGATCGGCACGTCGTCCGCCTCCGCCTCCCGGAACAGCTCGGCGAGCAGCGCCGTCTTGCGGGACCGGGCCGCCGTCGCGGCGACTTCCCGGGACACCTGCGCGAGCCGGGTCAGCAGCATGTCCCCAGGGTGCACCACGTTCCGCCGGACGCGCAGTTCCTTGCGTGCGGTGCGCCGTGGCCGGCCGCACCCCCGGGCGGCGGCAGCCGCATCTCGGACACGGTCCCGCGCCCTTACGGGGCGCTGCCGTCCAGGTCCGCCATCAGCAACTCCCCGTTGATCGCCGCCCCCGCCCGGTACCCCCGGCTCGCCGCGTTGACCACCTGCTCCGCGAAGCCGCTCGCGTTGCCCGCCGTCCACAGGCCGGGCACGGTCGTCAGGCCCCGCTCGTCGATCACCGGGTAGGCGCCGAACGGGGTCTCGCGCAGCTCGGCGCCCAGCCGCACGAACAGGGCGTTGTGCGGGACGGCGCGCGGAGCGGCGTACAGCACCTCGCGGTCGTGGACCGTCCCTCCCTCGGTGAGCCGGACCCCGGTGAGCCGGTCTTCGGCGACGACGAGTTCCGCGACCTTCCCGGGCACGACCGTGACCCCGGCGGCGGCCAGCCGGCGCAGGTCGTCGTCCGTCAGCTGCGACTCGCTCACCTCGTGCAGGAAGAACCGCACGTCCTTCGACCACCGGGTCACCATCAGCGCCTGGTGCACGCTCAGCGGCGAGGTCGCGAGCACGCCGGTCGGCAGGTCACGGGCCTCCCAGCCGTGGCAGTACGGGCAGTGCAGCACGTCCCGCCCGAACCGCTCGGCAAGTCCGGGAACGTCCGGCAGCTCGTCCCTCAGGCCGGTCGCGATCACCAGCTGCCGGGCCCGTACGGTCCGGCCGCCCGCCAGCCGTGCCGTGAAGCCCGCGCCGTCCCGGCCCGCGTCCACGACCCGGTCGCGGACCAGCCGCACGCCGTACCGGGCGATCTCCTCGCGACCGACCGCCAGGAACTCGGCCGGCGACATGCCGTCGCGGGACAGATAGCCGTGCAGGTGCGCGGACGGTCCGTTGCGCGGCTCGCCCGCGTCGACCACCAGCGTGCGGCGCCGGGCCCGGCCGAGGACCAGCGCGGCGGACAGCCCGGCGGCTCCGCCTCCGACGACGACCACCTCGTAGTTCTCGGTGTTCCCGGTGTGCTCGGTCATGTGACCACCTCCGCCCCCGACCGTCGTCCAGCCCCTTCGGTATTGACAAACGTGTTTGCCGAATCTGCAATACCGGCATGAGTACCGACGACGTTCTCGCCGGTGTGGGCCCGCGGTTGCGGCGCCTTCGCAAGGAACGGGAGGTGACCCTGGCCGCGCTGTCCGCGGCCACCGGCATCTCCGTGAGCACCCTCTCCCGGCTGGAGTCCGGTCTGCGCAAGCCCAGCCTCGAACTGCTGCTGCCGATCGCCCAGGCCCACCAGGTGCCGCTGGACGAGCTGGTCGGCGCGCCGCCGGTGGGGGATCCGCGGGTGCGGTCCAAGCCGATCGTGCGTGGTGGGCGCACCCACTGGCCGCTCACCCGCCAGCCCGGCGGCCTCCAGGCCTTCAAGGTGCTGGAACCGCAGCGCACCCAGGAGCCGGATCCGCGCACCCACGAGGGCTACGAATGGCTGTATGTGCTCTCGGGCCGGCTGCGGCTGGTCCTGGGCGAGCACGACGTGGTGCTCTCGGCGGGGGAGGCCGCCGAGTTCGACACGCGCGTACCGCACTGGTTCGGGTCGACGGGCGAAGGGCCGGTGGAGTTCCTCAGCCTGTTCGGGCCGCAGGGCGAGCGGATGCACGTACGGGCGCGGCCGGCGTCCCGGACGTGACCGACGCGACGCACGCCGGGTGCCGCCTCCTGTTCCCTCAATGGCAAGCGACCGCTTAGTATGCCGTCGGACCCGGTCAGCCGAAGCAGTCCCTGGAGGCCCCGCATGCAGGCATGGCAAGTGCACGAGAACGGCGAGCCGAGCGAGGTGATGCGCCTGGCGGAGGTGGAGCGGCCCACGCCCGGCGACGGCCAGGTGCTGCTGCGGGTGCGCGCCGCCAACATCAACTTCCCGGACGTGCTGCTGTGCCGCGGCCAGTACCAGGTGCGCCCGCCGCTGCCCTTCACGCCCGGCGTGGAGATCTGCGGCGAGACCGAGGACGGCCGCCGCGTGATCGCCAACCCCGCCCTGCCCTACGGCGGTTTCGCCGAGTACGCCCTCGCCGACGCCCGCGCCCTGCTGCCCGCGCCCGACGCGCTGGACGACGCCGAGGCCGCCGCGCTGCACATCGGCTACCAGACGGGCTGGTTCGGCCTGCACCGACGCGCCCGGCTGGAGGCGGGGGAGACCGTGCTCGTGCACGCCGCCGCGGGTGGCGTGGGCAGCGCGGCCGTACAGCTCGGCAAGGCGGCCGGCGCCACCGTGATCGGTGTCGTGGGCGGCGCGGACAAGGCCGCCGTGGCCCGCGAACTGGGCTGTGACGTGGTCGTCGACCGCCGCTCCGAGGACGTGGTCACGGCCGTGAAGGAGGCCACCGGCGGCCGGGGCGCCGACGTGATCTACGACCCCGTCGGCGGCGAGGCCTACGCCCAGTCCGCCAAGCTCGTCGCCTTCGAGGGCCGGATCGTCGTCGTCGGCTTCGCCGGCGGCACCATCCCGAGCCCGGCCCTCAACCACGCCCTCGTGAAGAACTACTCGATCCTGGGCCTCCACTGGGGCCTGTACAACACCAAGAACCCGAAGCTCGTCCTGCAGTGCCACGAGCAGCTCACCGACCTGGCCGCCCGGGGCGCGATCAAGCCGCTGGTGAGCGAGCGGGTGCCGCTGAGCGAGGCCGCCGTGGCCGTGCAGAAGGTGGCGGACGGCCGCTCCACCGGCCGGATCGCCGTGGTGATGGAGGAGGCAGCATGACCGACGCCGAAGAACTGCGCCGCCGCACACGGGAGTTGCTGGCCGCGCACCCGCCGGCGGACACCGACCGCCAGGACTTCCTGCGCGCCCGCTTCGACGCGGGCCTCGCCTGGGTCCACTACCCGCAGGGCCTCGGCGGACTCGGTGCCCCGCGCGCCCTCCAGGCCGTCGTGGACGCCGAACTGGAGGCCGCGGGCGCCCCCGACAACGACCCCCGGCGCATCGGCATCGGCCTCGGCATGGCCGCACCGACGATCCTCAAATACGGCACGGACGAGCAGAAACAGCGCTTCCTGCGGCCCCTGTGGACCGGGGACGAGGTCTGGTGCCAGCTGTTCAGCGAGCCCGGCGCCGGCTCCGACCTCGCCGCGCTCGGCACCCGGGCCGTACGCGAGGGCGAGGACTGGGTCGTCAACGGGCAGAAGGTCTGGACGTCCAGCGCGCACATCGCCCGCTGGGCCATCCTCATCGCGCGCACCGACCCGGACGTGCCCAAGCACGCCGGCATCACCTACTTCCTCTGCGACATGACCGACCCGGGCGTCGAGGTCCGGCCGCTGCGCCAGATCACCGGCGAGGCCGAGTTCAACGAGGTCTTCCTCACCGACGTCCGCATCCCCGACACCCGCCGCCTCGGCGCGGTCGGTGACGGCTGGCGGGTCGCCCAGACCACGCTGATGAACGAGCGCGTCTCCATCGGCGGCATGGCCCTGCCCCGCGAAGGCGGCATGATCGGCCCGGTCGCCAAGACCTGGCGCGAACGCCCCGAACTGCGCACCCACGAACTGCACCAGCGGCTGCTGAAGCTGTGGGTCGAGGCCGAGGTCTCCCGCCTCACCGCCGAACGCCTGCGCCAGCAGCTCGTCGCCGGCCAGCCCGGCTACGAGGGCTCCGGCATGAAGCTCGCCTTCGCCCGCCTCAACCAGGAGATCAGCGGCCTGGAGATCGAACTGCGCGGCGAAGAGGGCCTGTTGTACGACGACTGGACCATGCGCCGCCCCGAACTGGTCGACTTCACCGGCCGTGACGCCGGCTACCGCTATCTGCGCTCCAAGGGCAACAGCATCGAGGGCGGGACCAGCGAGGTCCTGCTGAACATCGTCGCCGAACGGGTCCTCGGCCTGCCCGCCGAGCCGCGCACCGACAAGGACGTCGCATGGAAGGACCTGGCCCGATGACCGATCTGCTGTACTCGGAGGAGGAAGAGGCGCTGCGGGCCGCCGTCCGCGACCTGCTCACGGACCACTGCGCGGCGGCGGACGTCATCGCCCGCGCCGAGTCGGACACCCCGCACGACCTCCCCCTGTGGAAGTCCCTCGCCGAGGGCATGGGCCTGGCCGGGCTCCTGGTCCCCGAGGAGCAGGGCGGCCAGGGTGCCTCGGCCCGCGAAGTCGCCGTCGTCCTGGAGGAGCTGGGCCGCGCGGTCGCACCCGTGCCCTATCTCACCAGCGCGGTCGTGGCCACCGAGGCCCTGCTGGCCTGCGGCGACGAGGAACTGCTCGGACAGCTGGCCTCCGGCCGGACCATCGGCGCCCTCGCGGTCGGCCTGCACACACCCCCGGGTGCCGCGGTGAAGACCGTACGGAGGGAGAACGGCGCCCTGCACGGCGAGTTGACCGGCATCGCCGACGCGGTCGCGGCCGACGTCCTGCTCGTCCCGGCCGACGACGGCGGCCTGTACGCCGTTGCGGCCGACGCCGTGACGATCACCCCGCAGATCTCCCTGGACCTGACCCGGCCGGTGGCGACGGTACGGCTGCAGGGCGCTCCCGGCCGCCGAGTCGGCGAGGCGGAACCCGCCGTACGACGGGCTCTGCTCGCCGCCGCCGGACTGCTCGCCTCCGAGCAGCTCGGCGTGGCCGACTGGGCGCTGACCGAGACGGTCCGCTATCTGAAGGAGCGCAAGCAGTTCAACCGGCCGGTCGGCGGGTTCCAGGCGCTCAAGCACCGGCTCGCCCAGCTGTGGCTGGAGGTCGTCAACCTGCGGGCCGCCGCACGGGCTTCGGCTGCCGCACTGGCCTGCGGTGAGGAAGTGGAGGTGTCGGTCGCCGTCGCTCAGGCGTACGCCGCGCCCGTGGCCGTACACGCCGTGGAGGAGGCGCTGCAGCTGCACGGGGGGATCGGCATGACCTGGGAGCACCCGATCCACCTGTACCTCAAGCGGGCCAAGGCCGACTCGATCGCCTACGGCACGGCGGGGGCCCACCGGGAGGCACTGGCCGAGTTGGTGGATCTCCAGGGACCCTGAACGTCCCACGCGACGACAAGCGAACAGAGGGCGAACTCCACCGAGTGACATCACACGTTTGGGGGACACGTCAGCAGCCCGGACAAACCCTCCGCTACGCCACACTTGCGGCCGAACGCCGCTCAAGGGGCGCGGCGGAGGAGGTTTCCGATGGCCGTTTCCATCTCTGTGGTGCTGTTGCTCCTGATCCTGGCCGTGATCTTCATTCGCAACTGCGCGTTGAAGATGTCCCACGCCGTGGTCTGCATGCTGCTCGGCTTCTTCCTGGCCGGCACGAGCATGGCGCCCACCATCCACAGCGGGCTCATGACGACCGCCGAGCTGGTGAGCAGCCTGCGGCCATGATGTAGGCCCTGATTCCGGCCCCGGATAAGGCCCCGGATCAGGGGTGGATCAGGGGGTGGAGAAGACCCCGATCCCGTTGGCGACCGGGCGCTCGGCGCCCGTGCTCGGATGGTTGCGAACCGTCACGGCGCTCGCTCCGCCGTCACGGGTGACCAGCTCCGTCGAACCGCCGCCGTCCAGGTTGAACGCATCGGACGCACCCAACGAGCGCATGGTGGCCGCCTCCTCCGCGACCGTCATACCGGTCCGGTAGGCGGCGGCCCCGTCCAGCGCCAGGATCAGCAGCTGCTGTCCGCCGCCCTTGAAGCCCACCACCGTGCGCATCGTCGAGGTGACATCGTCCAGACCGGACAGGGCCTCGCCGTCCCGCAGGACCGGAAACCCGCCGATCGCGCACGCGTACGGCACCCCGGACGAGGCCGCCACCAGGGCGTGCGTCACGGTCACCGCGTCACCGAGAGACAGCTTGCGCAGCTGCTGCGCACCCTCCTCGCGACCCACGAGGACCGTGGTGTCCGCCTCGATCGCCCCGCTGCCTGGCGTGTCGGAGGCGGAGACCACCCGGCCGCCCTGGACCCTCACCTCGTACGTGTCGGTGCTGCACGGCGCCGACCGCTGGGTGTCGCTGCCGCACACCGCGCGCATCCGGGAGGCGCTGCCCCAGCGCGAGGTGAAGGCGCCGACGGAGTTCTCCGCGAGGGCGTACTGGTTGAGGCCCTTCAGCGCGAACGTGCCCTCCGGCGTGGCGACGTGGCCGACGAGGGAGAGGCGGTCCAGCCGCGCCCGCCGGTCGGTGCCGACGCCGAAGACGTCCCGGGTGTTCGTCCCCGGAGGCAGCGTGGGCCCGAACCGCTGCCCGTTCGGCACCGCCGCCTTGAGCACCCGCCCGTCCGCGATCGCCGGTCCGACACTCGCGCCGGTGGCGACCACACCCGGGTGCTGGGTCTCGGTGATGTGGAAGAAGTCACCGTTGACCCCGGCGACCGCCCCGGCCGAGTCCGCCATCACGGAGACGGTGGCCCGGGCCGCCACCGCGCCCGGGTGCAGCAGGCCCACACGGACGTGCGGATTGGCCAGGTCCACCGTGAGGAGATGAGCGTGTGCCGTGCCCGCGCCCGCTTCGACGTCGAACTGCCGGTAGGTGACGCCCGGTGCGATCCGCTCGCCGGCGGGGGCGGCACCGGCCGGTGCCGCCCCCGCCAGGGCCGCACCGGCCAGCACACCGAACGCCGTGACCACCGTGAGAACCGCTCTGCCCGCTGCCGAACGCCTGCGACGTCTGATCACCGTGCCCCCTGATGTCTCGTCAACTGTCCCTGCCGTACGGGCTTTGCCGTACGGGTGCCGTACGGTCCTACGGGGCAGTGGACCAGAGCGCGGCGACCGCCGGGCCGACTAGGCGTCGACTACGCGAGAACGGGTGAGAAAACGCACCCCCTCGGGTGCCTCCAGTGAGAAGCCGCTGCCCCGTCCGGGGACGACGTCCACGATCAGCCGGGTGTGGCTCCACGCCTGGTACTGGCTCCGGGACATCCAGAAGGTGACGGGATCGGTCACCCCGTCCACCGCCAGCTCCGCGAGCAGCACGTCCGCGTCACCGGTACGGAACTCCCCGTCCGGGTAGCACATGGGCGCGCTGCCGTCGCAGCAGCCGCCGGACTGGTGGAACATCAGCGGACCGTGTTCGGCGTGCAGCCGCCGCACCAGATCCGCGGCCCGAGGGGTGAGTTCGACACGGGGGACAGCCTCGTCCATGGGTCACCGTTCCTGTGGAGCCGGGGCGCGGGGCGCCGGACACCGTCCAGTCTCACGGCTCGTCACCGCCCCGTCCAGAACGCGTCGTAGGGTCCCGGCACGGGGCACGGCCCCGTGGGCGGCCGGCGCAGTGCGCCGCGTGTTTGTGATGATGTGCTCATGTGCGCCTTCTTCGGTCTGCCCGAACCGCGCCTCGTGCTCGCCGGTGAGTACCCGCTGTGGGACGAGGCGCTGGCGGCCGTCAACCGAGACCTGGCGGTGACCGTCCCCGACCAGCGTCCGCTGCGCCTGATCGCCTACCCCGAGCCAGGGGACCCGGACGAACACGTCCATGTCGCTCTCTCCAACGGTGAAGCACAGGGCGGCTCCTTGACCCCGACGCAGTCCGCCGCCGAGGCGCTGATGGCCGTCGCCGACGCCGCCCAGGGGACGGTGACGGAGCGTCTGTGGCGGGCGTGGCCCCTGTGCACCGTCCATGACCTCGGCATGCACCCGCGCGAGGTCGGCGGACGGCCGTCCTGGTGGTGCGCGGGCGGCTCCCGACGGGGCGACCCGGCCCACGTCCGCGCGGCGATCGGCGAACTGCACACGATCCAGCGCCCCGACCGTGTCAACCGCAAACGACCCAGGGGCCGCAAACCCCGCTGATCCGCCCGGCCCCGGGCCACCGCCCCGGGCCCGCTGCACCGAGCCTCTGCATTGAGCCGGGGCTCACCTCGGCGCGTGCGGCGGACGGGCCGATGGGGCAGGTCCTTGCTGTCGCCTGTCGCCTGTCGCCTGTCGCCTGTCGCCTGTCGCCTGTCGCCTGTCGCCTGTCGCCTGTCGCCTGTCGCCTGTCGCCTGTCGCCTGTCGGCAGTCGTCTGTCGACCGTCGACGGTCGTCTGTCGACGGTCCGCGGTGGGCGGTCGTCTGTCGGCGGTCTGGAACACCACGGCCCCCGAGCGGCCGCCCGCGGTGGCGCACCCAGGTCGTCGCGGCCCTCCACCGGGCCTGGGAAGGCGGAGGGTCCGGGAGACGGACGACCGGGACACGACCGGGGCGACCACATCGAGACCGCCCCGACACCGTACGGGTGGTTCGCGCCGCTCGGCGCGGAGCGTGCCGGGCGGGCGTTCCGCTGCCGTGATCGGTGGGAGGCCGGTGTGTGGGGCGTCCTCGGCTCCGACTGGCCCAGGGCGCCGTACCCGCCGCTGCGGGTGATGCCCGGCGCCCGGCACCGCCGCCCCGCCGGTCTCCCCCCGCCACCGCACGGCCCCGACCAGGCCCTGACGCCGCTGCGGGTGCTGCGGGCCATGACCGTCACCCCTTCCTGGGGCGCCGGGGAGGAGGAGGACCGGGCGGGTGGCTTGCCGTCGGTCACCGCGCGGACCAGACGGTGCCGGCCGACGATCCGCTGGAGGCGTCCGACACCGACGTGGCGGAGCTGCCGGTTCTTGCTCGCTCAGCGGCGGGCGCGCTGGTCGCGGCGGGTGCGGCGGGCCTCGAGCAGGAGCGGAAGCATCGACAGCACCACGACGACGGCGACCAGCGGAAGCAGGTAGTCGTCGACGTGCGGGACCGAGCTACCGAGGGTGTACCCGGCGAGGACGAGCAGCTGCGACCACAGCACCCCGCCCACGGTCTGCCAGAGCGTGAAGGTCCGCACGGGCACCCCGAGCGCGCCGGCCACCGGGTGCAGAACGGTCCGCAGCAAGGGCACGAACCTGCCGATGACCAGCGCCTTCCCGTAGCCGTACCGCGCCAGCAGCTCCTCGGCCCGCACCGCCGCCGTCTTGACCCGCCGGCTCGAGGTACGGGCGAGCAGGGCCCGTCCGCCGCGCCGCCCGATCAGATACCCGACCTGTCCGCCGGCCACCGCCCCGACCGCCGCGCACAGCAGCACCTGCCACAGCGCCAGCCGGGGCGCCTGCTGCGCCGTGCCGGCGCACAGCACTCCGGCCGGAAACAGCAGGGTGTCACCGGGCAGGAAGAAGCCGACGACCAGCAGACCGGACTCCGCGAAGACCACCACCAGGACGCCGAGCGCGCCGAAGGCGGCCAGCACCGAGGCGCTGTTCATCGGGTTGACGGCGGTCACCTGGCCGAGCCTCCTGCCCTACTCGCAGGGCTGTCCGCTCACCAGCATCGCCCGCCCGCCCCGAAAGCGCCCGCTCCGAAAGCGCCTGCTCCGCTCCCGACCGTCGTACCCAGCGGCGCTTCGCCGACATGACCGGTGGGCAGCGGAGCCACCGGGGAACCGGTGGCGGTCCGAGACGTCATGGTCACCGATCTGCCGGGCGGCCGACGCCTCCCCGCTCCACTACGGCCCGCCCCCCGCGCACAACGAGCCCACCGCCGAGCCGGCCCGCTCCAAGGGCTCGAGGACAACGATGTAGCGTCCCCGGGGACACTGAGGGAAGGGACCATGGGGATGTCGTACGCCGAGGCCGCGGACGGGACACGCATCGCCTACCAGCTCCGGGGGACCGGTTCACCGCTGATCCTGCTCGCCGGGCAGGCCAACGACCACCACTGGTGGGACGGCGTCCGCGACGACTTCCACGCCGTCCGCAGCACCCTCACCGTCGACTACCGAGGCACCGGCGACAGCGACAAGCCGGACGAGCCGTACAGCACCAGGCTGCTCGCCGACGACGTGCGTGCGGTCCTCGACGAGCTCGGGATCGAGCGGGCCGACGTCTACGGCACGTCGATGGGAGGCCGCGTCGCGCAGTGGCTGGCCCTGGACCAGCCGCACCGCGTGCGGTCCCTCGTCCTCGGGTGCACCTCCCCCGGAGGGCCGCACGCGGTCGAGCGCGACGACACCGTACGCCGGGCGCTGGCCGCCCCGGATCCGGCCGCCCGGCGCGCGGCGCTGCTCGACCTGATGTACACACCCGCCTGGCGCGCCGCCCACCCCGGCCCGTACCGCACCCTCGGCGACCCCGCGATGCCGGCCTTCGCCCGTAGGCGGCACCTGGCGGCCAGCGACGGTCACGACACCTGGGACGTCCTGCCGCGGCTCTCCTGCCCGACCCTCGTCGTGCACGGTACCGACGACCTCCTCAACCCCACCGCGAACGCCGCGCTGCTGGCGCGGCGCATCCCCGGGGCACGGCTCGAACTGCTGCGGGGTGCTCGGCACGCGTACTTCGAGGAGTTCCGGTCGGTCGCCGGCCCCCTCGTGTCGGACTTCATCGGCTGAAGGACTTCCACGGCCGTCATCGAGGCCCTGCCGATCCGCGCGGAGCCGACGGGGCTGACCGCCTGCGGTGCTCTGCGGATCCTGGCCGGTCCCGGTCCCGTGCCGCACGGCTTGAACCGGAGTGAACGCCGGAACCGGGCCGCCACCGCCTCCAACGAGGTCGTCCCGCGGCTCCTGAAGGAGATGCGCTCCACGGTCCCGTCCAGGGTGCTGCCGGCGTCGACGACCGTCTCGATCCCGCTGGGCTGCAGGTCCCGTTCGCGATACCACTCACGCAGGTGCTGGTCGGTGACCTGGGGCAGGTATGCCAGATCGGGCTTCGTCGCGTGCCGGAGGAGCGTTTCCTGAAGCGGCACGTCCAGGTAGTAGCAGCGTAGTAGCAGCGAGAGATGCCCCGGTGGTCGCGCACGAGGTCCTCGAGCATCGCGCCGTAACGGTCGGCATACAGGATCCCCTCGACGACCGTGTGGAATCCGGCGTCCAGTGCGTAGCGAGCGGTCATGCCGATCAAACCGATGTTGGCTGCGCCGGGCCGGTCGCGCTCGCGCAGCACGACGCGGGGCATGGTGTCCTGGCCGACCAGGGCCAGATTGCGGCCGAACCGCTCGCGCAGACCGGCCGCGACGGACGACTTCCCGGAGGCGCTGTTGCCGCGCACGACGATCAGCCGCGTCTCCTCGGTTCCCACCATCACGAGCGGCACGATACTGACCGCCACTGACGCTCCAGAGAGTCGGCCGGCCTTTCCGCCCAACGGGCCCCGGGAATTCCGGTGGTTCCGGGGGTTCATCGGGCGGCCGGCAGCGGCACGCCGATCAGGTTCCTCGGGTGCACCCACATGGATGGGACAGCGGATGTCGTCCGTGAAGAGCGTCCCGGCCCGCCGGCCCGACGCCAGGTCGGGCACCAGGCGCACGTGCGGGGAACGCTGGTCGCCGATGATCAGAGACGTGCGGCGATGACGGCGCTCGGGTGCACGAGGCGGACACCGGTCTCGACCGCGGCCTTTGCCGCGCCGTAGGGGGTGACAGGGTCGGGCAGCCGCGACTCCGCGTAGCGGACGCCGGCCCGGAGAACACCGCGTCGCTCGACACATGGACCAGCCGACGGCCGTACCGCGCAGCGGCCAACGCCACCCGGACGGGCCCCTCCGCCGTCACCGCCCAGTCGGCTCCGCCGCTCGTGGCGTCGATGACGACGCGCGGTTCCGTCTCCGCCACGACGGCCTCCACGGACCGTGAATCCCTCACGTCAAGGGCGTGCAGTGGCCCGGACCGTGCCGCCGCCCATCCGGCCTGACCGGCCGCCGCTGAAACGGGTGGTGCGACATCCACGGGGAGGCGGAGCCGTTTTCAAGGTGTCTGTCCGGACATCCGCCGGTACCGCCGGCCGTCAGCCCGCAGCGGGGCACCGAGTTTTGAGACATGTTTTACACGACGCGTGCAACTGTGGCCGGTGCTCTCACTGTCTGACAGGTGAGTCGGGCCCGTCAGGGCCGAAGCGCGAGAGAGCGGGGCAGGTCGTGGGGCGGCGCAAGAGCGGCATAGGGATCGCACTCGTGACGGGTGTGGTGCTGGTGGGCGCGAGTGCATGTGGTGGGGGTGGCAGCGACAAGGCGAGCGGGGGTGACGCAAAGGCGTCGGGCAAGCCGAGTGCGAGCGCCTCTCCGTCACCGACGAAGCCCGCGGGTCCGCCGATGCTGCTGGACACGATCACCCCGCAGTCGGGAGCCACGGTCGGCGTGGCCATGCCGATCTCGGTGGTCTTCACGAACCCGGTGGCGGCCAAGGCGCGGGCCACGGTGGAGAAGCACATGAAGGTGAGCGCCTCGCAGCCGGTGGCAGGCGCCTGGCACTGGTTCGGCGACAAGCGCGCCGACTGGCGGCCGAAGACGTACTGGCCCTCCGGTACGAAGGTGAAGATCGACGCCGACATGAACGGCGTCAGCAACGGCAACGGACGCTACGGCGTGCGCAACTACACGCACACCTTCACGATCGGCGACGACGTGCGCGCGGACGTCTCGGTGACCGGCCACACCATGAAGGTGTCCCGGAACGGGAAGGCCGTGCGCACCCTGTCGATCAATGCGGGCAGCGCCCAGTATCCGACGTGGAACGGCACGATGGCCGTCATCGACAAGGAGGAGAAGGTCCACATGACCTCCTGCAGCGTCGGTATCAGCTGTGACAAGGGCAGCCCCAACTACTACGACCTGACGCTGCCCTGGGACATCCACCTGACCCAGTCCGGCACGTACGTGCACTACTCGACCGGTGACCCCAACCCGGGCAGCGGCAGTGCCCGCGGCTCGCACGGCTGCGTCCACCTGTCCCTGTCGGACGCCAAGTGGTTCTACGGCCAGATCAAGCAGGGCGACCCCGTCACCATCACCGGCTCGCCCCGTGCCAAGGCCGCGGCCGACAACGGCTACGCCGCCTTCAACCTGGGATGGGACCAGTGGCTCGCAGGCAGCGCGTCCGGGGAGGGGACGACCGCGACGCTGTGATGGGCCGCGTCGTGCGGTAGAAGCGGGCGAGGCCCGGAGCGAAACCAGCGCTCCGGGCCTTGCTGGTGTCGTGGTGGCCGGTCGTCGCTGGGGCTCTGCACACCGGCGATCAGGAACATCACCAGGCTGGCGACGAGTTCCTCCTCACTCAGTGCTCCGCCGGTATCACGGTCCCGCACCATCACGCTGACCAGGTCGTCGCCCGGCCGGCGCCGCCGTTCTCGGACGGGGTCGTCGAGATATCCGACGAGTACGTCCCTCCCCGCGTCGGCGGCGGCCCCGCCACGAACCGCGGTCCGGGCTGTCCGGCCAACACCACGCGGTCGTCGCTGTGCCCTTCGGACCTCAACCGCGCCGCCACAGCGTCGGAGTGCCGCTTCAGATCGCGATAGGTCCACGCTCCGATGCGGTTGCTCGTTCCGTCAGCCAGAAAGCGGAACGCTGGGCGGTGGGGTGTGAAGCGCCCCCGGACACCGAGGACGCCGGTGAGCGTCGCATCCGGCCGGGACAGGTACGACGCGATCTGCGAGGACCCTGGATCCCGCTGACGTGCCGTGACCTCATGCTCCACCGGACCCCTTCCCAGGAGCTGCCGGGCTGGGCGCTCCAGTCGGCTCCGGCGCGCGGAACGTGGCCGGCCTCGGGGTCGCGCTTCCCCCTGGCGACGGCGGGCGTAGCCGACGCCGGTGGAGCATCCGAGGTGGGGAACGCCGAGCGCCGGGCCTGCTGTTCTTCTTGATCGCGACCCACGAAGGGTCGTAAGGGAGAACTGTCTGTTTCGCCCAACTGCCCCTGATTCCAGCTGGCTTGTGTCAAGCTGGACGTCCTCCCCACCCGCCGGCGCCCGTCGGCCCGGGACGGCAGGCAGAGGGGCACTCGTCTGGGTGCCCCCATTGCCGCACCGAGGCCCTTAGGGGGCGGCGGGTGGGGGGAGGTGATAAAAGTGGGCGAATACAAAACCCGCTCGAAGCGGCTCATCCGGGCCTTTGCCGCGCGCCTGAGCGTGGCATTGGCAGCCAGGGCCATCTGGCAGTTCGTGATTGAGCACTTCGATCACTAAGGGGAGCCCCTTCCCGCTCATCCGGAGCAGGGAGGGGCTCCTCATTTCGCTCCTCAGACGCCGTGGTACGCACCAGGACACCGGGGGTGGTCACGCCTGGTGGGGGGCGCTGAATCCGTCGGGCGGGGTGGTCACCGAAGGCAAGGGGTGGGCGGACGACGGCCCTGTGCACGAGGTGCGCTCGCTCAAGCGCCGTGCGGCTACCGGCTATTGTACGCCGCCGGCCTCGATGCGGCCCTGGTGGCGGGACTGGGTGCCCCGGTAACGGGGGGCCGGCGGTGCCCTTGACGGAGCGGACGTAGAGGTGGGCCGTCAGTTCGGCGACATCACTATGATCACCAGCCATGGACTGGCTGGCACGCGTCGCGAAGCTGAGGCAGTGGACCAGGAACGGAACCCGTGCCCCGCACAAGCCGTTGCTGCTCCTGTACGCCCTCGGCCGATTCCAGGAGGACACGGAGAGCGGCCTGCGGTACACCGCGGTGGAGCAGGACCTGCAACGGCTGCTGACCGAGTACGGGCCACCGAACAAGACGACGCCCGCCTACCCGTTCCACCACCTGGTCGGCGACGGTGTTTGGGAAGTACGAACCGATCGCGGGTCCGGCAGTCCCGGAAGCGGCGTGCGGGATCTCAGGGAGACGGGTGCCACCGGGCGGCTCGCGCCGGATCTGAGGGCAGCGATACGACGCGAACCGGAACTGCTCGGCAGACTCGCCCGATTGCTGCTCGACCTGCACTTCCCGCCTTCGCTCCACGCCGAGTTGTGCGAAGCCGTCGGCCTGGATCTGGAACCGGCGGAGACCCGGCAACTTTCGGCCGCGCGCAGACAGCGGGACCGGCGAATGCGGGAACTAGTGCTGACCGCCTACGAATACCGGTGTGCCTTCTGTGGTTACGACGGCCGGATCGGCGCGGTGCCGGTCGGTCTGGAGGCCGCGCACGTGCGGTGGTGGGCGTTCGGCGGCCCCGACGACGTCGACAACGGGCTGTGCCTGTGCTCGCTGCACCACAAGCTGTTCGACAAGGGTGTTCTCGGTGTCAGCGACGGCCACCGCATCCAGGTCTCGCAACACTTCGTGGGCCACAGCCCCGCGGCCCGCGAGCACGTCGTAGCGCTCGCGGGCCGTCCACTCATCGGCCCGCAGCCAGGCGCAAGCCCTGTTGCCGCCGCTCACCGCGACTGGCACACACGTCAGGTCTTCCACGGCAGTTCACGCCCTGCCACCGCGGCCTGATCGCAGGCGCCCGCAGAGCAGACTCAGTCCGATCCGAAGAGGGCTGTTGCCCACCGCTCGCTTGAGGCAGTCGACTTCTTGCTCTAGAAGAAGCCGAGCTTCTTGGGTGAGTACGACACCAGCAAGTTCTTCGTCTGCTGGTAGTGCTCCAGCATCATCTTGTGTGTCTCGCGGCCGATCCCGGACTGCTTGTAGCCGCCGAACGCCGCGTGCGCCGGGTAGGCGTGGTAGCAGTTGGTCCACACGCGGCCCGCCTGGATCGCGCGGCCGGCGCGGTAGGCGGTGGTGGCGTCCCGGGTCCAGACGCCCGCGCCGAGGCCGTACAGCGTGTCGTTGGCGATCTTTATGGCGTCGTCGAAGTCGTCGAAGGAGGTCACCGAGACGACCGGGCCGAAGATCTCCTCCTGGAAGATCCGCATGCGGTTGTCGCCTTCGAAGATGGTCGGCTGGACGTAGTAGCCGCCCTTCAGCTCGCCGTCGTACTCGACGCGTTCGCCGCCGGTGAGCACCTTCGCGCCCTCCTGCCGGCCGATGTCCAGGTAGGAGAGGATCTTCTCGAGCTGGTCGTTGGAGGCCTGGGCGCCGATCATCGTGTCGGTGTCGAGCGGGTGCCCCGGCTTGATCAGCCGCGTCCGTTCGACCGCGGCCTGCAGGAACTCAGCGTAGTGGCCGCGCTGGATCAGCGCCCGGGACGGGCAGGTGCACACCTCGCCCTGGTTGAGCGCGAACATGGTGAAGCCCTCGAGGGCCTTGTCGCGGAAGTCGTCGTCGTGGGCCCACACGTCGTCGAAGAAGATGTTCGGCGACTTGCCGCCGAGTTCCAGGGTGACCGGCTTGATGTTCTCGGAGGCGTACTGCATGATCAGCCGCCCGGTCGTGGTCTCCCCGGTGAACGCGACCTTCGCCACGCGCGGGCTGGACGCCAGCGGCTTGCCCGCCTCCACGCCGAAGCCGTTGACGATGTTCAGCACACCGGGCGGCAGCAGGTCCGCGATGAGGCCGACCCAGTAGTGGATGGAGGCCGGGGTCTGCTCGGCGGGCTTGAGCACGACCGCGTTGCCCGCGGCGAGCGCCGGCGCGAGCTTCCACGCCGCCATCAGGATCGGGAAGTTCCACGGGATGATCTGCGCGACGACCCCGAGCGGCTCGTGGAAGTGGTAGGCCACCGTGTCGTCGTCGATCTCGCCGAGCGAGCCCTCCTGCGCCCGGATCGCCCCCGCGAAGTAACGGAAGTGGTCGATCGCCAGCGGGATGTCGGCCGCCAGCGTCTCCCGCACCGGCTTGCCGTTCTCCCAGCTCTCCGCCACCGCGAGGGCTTCGAGGTTGGCCGCCATGCGGTCGGCGATCCGCAGCAGGATGTCGGAACGCTCCGCCACCGGCGTACGGCCCCACCCCGGTGCGGCCTCGTGCGCCGCGTCCAGCGCCCGCTCGACGTCCTCCGCCGTGCCGCGCGCGATCTCGGTGAACGGCTGCCCGTTGACCGGCGACGGGTTCTCGAAGTACTGCCCGCGCAGCGGCGGCACGTACTCCCCGCCGATGAAGTGGTCGTAGCGCGCCTGGTAGGAGACGATCGCGCCCTCGGTGCCCGGCGCCGCGTAACGAGTCATGCTGGTCTGCCTCCCGGTGCAGCGCTGCCCGCCGTTGGGCAGCTCTCGGCGGGAGGCTAGGCGGGGGGACGTTGCAAGTACGTTGCGCCGCGGGTCCCTCCCGGTGCCCGGCCGGCCGGTGCCGCCAGCTCGGCCTCCAGTGCGGCGAGCCGGGCCCGCACCGGCGGCGTGGGCCGTACCGCGGCGAGTGCCCGCCACACCTCGAGGTCGTCCTCACCCCAGGCGGCGTGCGCCCAGTGGGCCAGCAGGTCCGGGTCGCCGTGCGCGATCAGTGCGGTCCGCAGCCCGTCGGTGAGACGGTCCCGCAGCCGTACGATCGCCGGGGCCTGCGAAGCGGGCAGCAGCGGACCGGTGTACGCCTCCGCGGCAGCCGTGACCGCCCCCGCCTCCAGCCACCGCTCCACCGCGGTGACGTCCGACTCGACCGCGGCCGTGAGCCGGTACGGCCGCGAGGCGAGCAGGCCCGGCCCCAGCAGCCTGCGCAGGCGGGCGAGTTCGGCACGCAGGGTCACCGGGGTCACCGACTCGTCCGCGTACAGGGCGCACAGCAGCTCGTCACCGGCCAGCCCCTCAGGGTGCCGGGCGAGCAGGACGAGGATCTCGCTGTGCCGGCGGCTGAGCCGGATCCGACGGCCGTCCCGGACGAGTTCGGCCTCGTCCCGGCCCAGCGCGCCGAGCAGCGGCGGGCCCGCGGTGCCCGGCGGCGGTGCGAGCAGCGCGAGCTGCGCCTCCGCGGCCCGCGCCACCGCCCGCACGAAGCCCAGACTGTGCGGATGCGCCAGACCGTCCCCGCCGGTGATGTCCACGGCGCCCAGGACCCGGCCGGTGCGCGGATCGTGCACCGGGGCCGCCGCGCAGGTCCACGGCTGGACCCGGCGTATGAAGTGCTCCGCGGCGAACACCTGCACCGGCCGGTCCACGGCGACCGCGGTCCCCGGCGCGTTGGTGCCGACCGCGCTCTCGGACCAGCGCGCACCTGGGACGAAGTTCATCCCGTCCGCCCGGCGCCGGGTCCCCCGGTGGCCCTCGACCCACAGCAGCCTGCCCTGCGCGTCGCACACCGCCAGCAGGTGCTCCCCGTCGGCGGCGAACGTACCCATCAGCTCCCGGAACAGAGGCATCACCCTGGCCAGCGGGTGCTCCGCCCGGTACGCGCCGAGGTCGGCGTCGGTCAGTTCCACGCCGGCGGTGCCGTCCGGTACGACACCGGCCCGCGCGCTGCGCCGCCACGACTCCGCCACGACCGACCGCACCGGGCGCGGCACCGTGCCCACCGTGGTGAACGTCTCGTGCGCCCTGCGCAGCACACGGACCCGCTCGGCGGGGTCGGCCCCCGGCTCCAGGGCCACCCACGGATCGGTCAAATCGGGCCTCCCCGGACGGTGAAACGGTGATGTCGGTCCTGATGTCGGTCCTTCGCCCATGGTCTTCCGGTCAGGCGAAGTTGACCAGCCTCACGTAGCGGACCCAGTCCCAGCCGGGGCCCGGGTCGGTGTGGTCGGTACCGGGTACCTGGTAGTGGCCGATGATGTGCTCCCTGTCCTTCGGGATGCCGTACTTGGTGCAGATCGCCGCCGTGAGCTTCGCCGACTTCTCGTAGAGGGCGTTGGTGAAGTAGGCCGGCTGGTTCACCCACCCTTCGTGCTCGATGCCGATGCTGCGGGTGTTGTAGTCCCAGTTCCCCGCGTGCCAGGCGATGTCGGCCTCGTGCACGCACTGGGCGATGTGCCCGTCCGCCGAGCGGACCAGATAGTGCGCGGACACCTTCTTCTGCGGATTGGCGAAGATCGCCAGCGTGTTGGCGTACGTCTCCTGCGTGACATGGATGATCACGCGGTCGATGGCGTAGTCGCCGGGGCGGTCGGACGCCGTGTAGTTGGAGGCGCTCGCCGGCTGCCACTCGGCGGACGGGTAGTCGACGGCCTCGGGCTGCGCGCCGGCGCGGGGGTCGGGGAGCAGCGCGTAGGGGACGGCGGCGAGCGCCGCGCCCTTCAGCAGCCGACGTCTGTTCAGGTGCGGCTGTCCCTGTCTCGCTGGTGGTGCCGGATCTCTCGGCTGTGCGGGGCCGGCCGGGTCCATGTCCATCGGCGGTGCCTTTCGAAGGTGGGGGGAGGGGTGGGGGGAGGCGCCTACGGGAACGGCGTCGGCGTCAACGGCGCAGTGCTCGGGCGGTCTCGCGCAGCCGGGCGTGCACGCCGCGGTACGTCTCGCGCGCCGGCAGCCATTCCTTGCGGAGCTTGGCCACACACGTGTAGTTCGTGTCACACACGTTGGCCAACGGCGATTCGACCGCCTGGGTTGCGAATTGGTACGCGTCCGGCTCACTGAACCCGTAGTCGCGCGCCAGCCACTGCACCAGATCCACCTGCGATATCCGGAAAGCGTCCTCCAGCGGTCGCGCCGAGCCGGTCGAGATGATGTGGGTGTCCGACTCCAGCCGGGGCCACGGGGTGGCGACGTCCTTGAGGAGTTCCACGACCACCACGGTGTTCATCGCGCACTCCACGGCCACGCCGCAGGTCTCGCCCTCGCCCTGCCGGGCGTGTCCGTCGCCGAGGCTGAGCAGGGCGCCCTCGACGTTGACGCCCAGGTAGCACGTGACGCCGGCCCGCATCTCGGGGGTGTCCATGTTGCCGCCGTGGGCGTCCGGGACCAGAGCGGAGCGTACCTCCAGATTGGCCGGTGCCACGCCCACCGTGCCGTGCATGGGGTCCAGGGGCAGCTCCACCTCGATGTCGCTGTCCTGTGCCTGGAACAAGGCGGTGCGCCGCGTGCGGTCCAGCTGCCAGATCCAGACGCGCTCCGGCAGCGGGGGCTGCAGCGTGGCCGTGGTGTGGGTCGAGGTGAGCGCGCCGAAGAGCGGGACCGTCGTCGACGCCGCCCAGTCGCGGGCCGGCTCGATCGACACGAAGTGCACGGCCACGGTGTCGCCGGGCTCGGCGCCCTCGATGCGGAAGGGGCCGGTCTGCGGATTGAGGAACGGGAACTCGCAGACCTCGGAGACGAGGTCCTTCTCCGAGCGCACCCGCCCGGCGAAACAGTCCTCCGTGTACAGGTCGAGAACCGTGCCGGGTGCGATCCGGGCCAACGGCGGCGCACCGCCGAACGTCCAGGCGTAGGCGTCCGGTTCCGGGCGCACGGTGAGGATCCGGGGGTCGGTCATCGTGGAGGTGGTCCCTTCTGACGGGGGCGGTCGTGGGACGGGGTGTGCTGCGGCTCGGTACGGGGTGTGACGGGAGGTCAGCGGGGAACGGGCCCGTCCTGCCGGTCGCCGGCCGGGTCGTGGGCGTCGAGGTGCACCCGCCCGGTCTCGGCTATGCGCTCGGGGTGCCGTCGTATCAGCAGGAGCAGCACCACTGCGCCCGCCGCCATCCAGACCCCGACGACCGGGCCCGCGTAGGACACCGGGGCGGTCAGTCGGGTGACGAAGTCGAAGACCGGGAGGCCGGCGGCCGTCAGCAGGGCGGGCAGGAAGGCCGCGATGCCGAGCACCGGGAACAGCAGGTGCCGTACCGGCTTCAGAACCGCCCGGCCGGCGCGCAGGAAGTAGCCGGCGCAGGCGAGGTTCACGACGATGTAGACACCGACGACGACCGTGACGATCACCGTGGCGAGCAGCAGGAAACCGGTCACGGGGTCGTAGCCGAAACCGAGCCCCAGCACCGCCCCGACCGCCACGAGGGTCTGCAGCGCCATACCGGCCACGGGGGAGCGGTGCCGGGGGTGGAGCGTGGCGAGCAGGCGGGGCAGGACCCGGATCCTCGCCAGGGCGAAGGCCGTACGGGTCGAGACGCTGGCGCACGCGTTGGCATTGGCGATCGTGGAGTTGATCACCGCCAGGAACACCAGGACCCAGAAGAGTCCGAAGGAGGCCCGGGCGACACCGTCCCAGGACGCCTCGCCCGAGGCGCCGAACCTCGCGAAGCGGTCCGGGCCGAAGTAGACGGTCATCGCGTAGGTCGTGATCACGTAGAACAGACCGATCCCCAGGGCCGCTCCCAGGACCGCGCGGTGCATCGTCCGCCTGGGGTCGCGTGTCTCCTCGGCGAGCGGCGCCGCCGCCTCGAACCCGGCGAACGCCAGCACCGTGTACACGGACCCGGCGAACACGCCGCCGAGCCCGGCATAACCGTCGGCGGTGTGCGAAGCACCGAACACCGACAGGGTGTTGGCACTGCCCGCCTTGCCGATGAGCAGGACCGCGAACACCAGGAAGACCAGGATCTCGAAGACGCCGAGGACGGTGCCGAAGCGGGCCGAGGCGCGGACGTCGAGGTAACCGGCGACGGCGATCACACCGGTCCCCGCCAGGGACCACGGCCACCACAGACCCACCGGATACGAGGACCACTCCTCGTGCAGCGTGCCCGCCGCCGTGAATCCCAGCTGCAGCAGGAGCAGAGGCGGGACCAGCATCTCCACGAAGACGTAACCCCAGCCGACGAGAAAGCCGACGGCAGGGTGCAGGCCCCGTGCCGCATACGTGGCCACCGAGCCCGCCGCGGGCAGCTCCCGGGCCAGCTCGGCCACGCAGGACGCGGTGAACAGACAGGCCACCAGGGCGACCAGCACCGCCAGCGGCAGGCTGCCGCCCGCGAAGGCGGCGCCGGCCGGAATCGAGGCGGCCACCGCGGCGGCCGGCGCCATGGCCGTGACGCTCTGGAACAGCACCTCGCGCAACCCGACGGCGTCGCGCCGCAGCGCCCCGGTCGTCTCCTCGTGCATGTGTGTCCCCCGATGCCTGTCAGCCCACTGCCACCCGACGCGTGAAAGCCCGTCAACCGCTCCGTCAACCGTCCGGCCGCAGCCGATGCTGACGATCCGTCGGCTGCGCCTCGCGTGAATCACGGTACGGCGCGGGTGGGTTGGGCAGAAGGGTGCGCGCCGGTTCCGTGGAGAAGCCCCCACATGTGGAAAACCCAGCCACCCGATCGGGTGAACACCGGTCGTTGCCGGGCCGTTTGTCCCCAGCGGGCGGCCCCCCCGGCCCGGATCCCACAGGCCCGGCGACGGACCTCAGGATCGTTCCGCCACCATCGCCGGATCGTCCAGCACATCCCGGACGACCGAGTGCGCCGCGCCCAGCAGCGGGCCCTGCGGACCCAGTCGGGACACCGCCACCGGGCAGGCCGGTCCCGCCGTCCGGTCCGCGAGCTCCGTCTCCAGGGACGGCAACAGCCAGGGAGAGAGTCCGGCCAGGGCGCCACCGAGGACCACCGTCTCGGGGTCGAGGAGATTCACCGCCCCGGTCAGCGCGATGCCGAGCGCCGTGCCGGCGTCCCGCAGAGCGGCCCGGACGTCCTCGTCACCCTGCTCGGCACGCCCGGCGAGCAGACCCACCAGATCCTCGCCCGGCTCCAGCCCCGCCGCACGCAGCACGGCCTCCTCGCCCGCGTACTGCTCCAGGCAGCCCCGGCCGCCGCAGGGACAGGGCGGCCCGTCCGGCCGTACGGGTACGTGACCGAGCTCGCCCGCGAAGCCGCGGGTGCCGCGCAGCAGTCCGCCGTCCACGACGACCGCGGCGCCGATGCCGATCTCGGCCGACACGTGCAGGAAGTCATGCGGTGTGCCGTCACCGAGCCACAACTCCGCGAGCGCGCCGAAGTTCGCCTCGTTGTCCACGGTCAGCGGCCATTCGCCGGGCAGAAGGGCGCCGAGGTCCGTGTCGTGCCAGTCGAGGTTCGGGGCGCGTACGACCGTACGGCCGTCCCGCGCCACCAGTCCGGGCACGGCGACGGCGAGTCCCGCGGGCCACAGCGACTCCCGCTCCGCCTCGGCGACGACCCGGCGCACCAGCCCGGTCAGCTCCTCGACCACCGGTGCGGGCGCGCGGCCCCGGTTCGCTCCGTGCCGCACGGCCCGCGCGCGCACCGTGCCACGCAGGTCGACCGCGCACACCGCGAGGTGGTCGACGCCGATCTCGGCCCCGATTCCGGCCGGACCGCGGCCGCTCACCGCGAGCGCCGACCCGGGCCGGCCCACCCGGCCCGGCCGCTCCGGACCCAGTTCCTCCAGCAGCCCCCAGCGGATCAGCTCGTCCACGAGCGTCGACACGGCCGCCCGCGTCAGCCCGATGCGTGAGGCGACCGCGGCCCGCGACAGCGAACCCTCGGCGCTGACGGCGTGCATCACGCGGGCCAGGTTGCGCCGGCGCATGCCCTGCTGGGTGTCCGGCAGGGCGCGGCCGGTGCCCGGCGGGCGGCCCTCGTGCAGCGGTGCGGTCATGCCTGGAGTCGATCCCCGGTGTCTGCCGCCCGGCTCATCCGTGCGGCGTGGTGTCCGTCCCCCGCTCCAGCAGCGGGGCCGCGTCGGAGAGTACCCCGGTGATCCGCTCCAGGGTCTCCTGGTCCCGCTCCACGGCGTCCAGCACCGGGCCCGCGGCCGTGTTCCAGCGGCGGGCCACCGCGGCCGGGTCCTCGCCGGTGAGCAGGCCGGCGGCCTGTGCCGCGGCCCCCAGGGCGACCAGTTCCCTGGCCTCCGGGACCTGGACGGGCCTTCCCGACAGCCGCCGTACGGTTTGCTGCCACGCCGTACCCCGGGCCCCGCCGCCGATCAGCAGCAGCGGGCTGTCGCGGTCCGCGTCCTCGTCGAGGACCAGCTCGAGCGCGTCGAGCAGCGCGTGCACGGCGCCGTCGTACGCGGCCTGCAGCAGTTGCCCGGCGGTCGTGTCGTGGCGCAGGCCGTGCAGCAGACCGGAGGCGTGCGGCAGGTTCGGGGTGCGCTCGCCGTCCAGGTACGGCAGCAGGGTCACGGAGCCGCCGGGCTCCACCGCCTCACGGTCCAGGCCCAGCAGCGCCGCGACGCGGTCCACCGCGAGCGTGCAGTTCAGGGTGCAGGCCAGGGGCAGCCAGTCCCCGTGGGCGTCGGCGAACCCCGCCACCGTGCCGGTCGGATCGGCCGGGCGGTGTCTGGAGACGGCGTACACCGTGCCGGACGTGCCGAGGCTGAGCACCGGGGTGCCGGGCCGCAGCCCGAGACCGAGTGCCGCCGCCGCGTTGTCACCGGTGCCGGGGGCGACCAGCGTGCCCTTGGAGAACGGCAGGTCGTGGCTGTCGCGCACGGTGCCGGCGACTTCTCCCGGCCGCACCACACGGGGCAGCAGCGCCGGGTCGAGACCGACGTGCGCGAGGGTCTCCGCGTCGTACCCCTCCGTGCCGGACGCCCACCAGCCGGTGCCGGACGCGTCGCCGCGGTCGGTGGTGCCCTGCCCGGTCAGGCGCTCGGTGAGGTAGTCGTGGGGGAGCCGTACCGCCCTGGTCGCGCGGACGGATTCCGGCTCGTGCTCGGCCAGCCAGGCCCACTTGGTGACCGTGAACGACGCGCCGGGCACGCTGCCGGTGCGCTCCGCCCAGGCCTTCGGCCCGCCGAGTTCCTCCACCAGCCGGCGGGCCTGCGGTGCCGAGCGGACGTCGTTCCACAGCAGCGCCGGCCGCACCGGTTCGCCGCGCTCGTCCAGGGTGACCAGGCCGTGCTGCTGGCCGCCGATCGACACCGCGGCCGCCTCGTGTGCCGCGTCCCCGCACTGGCGCAGTGTCTCGCACAGCGCGTCCCACCACTGACGGGGGTCACTCTCGCGGCCCGCGCCGGAGGACACGGTGTGCGGCGCCTGGCCGCTCGCCACCACCTGGCCGGTGGCCGCGTCCACGACCAGCGCCTTCGTGGACTGCGTTGATGTGTCCACGCCGACGACGAGCGGACCCTCGGCTGCTGACATCGGGCTCTCCCTTTTCCGCGGCTTTGCGTGACTTATGCGACTTTGCGCGACTCGCGGGACAAAGACATCTTGCTCTCTTCCCAGAGGTGCGAGCGCATACTAATTTGTAAACGGCCATGACGAAATAGTCGCAACGCAGCAAGGAGCCGCGCCATGAGCTACCAGCCCACCCCTGAGGACAGGTTCACCTTCGGCCTGTGGACCGTCGGCTGGCAGGGAAGGGACCCGTTCGGCGATGCCACCCGCCGCGCCCTCGACCCGGTCGAGACGGTCCGGCGCCTGGCCGAGCTGGGCGCCTACGGGGTGACCTTCCACGACGACGACCTGATCCCCTTCGGGTCCTCCGACACCGAGCGGGAGTCGCACATCAAGCGGTTCCGCCAGGCACTGGACGCGACCGGCATGACCGTCCCGATGGCCACCACGAACCTCTTCACGCACCCCGTCTTCAAGGACGGAGCGTTCACCGCCAACGACCGCGACGTGCGCCGTTACGCGCTGCGCAAGACGATCCGCAACATCGACCTCGCGGTCGAGCTGGGCGCGAAGACGTACGTCGCCTGGGGCGGCCGTGAGGGCGCCGAATCCGGTGCCGCCAAGGACGTGCGTGCCGCGCTGGACCGCATGAAGGAAGCCTTCGACCTCCTCGGCGAGTACGTCACCTCCCAGGGCTACGACCTGAGGTTCGCGATCGAACCCAAGCCGAACGAGCCCCGCGGCGACATCCTGCTGCCCACCGTCGGCCACGCGCTGGCCTTCATCGAGCGCCTGGAGCGCCCCGAGCTGTACGGCGTCAACCCCGAGGTCGGGCACGAGCAGATGGCCGGCCTCAACTTCCCGCACGGCATCGCCCAGGCCCTGTGGGCGGGCAAACTGTTCCACATCGATCTCAACGGCCAGTCCGGCATCAAGTACGACCAGGACCTGCGGTTCGGAGCCGGTGACCTGCGGGCGGCGTTCTGGCTGGTCGACCTGCTGGAGAGCGCCGGCTACGAAGGCCCGCGGCACTTCGACTTCAAGCCGCCGCGGACCGAGGACCTCGACGGCGTATGGGCATCCGCCGCGGGCTGCATGCGCAACTACCTCATTCTCAAGGAGCGTGCCGCCGCCTTCCGTGCCGACCCGGAGGCGCAGGAGGCGCTGCGTGCCTCGCGCCTGGACCAGCTGGCGCAGCCGACCGCGGCCGACGGCCTGCAGGCCCTGCTCGGCGACCGCGCGGCCTTCGAGGACTTCGACGTCGACACGGCCGCCGCGCGCGGCATGGCCTTCGAACGCCTCGACCAGCTCGCCATGGACCACCTGCTGGGGGCGCGGGGCTGAACACGAGGAAGGCCGGGCTGCGGCACGCGCCGCCGACCCGGCCCTCCTTCAGTCCACTTTCCGGACCGACCGGTCCAGGGGCGTCACAGTTCCTCGGGCAGCCGGACGTACGTCACGGTCGCCCTGATCCCGCTGTCGACAAGTCGGCCCTGCGCGTCGAACGCGCCCGCGCCGTCGGTCATCCCGAAGTCGTTGTCGTTGATGAGGGCGAGGGTGTCGCGGTCCACGCGCGCGATGCCCTCGACCTTCTGCTGCACCCCGTCGACCTTGTTCAGATCCACCACGAGCCGCTTGGCCAGGACCGGCACGCCGGCGGACGCCGGATCGTCCAGCTGTTCCAGGGACGGAGACGTCGTGTCGTCGTCCCAGGGGCCGCCCAGGATGCTCGACGGCCGCTTCAGCTCGACCAGCTGCAGCCGGGCCGCCTTGTCCGTGCGCTCCTCGACGAGCAGCCGGTCACCACCCACGGCCGTCACCGCCGAGATCTTCAGTTCGGAGGTGTCGTCCTCGCCCGGATCGACCACGTCCACCGGGTCGAACCGGTAGGCGTACTCGGCGGTGACGGCTTCCTTGTCCGGCGAGAAGCGCAGCAGCCGCGTGGTGCGCGAGGCGTTCCCGGCACCGGCGTCCGGCAGTGACAGCGGGCTCTGCAGGGCCAGCACCAGATCACCGCCGGGCAGCTGCGCCAGCCCCTCGAACCCCCGGTTGATCTTGCGGTGCAGGAAGACCGACGGGAGCGCCTCCACCACCGGGTAGTCCGCGCCCGTCGGCCCGAGCCCCTTCGGCACGTACCGGGTGAGTACCTTCCCGCGCGCGGAGACGTGTACGAGCGAGGGGCCGTACTCGTCGACGAGCCAGAACGTCCCGTCGTCGGCCCGCACGATGCCCTCGGTGTCCAGGCCGTCCGGGTTGTAGGAGAGCGGCGTCTGCGCGTCGTAGGTGTACGGCGCCTCGTCACGGCTCTTCTGGTCGGGCAGCCCCGTGACGGCCTTTCCGGAGGAGGTGGTCAGCGGGATCGCGTCGATGACCCGGACCGTGTCGCCGCAGACCCGGATCTTCACGATCGCCGGGTCGAATCCCGGCACCGGGAACGTACGGCGCTTCGTGCCGTTCACCTTGATCTGCCCGTTGGGGCCTCGGTCGGTCACCGTCCAGTACTCGCCCTGGTGTCCCGCCGGGTAGATGTCACTGCCGATGCCCCCGAGCTTCACCCCGTGGTCGTCGTCGACGCTGCCGGGCAGCAGCGCGTTGCTGAACGGGCCGAGCGGGATCTCGCCCAGCGTCGCCGTGCGGATGACGCGGGCGTCCCGGGACGGCGCCGCCGTGGCCGTTCCCGCGGCCACCAGGACGGCGGACAGGGCCAGGGGCAGGCCCGTGGCGACGGAACGGTGAACGCGGCGCCGGCCGGCGGTGCGCGGGGACATCGGGCCTCCTGAGGACAAGTTCGTTGACAGCGGCCAGATTTGGCCCTCAGGAGGAACGTCGTGAGGTCGCGGGGTGAACAGCCGGCGGCGGCCGTTCATCGGATCGCGGCGATTTCACGGTGACGGCTCGTCAACAGCCCTTTTCCGGCTCCGGATCGGCGCCGTGCCGCGCCGCGGCCAGCGCCGTCGCCGGATCTGGGTCCGGCCCGCCCGCAGGGGTCCAGCGCCCGCCCTCCTCACGATACGGCCACCAGCGGCCGTCCCGGCCGAGGCGCAGCTGAACCCCTCCGCCCGGGACGGTCCACCGATTTCCGCTGCGGTGGAACGCCGGCCGCTCGTCCGCCTCCCAGGCCGCTTCGAGCGCCGCACGCGCGCGTGCCAGTGCCACGCCCTCCACCTGCCACTCCTCGTCGAGCACGGCCAGGGCCGCCGCGCCCCCGGCACGCCAGGCACGGACAGCCGTCGCGAGCCCCTCGCGGCCGCGGCCCGACCGCTCGGCGAGCCGCTCGACGACAGTGTCCGAGGGCGCTCCGCACGCGAGTCGTACGGCATCCCGGGCGCCCGTGCGGGCAGTGCCGTCCCACGCACCCGGGCGCAGGACCTCCGCGAGGATCCGGTACGCCTCCACGGCCGTGCGGCCCGCCAGATGTTCCAGCGCCACGGGATCGACACCGGGCGCCGGAGCCGTCCCGGCGGTCAGGGACGGCGGCGTGGCCGGAACCTGCGGGAGTCCGGGCAACTCGGGCAGCCCGGGCAGGATGTCCCCGGCCGCCCACGCCTCCGCCGCGTCCACGCCCCCGGTCACGGACGGGGAGGCCTCCGTGCGGGGTGCCGTACCGCGCACATGCAGCTCCGCCAGGAACGCATCCCTCCCGCGCCCGCGCATCAGCAGGAGCAGAAACGGATCCGCATCCAGGAGCCGCGCCACCTGGTGACACAGCGCGGCGGTGTGCCCGCAGTGGTCCCACGTCCCGCAGCCGCACTCGGGTTCCAGATCGCCCAGGCCCGGCAGAAGCTCGATGCCGCCGACCGCGGCGTCCTCGATCAGAAGCGGCGGCAGTTCCCCGTCGAGGAGCGCTGCCGTGTACCCGGCCTGCGCCACGGCCACGTCCAGGAACCGCCGCCACCCCTCCTCGGACAGCTGCGGCACGAGGACATCGGCCCGGTGTGCTGCGCCTCCCGGGCCGCGTACGACGGCGGTGACCCGCCCCGGTCGCACGGTCACCGCGCCCACCGCGCCCGCGCGTGCGAGCCTGCGGCCCGCCTTGACCGCGGCCCCGTCCAAGGCCGCGTCCTCCAAGGCATGCAGCCATGCGCGACCCCACCAGCTCTGCGCGAATCCACGCCCACGCACGGGTGGCAGTGCGGCAAGAGTGCGTCCCGCCTCACGGCCGTGCTCGTCGTCGTAGAGGTTCATCGTGCCTCCTTGCGCAGCTCCACCAGCGCGGCCAGTTCCGCGTCCGTCAGTTCCGTCAGTGCGGCCTCGCCGGTTCCGAGCACCGTGTCCGCCAGCTCCCGCTTGCGGTCCAGCAGGTCGGCGATGCGGTCCTCCAGGGTTCCCTCGGCGATCAGCCGGTGCACCTGCACCGGCCGCGTCTGCCCGATGCGGTACGCGCGGTCGGTGGCCTGCGCCTCGACGGCCGGATTCCACCAGCGGTCGTAGTGCACGACGTGTTCGGCCCGGGTCAGGTTCAGGCCCGTTCCGGCCGCCTTCAGGGAGAGCAGGAACACCGGTGCCTCGCCGTCCTGGAAGCGTCGGACCAGTTCGTCGCGCGCACTCACCGGGGTCCCGCCGTGCAGGAGGAGCGAGGGCACCCCGCGGGCGGCCAGATGTCGTTCGAGCAGGCGGGCCATGCGCACGTACTGGGTGAAGACGAGCACTCCCGAGCCCTCCGCGAGGATGGTGCCGAGGAGTTCGTCGAGCAGCTCCAGCTTGCCCGACCGGCCCACGAGCCGCGGCTCGTCCTCCTGGAGGAACTGCGCCGGGTGATTGCAGATCTGCTTCAGGCCGGTCAGCAACCGCACGATCATGCCCCGGCGGGCCATGGCGTCGGCTGCCGTGATCCCGTCCAGCGTCTCGCGCACCAACGCCTCGTACAGTCCTGCCTGTTCCGGCGTGAGGGCCACCGGATGATCGCTCTCGGTCTTCGGCGGCAGCTCGGGGGCGATGCCCGGGTCCGACTTGCGCCGTCGCAGCAGGAACGGCCGGACGAGCCCCGCGAGACGTTGTGCGGCGGCGGGATCGAGACCGCCCTCGACCGGTTGCGCGTAGCGGGCGCGGAAGGTGCCGAGGCGGCCGAGCAGGCCGGGGGTCGTCCAGTCGAGAATGGCCCACAGTTCGGTGAGGTTGTTCTCCACGGGGGTGCCGGTGAGCGCCACGCGCGCGTGTGCCCCGAGGGAACGCAATGCCCGCGCGGTCGCCGAACGGGGGTTCTTCACGTGCTGTGCCTCATCGGCCACGACCATGCCCCAGCGCGGGGCGGCCAGCCGCTCGGCGTCCAGGCGCATCGTGCCGTACGTCGTCAGGACGAACTCCCCGGCCGTGACCGATCCGAGAGCGCGTCCGGCACCGTGGAACCTGCGCACCGGTACACCGGGAGCGAACCGCTCGATCTCGCGCTGCCAGTTGCCGAGCAGGGAGGCAGGGCAGACGACGAGCGTGGGACCGGCGGTGGAGGCGTCCGTCTGCCGGTGCAGATGCAGCGCGATCAGCGTGACCGTCTTGCCGAGGCCCATGTCGTCGGCCAGGCAGCCGCCCAGGCCGAGGGCCGTCATGCGGGCGAGCCAGCCGAGGCCGCGGAGCTGGTAGTCGCGCAGGGTGGCGGCCAGCCCCGCAGGCTGCTCGACAGCGGATGCCGCCCCGGTGTCCGTGAGCCGCTCCCTGAGCCCTTCCAGCCACCCCGACGAGCGCACGTCGATCCGACGGCCGTCGACCTCCGCCGAGCCGGTCAGCGCGGCGGCCAGCGCCTGCACGGGGGAGAGGGCGCGGTTCCGGCGGGCCCGGGCGCGGTGCGCCTGCAGCGGGTCCACCAGGACCCACCCGTCACGCAACCGCACCAGGGGACGCTTGGCCTCCGCGAGCCGGTCCAGATCCTGCAGGGACAACTCCCGCCCGCCCAGCGCGAACCCCCAGCGGAACGCGACCGTGGCGTCCGAGGAGAGCAACGACGAGGGCGCCGCGGCATCCCGCCGAGCGGGTGTGCCGCCGTCCGGCGGCCCGACGGTCGCGTACGTCGTGAGCTCGCGCGACAGTTCCTTCGGCCAGTGCACGTCGACCCCGGCCGCGGCCAGGGCCCGTGTGCCCTCACCGAGCAGTTCGGCGACCTCGTCGTCGTCGAGGGCGACGGCGTCGGGTACGGCGGCGGAGAGCAGCGGTGTCAACGGCGGCCAGGCACGGGCGGCGCGGCGCAGGGCCAGCAACGCGTCCGCACGCGCGCGTGGACCGGGCGCTGCGCGCACGGCTCCCGCACCGGCCCACAGCGCGGCGGCATCGATGACGTCCGCGGCCCCGCTCGCGCCGTGCACCTGCAGCACCGCCCGGAACCCGGGCGCTGCGTCGTCCCGCGGTCCGGCGTCGTCGAGCCCGGAGACCTCCACGCGCAGGGACAGGCGTACGCCCGCGTCCTGGCCGGCGGCGATGTCGTCGGCCCACGCCCGCAGGGCGGGCAACCGCTGCGGCTCGGCAACCGTGTACGCGGGGCCGCCGGTCACCGACGGAGCGGCGGGCGAGCGCGGGAGTACGTCGGCGACCGCGTCCAGGAAAGCGCGCAGCAGCCGCTCCGGGTCCGGCAGCAGGAGCGGTCCCTCGGGTGAGAGCGGTACCGCATGGGCCTCCGGTGGCATGGCGGCGGCGACCTCGCGGACCAGTTCCGCGTCCCGGGCGGACAGCGGGCCCACCCGCCAGGCGTCGTGATCGCCGGGGGACAGGCCCGGCAGAAGGAGGCCGCGCGCCAGGAACGCCAGCGCGAGTTGGCAGGCGGCGCCCCAGAAGCCGGCCGAGCGATGCCCCTGCCGCAGTGCACGCGCGCGTGTGAGCAACGGCAGGGCATCGCGCACCGGCAGCAGGAGCACGGGCGTACGGACCGGCTCGACGCCGCCGTCCGCCGTGGGCATCGCGATGTCCAGCTCCGCAGGGGAGCCGCCGGCGACGACGGGCAGGCCCTCGCCGCCGTCCCGTCGCCAGAAGGCGATCCGGCCCGTGCGAGGCGGGTCGGACGGCAGGAACACCGTGCAGCAGCGGGTCAGTTCGGAGAGCTCGGAGGGTGGTGCCGTCGGGATGGTCTGCACAGCTCTGGCGCACTCCTCAAATTTGACTACTTGGTCGGAGTCGCCGAGGGTACAGCACGACGAGGGCGGCCCCGGCATACTGGCATCGTGATCCAGGTCACTTCACAATCCGTTCGAAAGAGGGGGCGGTCTCAGCCAGTAGGGGAGGGTCTCGGGGTTGTCTCAGGGGCCAGTTCCGGAACCGTACGGAGCAGGGGGCCGTTTTCAGAGCAGAGAGCGGCAGTGGCCGCGAAGGAGGCGACGCTCATGTCCAAGAACGCGAAGATCGCCGTCGGGGGTGTGGCGGTCGGGCTGCTCCTGCTGATCTGGCTGCCCTGGTGGGTGTCGTTCCTGATCGTGGTCGGGGTTCCGGTGGCCGCGTATCTGGCGCTGGACCCCTCGCAGCGGCGCAGGCTGCGCAGGGTCACCCGCAAGGAACTCGGCCGCTGACGCGGCGGCGGATGACGAGGGGAGGCTCGCCGGGGCGCCTGCGGAGGCCGTGCCCCCTCGGAGCCCGTGCCGAGGGGCCGTCCGGCCGAGGGCTCCGGCTGCGAGAGGCGGCTTCGCGTGGGGTCTCGGATCGCGGTCGTACGGTCATCGGCGGCCTCGGGCGGCGAGCCGTACGGTGAGCGGTCTGGGCTGCCGATGACCGTACGGCCAGGGGAGGTCGGCGCGCCGACCGTGCCGTCGTCCTGCCTCGGGCGGCGAGTCGTAGGAGCGGGCCCTCGGCGTGCGCCGGTCGTGGTGTCGTGCGGCTCAGATGGGGCGGACGGCCATCTTGTCGAGTGCCTCCAGCAGGCCCGGCAGTTCGAGGCCGCGGCCCACCGGCAGGACCTCGCCCGGCTCCTCGTCGAGCAGGACGAAGGCGATGTCGTCGGTGCGGGCCACCATTGACCAGCCGGGACCGTCGGCGCGCAGCGTACGCGCGTCACCCGGGGCGAACGACGAGCGGACCCGGCCGAGCGGCGGCGGCGCGTCGACGTAGGCGCGAGCCTCCGCCAGTACCCGCCTGACTCCCGGGTGGCCGCTGTGCGGCACGCCCCTCTCGCTCTCCGGCGACGACTCCTCGGTCTTCTCCTGCTCCTCCGGCTTCTGCTCGCCCTCGGGCACGGAGAACTCCGCGTCGTTGATCTGCTCCCGCCACGACGCCCACTGCAGCGCTATCTCGTCGGCGCCCAGGCGGCGCTGGGGCGGCCCCCAGGAGCTGGTGTCCGGCGGGCTCAGCGCGGGCCGGTCCGCCAGTTCCGGAGCGGGGTCGTGCGGGGCGGGGACGCCCGGAGCCGCGACGGCGACCGCCAGAGGCCAGCCCGGCAGGGCGGTGACGACGGCGTGCTCGTCCGGAGACAGCTCGTACTCCATGCCGCAGTCCCAGGAGGCGATCGCCACGGCGACCAGCGAGACGTCGTCGATGACGACCGTCCAGCGGGCGCCCTCGCCGTCCTGGCCCAGCACCAGGCCGTACCCGTCGGCGAGGGGCGCGAGTCCCAGCACCGCGCACGCCTCCGGATAGTCGTCGCCCAGCACGCTCGGAAACTGCGCCGGCGTCAGCAGCACCGCCGTCAGCACGTACAGCGCATCGTCCGCGGCGGCGACGGCCTCATCGTCGGTCCTGGCCATCCCTGCCTCCAGTGGTTCGTCCATCGGCGCGCACCCTAGTGCGAGCGGAAGCCGCTTGTCACGACTCCTCACACCACGCGGACCTGCAGGTTTCCGCCTGGACGGGGGCGAAACGGCCACATGGACGAGGGTCTTCCTCAGTCCGTGGGCAGCCCGAGGAGATCACGGGCCACCGCCGCCGGAGCCTCGCCGCGCTCCCGGGCCAGGGCGACGACCGCCCGGCAGGCGAGTTCGCTCACGCCGAACGACAGCGCCTCCGGCGACACCCAGGCCGCCGCCTCCTCGATCCGGTCCTGATCGTCCTCCGCACGGGCGACGACATAGGTGGCTGCCGCTTCGAACAAGTTGTGCGTGCGCCTCTCCGTGGTGCCCGCCGGCTGGTTCTGCGTGGAGTCGTGGAGCCTGGTGGCGATCTTGCGTATCCGGCCGAACATGCGGACCACCCTACCCCCCGGAACGGGGCCGTCGTCGATCGCTCATCTGCTGCCACTCAACGTAGGGTTGGACCTTCCGCAGCAGAAGAGAAACGACGCGGTGCGACGTACGAGTTCCCGTGGGACCGCACCCCTGCACCCGAACTGGCCCCGCACGGCACCTACGCGGTGAGCAGCGGGCGGCTGTTGCTGTGGCGCCGGGGCACTCAGCGGCCGGTGGCGTCGCGGACAGCGGCGAACTGCGGGGCCGGGAGGGCCTGGGAGCGGCGGGGGTGCGCGTGGTGACCGTGCCCGGCGCCGGGCACATCGTCATGTTCGACAACCCCGACGCCTTCGCAGCGGCCGTCGCCGGCAGGGACTGACCCACCCGGCCTTCCGCGATACGTCGCTCAGTCCTCGCGCACCGCGAGCGCGAGGAAACGGGCGTCCTCGTCGGCGTACGACGTCATGCTCCATCCCGAACGGGACAGCAGCGGGCCGAGGTTCGCCTCGGCCCGCAGGTCGTCGGGGGTGATCTGCCGTCCCTGCCGCGCCGCCAGGGCCGCGCGCCCGATGGGATGGAATAGCGCGAGCCTTCCGCCGGGCCGCACCACACGGGCCAGCTCCCGCAGGTTCTCCTCCGGTCGCGGCAGATGCGCGATCAGACCGGCCGCGAACACGGTGTCCAGGGATGCGGACCGCAGCGGCAGCGCGGCGACGTCCGCGACCAGCAGCCGCCCGTGCCGGTCCCGGCCCGCCCGCACGGCGGCACCGAGCATCGCCGGGGTCAGGTCGGCACCCAACACCACCCCGGACGACCCCACGGCGGCCCGCAGCGGCGGAAGGGCACGCCCCGTGCCGCAGCCCGCGTCCAGCACGCGGTCGCCCGGTCGCAGCCCGAGATCGCCGACGGCGGCCGCGTACGCGGGGCCGTCGTCGGGGAACTTGCTGTCCCAGCCGGCCGCGCGCGTGGTGAAGAACTCCTGGACATGTGTGTGGTCGTCGCTCATGTTCCGCATGATTCCTCACCGACCCGAGGGACATGTAGGCGCACATGTTCGGGCCGGACCCGATCGTTCCGGCGCATCTGTGTGTCATATTCCAACAGCTTTCGAAACGCGCCCCCTTCGTGCGCCCGTGCCCCCTAGCGTCCCGTGGCCATGGGACACCTGGACCACGCCGCCTTCGGCTGGCTGACCCCCGTACTGTCGTACGTCATGGCCTGCACCGGCGCCGCGCTCGGACTGCGCTGCACCGTCCGCGCGCTCGCCACCACCGGCCGCTCGCGCCGCAACTGGCTCGTCACCGCGGCCTCCGCCATCGGGACGGGTATCTGGACCATGCACTTCGTCGCCATGCTCGGCTTCCGGGTGAGCGGCACCGACATCCGCTACGACGTGCCGCTGACCGTCCTCAGCCTCCTTGTCGCCATGGTCGTCGTCTGCGCGGGCGTCTTCGCCGTCGGCTACAGCCGCGACCGCAACCGGGCGCTCCTCCTCGGCGGTCTCACCACCGGGCTGGGCGTCGCCAGCATGCACTACCTGGGCATGGCGGCGGTCCGGCTGCACGGCGACATCAGGTACGACCCCGTTCTCGTCGGAGTGTCGGTGCTGATCGCCGTCGTGGCGGCGACCGCCGCCCTGTGGGCCGGCCTCAACATCAAGTCCCCCCTCGCGGTCACCGCCGCCTCCCTCGTCATGGGAGCGGCCGTCAGCAGCATGCACTACACCGGGATGTTCGCGGTGAGCGTGCGTGTCGACCCTTCCGGCGCAACCCTGCCCGGGGCCACGGCGATGCAGTTCATCTTCCCCCTCGCTGTCGGCCTCGGGTCCTACCTGTTCATCACCTCGGCCTTCGTCGCCCTCTCACCCACGGCCGGCGAGCGGGAGGCCTCCGCCTCCGCCCAGCGGCCCGTCGAGAGCATCGCCCGCTAGCGGGAGCCCGGCCCGAGCGCCCCGACCCACGTCCCGAGCGAGGAGGCCATGCGCCCACCCCGTACCGCCCCGAAAGCCGGCGCCCCGGCGCACCCCCCACGAGGCCGTCGCGCGCACGCCGGACCGCCCGCCGACGAGGGCGCCGACCGCCCGCTCGGCATACCAGCGGCCACGGCACGCGCGCGTGGAAGCCGCCGGCACCTGCGCCCCCGCACCGTGCGCGCCAAGGTGGTCAGCCTGCTGATGGTGCCCGTGGTCTCCCTGCTCGCCCTGTGGGCGTACGCGACCGTCACCACCGCCCAGGACGTCGCCCGGCTGCGGCAGTCCCAGCGGGTCGACACCGAACTGCGCACCCCGGTGGCCGCGGCCGTCGCCGCCCTCCAGGCCGAGCGCACCGCGGCCGTGCGCTACGCCGGCGCACCGGGCGCGGCCGACGCCGGCGACCTGCGAAGCCTCGAAGCCCGCACCGACCGGGCCGTCGCCGCACTGCGACTCGGCCGCGACAACACCGTCGCCGACAGCGAGGAGTTGCCTGCCGGTGTCTCCGGGCGCCTCGGCGCGTTCGTCACCGGCGCCACGCACCTGCGCGCACTGCGTACGGCCGTACTCGACCACAAGGCCGGCTGGGACACCGCGTACACGCAGTACACGAAGACCATCGGCGCGGCCTTCGCCGTGGACGGCGCCCTCACCGGCATCCAGCAGGCCGACGTCGGCTCCGACGCGCGCGTGCTGCTCGAATTCAGCCGGGCCGCCGAGGCACTCGCCCAGGAGGACACCGTCCTCGGCAGTGCCCGGACCGCCGGGCAGCTGCAGGGCGAGCGACTACGGCTGTTCGGCGCGGCCGTCGCCGCGCGCCGCGCCCTCACCGAGACGGCCGTGGCCGATCTGCCCGCCGCCCAGCGCGCGGCCTGGCGGGAACTGTCCGACAGCGACTCCTACACCGCTCTCGGTGCCGCCGAGGACAAGATCCTCGCCACCGGACCGGGCGCCAGACCGGCCGAAGCGGCACCGCAGGCCGCCTGGAGCGCCGCCCACGCGCGCGTGCGGGACGGCATGCGGGACATCGCGGCGGACACGGGCCGGGCCGTCGCGGGCCGAGCCGATCCGGTCACGCACGGCCTGCTCAGCCCCGCGGGCGCCGCCGTGCTCCTGGGCCTCGCCGCCGTCGGCACCTCGCTCGTCATCTCCGTCCGCATCGGACGCGCTCTCGTCGTCGAACTCGTGAGCCTGCGCAACGACGCCCTGGAGATCGCCCGCCGCAAACTCCCCGAAGCGATGCGCAGACTGCGCGCGGGCGAGGACATCGACATCCAGGCCGAGGCGCCCGCCGGACCACCCGCCGAGGACGAGACCGGTCAGGTCTCGGAAGCCCTGACCACCGTCCACCGTGCCGCCCTGCGCGCCGCCGTGGAGCGCGCCGAACTCGCCAGCGGCATCTCCGGCGTCTTCGTCAACCTGGCCCGCCGCAGCCAGGTACTGGTCCACCGCCAACTCAGCCTCCTGGACAGCATGGAGCGCCGCTCGGACGACCCCGGCGAACTGAGTGACCTGTTCCGCCTGGACCACCTCACCACGCGTATGCGGCGGCACGCCGAGAGCCTGATCATCCTCTCCGGCGCCGCTCCCGGCCGGGCCTGGCGCATGCCGGTGTCCCTGACCAACGTCGTACGGGCCGCCGTGTCGGAAGTCGAGGACTACGCGCGCGTGGAGGTACGCCAGCTCCCCGAGGCCCATGTCATCGGAGCCGCCGTCGCCGACCTCACCCACCTGCTCGCCGAACTCGTCGAGAACGCCGCCCAGTTCTCGCCGCCCCACACACGCGTGCGTGTCACCGGCGAACCCGTCGGCAACGGCTACGCCCTCGAGATCGAGGACCGGGGTCTCGGCATGGGCACCGAGACCCTCGCGGAGGCCAATCGCCGCATCGAACAGTCCGAGGCCCTCGACCTGTTCGACAGCGACCGGCTCGGCCTCTTCGTGGTGAGCCGGCTCGCCTCCCGGCACGCCATCAAGGTGCACCTGAGGACCTCCCCTTACGGAGGCACCACGGCCGTCGTCCTGGTACCGACCGCCCTGCTCCACAGCGGCGCGCCGGAGGGCGCCTCCCGCCACGACGAGCGGGCCCGTCCCCGGCAGGAACGCGCGTACGCGCGCGTACCGGGCGCCCCCTCGCACCAGGAAGCCGTCGCCGCACGGTCGGACCGGCCCGCCCTCGCGGCTACCCCTCCCGAAGCCCCCGGCGCCGCCGACGAGCCGAACCCGTACGGAACCGTCGACGAAAGCCCGCCCCCCGGAGTCACCGCCTTGAGGCTGCACCGACCACCCGACGACTCCGAGACCGACGACGACCTCCCACGCCGTGTGCGCCAGGCGAGCCTCGCCCCCCAGCTCCGGCGACACCCCGAAGCCCAGGCACCGGAAACCGCCCGGCACGACGACGAACGGCGTACCCCCGAGCTGGTGCGGGACCGCATGGCGGCCTACCGCGACGGCTGGGCTCGCGGCGGCGGAGTGCCCGGCCGCGGCGTAGCCCAGGAACCCCGGACGGGCAGTGACAGCAGCGAAGGAGACCCGGCATGATCCAGGACCCGAACACGAGGGCCGGCCAGCGCTCCGGCGAACTGGACTGGTTGCTCGACGACCTGGTGATGCGCGTGAGCGAGGTACGGCATGCCGTCGTGCTCTCCAACGACGGGCTGGCCGTCGGCGCCTCCACCGCCCTCGCCCGGGAGGACGCCGAGCACCTCGCGGCCGTCGCCTCCGGTTTCAACAGCCTCGCCAAGGGCGCGGGACGGCACTTCGGAGCGGGCGGCGTGCGGCAGACCATGGTCGAGATGGACGACGCGTTCCTCTTCGTGGCCGCCGCCGGCGACGGTTCCTGCCTCGCCGTCCTCACCGCCGTCACCGCCGACATCGGACTGGTCGCCTACGAGATGGCGCGCCTGGTCAAGCGGGTGGGCGAGCACCTGTACACCGCGCCGCGTGTCGCCGCGCAGCCGCCCGCAGCCGGATGACCCGGCGAAGGCGGCATGAATGACCGAGAACCAGACCGGCGGCCCGTGGGAGCCGGGCAGCCAGTGGTACGACGGCGAGGCCGGTCCGCTGGTCCGGCCGTACGCGATGACGGGCGGGCGCACCCAGCCGGGGCCCACCGGGGTGCGCTTCGACCTCATCTCGCTCGTCACCCTCGACCCCGCGGCACCGGCGCTGGACGACGACACCGCGCTCGGCCCCGAACACCGGACCCTGACAGCGCTGTGCCGTACGGAGACACAGTCCGTCGCCGAACTCGCGGCGGACGCGGACCTCCCCGTCGGTGTGGTCCGGGTGCTCCTCGGCGACCTCCTGGAACTCGGCTGTGTGGTCATCAGCCGTCCCGTGCCCCCGGCACACCTGCCCGACGAACGGATTCTGCGCGAGGTCATCGCGGGATTGCGAGCGCTCTAGATGAATGTTCCGAACCCGCCGTCCGCCGCGCCGCAATCCGGTCCGTACCCGTCGCATCCCGATCCGCACGCGTGGCGACTCCGTCCGGGCGAGAGTCGGTCACATCAGGTGCGTTTCGATCCAACGGCCCAAAGAAGCGGTGTCGTTGTCATGATGCCGGCTTCACCGCCACAGCAGGCGGACGCTGACCACTGCCGGCCCTCCCGAGAGAAGTGATCATGGTCACCGAGCATTCCGACGCCGTCGGCGACACCTCCGCCCTGGCCCTGAAGATACTGGTCGCCGGCGGGTTCGGTGTCGGCAAGACGACCCTGGTGGGGGCCGTCAGCGAGATCCGGCCGCTGCGCACCGAGGAACTGCTCAGCGAGGCGGGGCAGTTGGTGGACGACACCGACGGCGTGGACCAGAAGACCACCACCACCGTCGCCATGGACTTCGGGCGCATCACCATCCGCTCCGGCCTGTCGCTCTACCTCTTCGGCACACCGGGACAGGACCGCTTCTGGTTCCTCTGGGACGAGCTGTCCCAGGGAGCCCTCGGCGCCGTCGTCCTCGCGGACACCCGGCGCCTGGAGGACTGCTTCCCCGCGGTCGACTACTTCGAGCACCGGCGTATCCCGTTCGTGGTGGCCGTCAACTGCTTCGCGGGAGCCCGCTCCTACGGTGCCCAGGACGTCTCCCGGGCCCTCGACCTCGACCCCGGCACACCCGTGGTGCTGTGTGACGCGAGGGAGCGGGACTCCGGCAAGGAAGTCCTGATCCGGCTCGTCGAGTACGCCGGACGGATGCACACCGCCCGCCTCCTGGACTCGGTCGGCTGAGGCCGAGCCCGCCGCTCAGGCCGCCAGATCCCTCACGGCCACCACGTGGTCGATGCTGACCCGGACCAGCAGCTCACCCGGAACGCCGTTGCGGGCGCCGTACTCCTCGGCGCGCTCCTCGCCCATGTACCGGGCGGCGATCCGGGTGGCCCAGTGACGCACCTCGTCCAGTTCCTCCGACAGCCGTGCGCGGCCGTTCAGCACCACGAAGTGGAACGGCGGCCGATCGTCGTCCACACACAGGGCGACCCGTCCGTCACGGGCCAGATTGCGCCCCTTCACGGTGTCCTGACCGGTGTTGAAGACGAGTTCGTCGCCGTCCAGCAGGAACCAGATCGGGGCCACATGGGGGCTCCCATCGGCGCGAACGGTGGACAGTTTGCCGGTGCGGGTGCCGTCCGAGACGAACGCCCGCCATTCCTCGTCGGTCATCTTCTGTGCCATGCGCCCATCCTCCTTGCCCGGACGCCGGTGGTGGGGAAGGCTGGCGGGGAGTTCCTCCAGCCAGGGGGAGACATCACACGGGGAGACGGAGATGGCGCAGAACCAGGGACTCGGCTGGCTCCTGGACGATCTGGCCGAGCGGGTGGACCACGTGCGGCACGCGCTGGTCCTGTCCAACGACGGGCTGGTCACCGGCGCGAGCACGGGCCTGCGCCGTGAGGACGCCGAGCATCTGGCCGCCGTGGCGTCCGGGCTGCACAGCCTGGCCAAGGGATCGGGACGCCACTTCGGTGCGGGCCGGGTCCGCCAGACCATGATCGAGTACGACGACGCCGTGCTGTTCGTGACCGCGGCCGGCACCGGCAGCTGCCTGTGCGTGCTCAGCGGCGCGGAGGCCGACATCGGCCAGATCGCCTACGAGATGACCCTGCTGGTCAACCGCGTCGGCGAACACCTCGGTGTCGACGCCAGGCAGCCGGAGCGAAGCCCGATCGCAGACGTCTGACCTGCGGGTTCTCCGGTGGCGGCGGAGTTATCCACAGGCCCGGCATCAACAGGGCCGGATTGGCTACGGTGTGTGCACGGCGCACGCACACGGCGTGAGCTGACGACTCCACGGGGGATACGCCATGTCGGCAGACACCTTCAGCCCGCCCCGGCCCGCCACCTGCACGCCGAGCCACGCTGCCCGGGAACTGGGCCTCAAGCGTGGTGAGTTCGACCTCGCCGTCCATCTCGGCCACATCCGGACCGTGCCCGACGAGGGCGGGGGAGGAGACCGGAGGGTGGAGCGCGCGGAGATCGACCGCCTCCGCGCACAGGAGGGCCATCCCGAAGCTTTGCTCGACCGTGTGCGGGTGGTGGGTACGACGGCAGGCGCCGCGCTCATGGAGATCCCCGCCGGGCGGTTCACCCGCCTGGCCCGGCTGGGCCTGCTCGTGCCGGCGAAGTGGTATCTGAACCGCTACCGTGCCGTCGTCTGGCTGTATCTCGCGGACGACCTGCGGACCTTCACGTCGGACACCAAGAACGCGCCCCTGCTCAAGGGGCGCACACCCGAGACCCTGCGCGGCCAGCTCGCCGCTGGGGTGGACCTGCGCGCCCGCAACTGGCGGGGACGCCATCTCGGATTCCTGCTGCGGCAGGCCGAGCAGCCGTGGGCCCGGGCCGGAGCCGTGGCGGCCTTCCTCCCGCCCGTCGACATCGCCGACGTCGTCAAGGATCCGTACGCGCGTTCCTACCTGAACCGGTTCCGGCCGGCGCCACCCGCTCTGGGCACTCCGGGATCGCCCGCCGCACACCTGGCCGAGCGGATCGCGATCGCGCAGGACGCGGACGAGATCGAGTGGCTGCGCAGCGAGCTGACCCACCTGCTGGAGGAGGCCTGCACCGTCTTCCCGGCACCGCGTCCGGCCGCCCGCCGCACCGCACCGACCCTGCGCGTGGCCGCACACCCCATTCCGCCGATGGCCGCCACGGTCACGCGACTTGTGGAACCCACGGCGGGGGCGTCGTCGCAGCCCGGCGAGGATCCGGCCGCAGCACGGGCGCCCGAGCCGCACGGCGGGGCGGTGGCGGGAGCGTCCGAGTCGCAGAGCGGGCCGGTGTCCGGAGCGTTCGGGTCGACCAGTGGGCCGCTTGTGGGACTGCCCGGGCCGAACGGCGGGCCGCTTCTGGGACCCCCCGAGCCGAACGGTGGATCGCTGCTGGGACCGACCGGACCGATGGATGAGCCGGTGACCCGGGCGTGCGAGGGGCAGGGGGCCTCGGTGGCGCGGCCGCCCGCGTCGTCCGCGGCCCGCCGCCGGCATCGCCGGGCCGACCAGGCCCCGGCGCAGCCCGACCGCGGTCTGCGCGCCTGGCTGCGGCGGAGAGACCACCGGTCGGCGCGGACCTGAACCACGCCGACACGGACCCCGGCCCCCCGATGGCTACAGGGACCTGAACAGGCCCTCCTGGACGACCGAGACAAGCAGACGCCCCTGCAGGTCGTAGATGCGCCCGCGAGCCAGACCGCGCCCGCCGGTGGCGATCGGCGACTCCTGGTCGTACAGGAACCACTCGTCCGCGCGGAACGGCCGGTGGAACCACATGGCGTGGTCCAGCGAGGCCATGTCGAAGTTCCGCGGACCCCACAGGGGTTCGATCGGGATCCGGACCGCGTCCAGGAGGGTCATGTCACTGGCGTAGGTCAGCGCGCACGTGTGGACCAGCGGGTCGTCACCGAGAGGTCCGACCGCGCGCATCCACACGGCGCTGCGCGGCTCGGCCCCCCGAATCTCCTCGGCGTTCCAGCGCAGCCGGTCGACGTAACGGATGTCGAAGGGCTGGCGGCGCGCCATCCGCTCCAGCTGCTCCGGCAGCGCGCCCAGATGCTTGCGGATCTCCTCGGTGACCGTGGGCAGCGACTCCGGGTCCGGCACCTCACGGGCCGGCGGCAGCTGGTGCTCGAACGGTCCTTCCTCAGGCATGTGAAAGGAGGCGGTCAGATTGAAGATCGTGCGGCCCTGCTGCACGGCCGTGACCCGGCGCGTGGTGAACGACCGGCCGTCGCGGACCCGCTCCACCTGGTACACGATCGGGACGCCCGGGCGACCCGGGCGCAGGAAGTACGCGTGCAGCGAGTGCACCGGGCGGTCGCCGTCCGTGGTGCGGCCCGCGGCGACTAGTGCCTGGCCCGCCACCTGGCCGCCGAAGACCCGCTGCAGCGACTCCTGCGGGCTTCGGCCACGGAAGATGTTGACCTCGATCTGCTCCAGGTCGAGCAGGTCGACCAGTCTCTCGGCCGGGTTCGTCATCGGTGGGATTCTCCTTGGCTCGCAACCTGTGGGCAGCGGCTCAGAGTTGGCCGACATCGGTGACGCGGACGACGGCACGGCCCTCGGCGTCCGAGGCCGTGAGGTCGATCTCCGCGCTGATGCCCCAGTCGTGGTCGCTGTTCGGGTCGTCGAAGATCTGGCGGACGCGCCAGAGTCCGTTCTCCGGCTCCTCCTTGATGACCAGCAGCTTGGGGCCGCGGGCATCGGGGCCGGTGCCGAGGTCGTCGTACTCGTCCCAGTACTTGTCCATCGCCTCGCCCCAGGCGTCGGCGTCCCAGCCCGACTCGGCGTCCATCTCGCCCAGTTCCTCGACCTGGTCGAGGGCGGCCAGCTCCACGCGGCGGAACATCGCGTTGCGGACCAGGACCCGGAAGGCGCGCGCGTTGGCGGTGACCGGCTTGACCTCGTCGGCCTTCTCCTGGGCCTCTTCGGCGGTCATCTCCTCCGGGTTCGCGAGCTGCTCCCACTCGTCCAGCAGGCTGGAGTCCACCTGGCGCACCATCTCGCCGAGCCACTCGATCAGGTCCTGCAGGTCCTCGGACTTCAGGTCGTCCGGGATGGTGTGGTCGAGGGTCTTGTAGGCGCTGGCCAGGTAGCGCAGGACGATGCCCTCCGTGCGGGCCAGCTCGTAGAAGGAGACCAACTCCGTGAAGGACAGCGCCCGTTCGTACATGTCCCGGATCACCGACTTCGGCGACAGGGGGTGGTCGCCGACCCAGGGGTGGCTCTTGCGGTAGGTGTTGTACGCGTGGAAGAGCAGCTCTTCCAGCGGCTTCGGGTACGTGATGTCCTGGAGTCGCTCCATGCGCTCCTCGTACTCGACGCCGTCCGCCTTCATCGCGGCCACGGCCTCGCCGCGTGCCTTGTTCTGCTGGGCGACGAGGATCTGCCGGGGGTCGTCCAGGGTGGACTCGACGACGGACACCATGTCGAGGGCGTAGGAGGGCGACTCGGGGTCGAGGAGTTCGAACGAGGCGAGTGCGAACGTGGACAGCGGCTGGTTGAGCGCGAAGTCCTGCTGGAGGTCGACCGTCAGCCGGACGATGCGGCCCTCTGCGTCGGGCTTGTCGAGCTTCTCCACGATCCCGCCGTCGAGCAGCGAGCGGTAGATCGCGATCGCCCGCCGGATGTGCCTCAGCTGCTGCCTGCGCGGCTCGTGGTTGTCCTCCAGAAGGTGACGCATCGCCTCGAACGCGTTGCCCGGGCGGGCGATCACCGACAGCAGCATCGTGTGCGTCACCCGGAAACGCGAGGTCAGCGGCTCCGGATCCGACTCGATCAGCTTCTGGAAGGTGTTGTCCGTCCAGCCGACAAAGCCCTCCGGCGCCTTCTTGCGCACCACCTTGCGCCGCTTCTTCGGGTCGTCGCCCGCCTTCGCCAGCGCCTTCTCGTTCTCGATGACGTGCTCGGGCGCCTGCGCGACGACGAGCCCCGCCGTGTCGAAGCCGGCCCGGCCGGCCCGGCCCGCGATCTGGTGGAACTCACGGACCCGCAGGGTGCGTACCCGGCTGCCGTCGTACTTGGTCAGCGCCGTGAACAGGACCGTACGGATGGGTACGTTGACGCCCACGCCGAGCGTGTCCGTGCCGCAGATGACTTTCAGCAGACCGGCCTGGGCCAGCTTCTCCACCAGACGCCGGTACTTGGGCAGCATGCCGGCGTGGTGCACACCGATGCCGTGCCGGACGTAACGGGAGAGGTTGCGCCCGAACTTGGTGGTGAAGCGGAAGTTGCCGATCAACTCCGCGATCTGGTCCTTCTCCTCCCGCGAGCACATGTTGATGCTCATCAGGGCCTGCGCCCGCTCCACGGCCTGGGCCTGCGTGAAGTGCACGATGTACACCGGAGCCTGCTTGCTCCCCAGCAGGTCGGTGAGCGTCTCGGTGAGCGGCGTGAGCTCGTACTCGTAGGAGAGGGGAACCGGTCGGGTCGCCGAGCGGACCACCGCGGTGGGGCGGCCGGTGCGGCGGGTGAGGTCCTTCTCGAAGAAGGAGACATCGCCCAAAGTGGCCGACATCAGGATGAACTGCGCCTGGGGCAGCTCCAGCAGCGGGATCTGCCAGGCCCAGCCGCGGTCGCCCTCGGCGTAGAAGTGGAACTCGTCCATGACGACCTGACCGACGTCCGCGTTCTTGCCGTCGCGCAGTGCGATCGAGGCCAGCACCTCGGCGGTGCAGCAGATCACGGGAGCGTCGGCGTTCACGGAGGCGTCGCCGGTGAGCATGCCGACGTTCTCGGTGCCGAAGAGCTTGCACAGTTCGAAGAACTTCTCCGACACCAGCGCCTTGATCGGGGCCGTGTAGAAGGTGACCTCGTCCCGGGCCAGGGCGGCGAAGTGGGCGCCGGCGGCGATCATGCTCTTGCCGGAGCCGGTGGGCGTCGAGACGATCACGTTCGCCCCGGAGACCGCCTCGATCAGTGCCTCCTCCTGATGCGGGTAGAGGGTGAGGCCGCGCTCCTGCGCCCACGACTCGAAGGCTTCGTACAGGGCGTCGGGGTCGGCGGTCGGCGGCAGCTGATCGATGAGGGTCACGCCCCCATCTTGCCTGGCCTCGTCCCCGAGAAGGGAATCGGCTGCGGGCGCGAAGATCATGACCGCTACGCTGTGACGCCGACGCAGGGTCGGCGCACCAGGTCAACTGGACAGCGGCACACGAGGAACGGGGCGGGAAGCGGCCATGATGGGACCAGCACACTCACTGTCGGGGGCCGCGGCCTGGCTCGGCGTCGGAGCGGCCGCCGCCGCGGCCGGACACCCGATGCCCTGGCCGGTGCTGCTCGTCGGCGCTCTGATCTGCGCCGGCGCCGCGCTCGCCCCGGACCTCGACCACAAGGCGGCCACCATCTCGCGCGCCTTCGGGCCGCTCTCGCGCTGGATCTGCGAGATCGTGGACAAGCTGTCGTACGCCGTCTACAAGGCGACCAGGAAGCAGGGCGATCCGCGCCGCTCGGGCGGCCACCGCACGCTGACGCACACCTGGGTGTGGGCGGTCCTGATCGGCGCCGGCTGCTCGGCGGCGGCGATCACCGGGGGCCGCTGGGCGGTGCTGGCGATTCTGTTCGTGCACATGGTGCTGGCGATCGAGGGCCTGCTGTGGCGGGCGGCGCGTGGCTCCAGCAGCGATGTCCTGGTCTGGCTGCTGGCGGCGACCAGCGCGTGGATTCTCGCGGGAATCCTGGACAAGCCGGGCAACGGCTCCGACTGGCTGTTCACCGCGCCGGGGCAGGAGTACCTGTGGCTGGGCCTGCCGATCGTGCTCGGCGCCCTGGTGCACGACATCGGGGACGCGCTGACGGTGTCGGGCTGTCCGATTCTGTGGCCGATTCCCCTGGGCCGCAAGCGCTGGTATCCCGTGGGGCCGCCGAAGGCGATGCGGTTCCGCGCCGGAAGCTGGGTGGAGCTGAAGGTGCTGATGCCCGTGTTCATGCTGCTCGGCGGAGTGGGCTGCGCCGCGGCCCTCAACGTGATCTGAGGCATCCGGCACCCGACCCGGGACACCTCGCCGGATCAGGGCGCGTCACCTGCGTCGGCCTCGCCGTGCAAGCTCTCGAAGCGGGCGATACGGCCCTCGGTGTCGACGGTGCGGGCCCTGCCCGTGCGGAAGGGGTGGCTCTCCGAGGCGATCTCCACGTCGATCACCGGGTGGGTCCGGCCGTCGTCCCCCTCGATGGTCTGCTCGCTCCGCGCGGTCGAGCGGGTCACACACGCGTGGCCGGCGGCGCGGTCACGAAAGACGACGGGGTCGCAGGCGGGGTGCTCGTCCTGCCGCATGGCGGCTCCTCGTGCGGGTCAGCCGGACAGGGAGTCCTCGTCGACGATGTGCATCGCGGCCTCCTCGGCGGAGGCGGCGGCACCGTCGATGCCGACGTCGGTGGCGACGAGGGCGGCCTCTTCGTCCTCGTGCGCTCCCTCGTCCGGGGCCACCAGCCGGCCGGAGCGGAGGTGGCCGACCTCGTTGTCCAGGAGTTCCCCGTCGGTTCCGGTGCAGTCACCGAGGCCGTCGTCCTCGGGTGCGGCGAGCTCGGGCAGCTCCTCGGCGAGCCGCTGGTCGAGGGTCTCGCCCGCCTGGCGTTCGGCCGCCGTCACCCCGCGGTGCTCCACGGCCCAGGGGCGCTCGGGAGGGGACCAGCCGCGGTCCAGCGGATCATTGACGCCGTCGAAGTCCAGTGTGTCCTCGACGTCGAGCACCCCCGAGTCCTCCCGGATCTCCGAGGGATCGGGCTGGTAGACGTCGTCCCCCCAGCCGTCGGCGCTGTCCACGAGTACCTCCAGGTGGTGAGGACGGCCGGGTGCCACCGTGAGGGGCGGCGGGCCGTCGGCACGCGCGGCACGGATGTCACACGCCGCGGACCGGGTGGTTCCGGAGCGTTCCCCGAGCCCGTGCCGTTCTCCAGCCTTCCACTCCGGCTCGGGACCGCGCAACGCCACGCACGCCGCTCAGGGCCACCGCTCGCGCACCGGTACCCGGCAGACCCGACCGTGCACCCGGCACCCCCTCCCTGGCCGCCCCGACGGCCGACGGACCCCCCCGCCGCCCACCGCGGCCCGCGCACCCCAGACGCCGGCGGAGCCCGCCACCCGCCGCCCCGCCTCGATCGACTGCCCCAAGCGCCGGCGCCCCGCCGCCCACCGACCCGCTGCGGCTCGGGCGTGCCGACCGCCAGCGGATGATTCCACCGAACGCCGGGTGCGAACGGATCACGCGTCCCGCCGCGGCCCGCATGTTCCGGGTACGGTCGGCGGCCTCGCCGTGAGCGGCGCAGGGGATGGGCGCCTCGTCGCCGTGCCGGTCGTCCGCGTGGCCGGCGGATTCTCACCCGTGCCAGGACTGCCACAGCGCCGAGTACGGGCCGCCCGCGGCGACCAGCTCGGCATGGCTGCCCAGCTCGCTGACGCGGCCGTTCTCCACGACGGCGATCACGTCGGCGTCATGGGCGGTGTGGAGGCGGTGGGCGATGGCGACCACCGTGCGGCCGTCCAGCACGCGGGCCAGGGAGCGTTCCAGGTGCCGGGCCGCGCGCGGGTCGAGCAGCGAGGTCGCCTCGTCCAGGACCAGGGTGTGCGGATCGGCGAGCACCAGCCGGGCCAGCGCGATCTGCTGCGCCTGGGCCGGGGTCAGGGTGAGACCGCCGGAGCCGACCTCGGTGTCCAGACCGTCGGCCAGCGCCCGCGCCCAGACGTCCGCGTCGACCGCGCCCAGGGCGGCCCACAGCTCGGCGTCCGTGGCGCCGGTGCGGGCCAGCAGGAGGTTGTCGCGCAGGGAGCCGACGAAGACGTGGTGTTCCTGGTTGACCAGGGCGACATGGGAGCGGATCCGTTCCGCCGGCATCCGGGACAGCTCAGCGCCGCCCAGGGTGATCCGGCCGTCCCGCGGCGCGTAGATCCCGGCGAGCAGCCTGCCGAGGGTGGACTTGCCCGCGCCCGACGGGCCGACCAGGGCCAGCCGGGTGCCCGGGGCGACCTCCAGGGACACCTTGCGCAGCACGTCGACGCCCTCGCGGTAGCCGAAGTGCACCCGGTCGGCGTGCACGTCCCGCCCGTCCGGTGCCACCGAGGTGTCCCCGGCATCCGGCTCGATGTCCCGCACACCGACCAGGCGGGCCAGCGACACCTGGGCGACCTGCACCTCGTCGTACCAGCGCAGGATCAGGTTCACCGGGTCGACGAGCATCTGCGCGATCAGGGCGCCCGTGGTCAGCCGGCCCACCCCGATCCAGCCGTGCAGGGCGAACACCCCGCCGACCACGAGGACCGAGCCCAGCACGATGACGTGCACGGCGTTGATGACCGGGAAGAGCACGGACCGCAGCCACAGCGTGTACCGCTCCCAGGCCGTCCACTCCTTGATCCGTTGCTCCGACAGGGCGACACGGCGGTCGCCGAGCCGGTGCGCCTCGATGGTGTGGCCCGCGTCCACCGTCTCGGCGAGCGCGGCGGCGACCGCCGCGTATCCGGCGGCCTCGGAGCGGTAGCTCGAGGGTGCCCGCTTGAAGTACCAGCGGCACCCGGCCACCAGCACCGGCACGGCGAGCAGCACGGCGGCCGCCAGCGGCGGCGCCGTCACCACGAGCCCGCCGAGCAGCAGCAGGGCCCACACGACACCGATGGCCAGCTGGGGCACGGCCTCGCGCATCGCGTTGGCCAGGCGGTCGATGTCGGTGGTGATGCGGGAGAGCAGGTCGCCGGTGCCCGCCCGTTCCAGCACGCCCGGCGGCAGCCCGACCGACCGGACGAGGAAGTCCTCGCGCAGGTCGGCCAGCATCCGCTCGCCGAGCATCGCGCCCCGCAGCCGCACCTGCCGTACGAACACGGTCTGCACGGCGAGCGCGAGCACGAACAGCCCGGTGGTCAGGCCGAGATGAAGCTCCCGCCCCTCGTCCGACACCCGCTCGATCAGGCCGCCGAGCAGGTACGGCCCCACCATGGACGCGATCACGGCCACCGTGTTGACCGAGATGAGCAGCAGGAAGGCGCTGCGGTGCCGGCGGAACAGCTCGGTGACGTAGGCCCGTACGGTCGCCGCCGCGCCGACGGGCAGGGTGGTGGCGGTTGTCGGGGCCGCCGGGTCGTACGCCGGTGGCGCAACGCCGATCATGCGCTCTCCTCGATCTCTTCCCGCTCCTGCCGCGCGCCCACCAGGGCAGCCTCGTCGGCCGCGGCCAGTTCGTCGTCCGTCTCCCGCGTGACCACGGCGCGGTATCGCGGCTCGCTGTCGATCAGTTCGCGGTGCACGCCGACCGCCACCACCTCGCCCTTGTCGACCAGGGCGACCTGGTCCGCGCGGTCGAGCAGCAGCGGTGAGGAGGTGAACACCACCGTCGTGCGCCCCGAGCGCAGCCGGCGCAGCCCGTCCGCGATCCGTGCCTCGGTGTGCGAGTCGACCGCGGAGGTCGGCTCGTCCAGCACCAGCACCTCCGGGTCGGTGAATAGCGACCGGGCCAGCGCGAGCCGCTGGCGCTGGCCACCGGACAGGGAGCGCCCGCGCTCGGTGATGCGGGCGTCCATCGGGTCCGCGGAGTCCAGTGATCCCTGGACCAGCGAGTCCAGGACGTCGCCGCACTGCGCCGCCTCCAGCGCGTCCGTGGCCCTCACGGTCCCGGATGCGGGGACGTCGAGCAGTTCGCGCAGGGTGCCGGACAGCAGCACCGGTTCCTTGTCCTGGACGAGGACGGCGGTCCGGGCGCTGTCCAGGGGGAGTTCGTCCAGGGGCACCCCGCCGAGCAGCGCCGAGCGGCCCGGCTCGGTGGGGTGGCCGCCCAGCCGCTCCGCGAGCCGGCCCGCCGCGTCCGGGTCGCCGCAGACCACGGCGGTGAGACGGCCGGCGGGAACGAGCAGACCGGTGCCGGGGTCGTGCAGGTCGCCGCCCGGCACCTCCGCCCCGCGGGTGCCCTCGGTGGCCGTGGACCGCTCCAGCGACAGCACGCGGGCCGCCCGTTTGGCCGACGGGCGCGAGAAGGAGTACGCCATGGCGATCTCCTCGAAATGCCGCAGCGGGTAGTTGAGGATCATGACCGCGCTGTAGACGGTGACGAGTTCGCCGACGGTGATGCGGCCCTGGCGGGCCAGGTGGATGCCGTGCCAGACCACGGCGATGAGCAGCAGCCCGGGCAGCAGCACCTGGATGGCGGAGATCAGCGACCACATCCGGGCGCTGCGCACTGCGGCGTGCCGTACCTCCTGCGAGGCCCGGCGGTAGCGGTCGAGGAACAGTTCCTCGCCGCCGATGCCGCGCAGCACACGCAGTCCGGCGACCGTGTCCGAGGCCAGCTCGGTGGCCCGGCCGGCCTTTTCGCGCTGCACGTCGGCGCGGCGCGTCGCACGGGGCAGCAGCGGCAGCACCGCGAGCGCCACCACGGGCAGTCCGACGGCGACGACCACGCCCAGGGCGGGCTGGTAGGCGAGGAGGCCGACACAGACCACGACGACCGTCAGCGCGGCCGCGCTGAACCGGGAGACGGCCTCGACGAACCAGCCGATCTTCTCGACGTCACCGGTGGAGACGGCCACCACCTCGCCGGCGGCCACCCGCCGGGTCAGGGCGGAGCCCAGCTGGGCGGCCTTGCGTGCCAGCAGTTGCTGGACGCGTGCGGCAGCCGTGATCCAGTTGGTGACGGCGGCCCGGTGCAGGAAGGTGTCGCCGAGGGCGATGCCCGCGCCGCACAGCAGCAGCAGACCACCCGTCAGGGCGAGCCGGGTGCCGGAGCGGTCGACGACCGCCTGGACGGCGAGGCCGACGCAGAAGGGGAGGGCCGAGACGGAGACGAAGTGCAAAAGGCCCCAGGTGAGTGACTTCAGCTGTCCGCCCAGCTGGTTCCGCCAGAGCCACCACAGGAATCGGGGGCCCGACCGCGCGTCGGGGACGCCCGGATCGGAATACGGAAGGTCTCGAATCTGCATGACGTCCCAGGGGCTCGTGTCAGGGGAGAAGGGAAACGGCGATGAGCGCTGACAAGCCGTGACAGGTTGGCGTCGCAGAGTGGTGAATTTCAAACGGTTTTCCTGCACTGCCACCCGAATCCACCGACTTCAGGCCAAGGGACCTCGAACCCGGCGCGTTAGGGGCGGTCGCCCGGCTCCGTGAATGCCCGGAAGATCGCACGATCAGCCGGTGCGTGCTGCCACCATGGCCCGGTGCACATCGAGATCGACAGCGTGCGGCGCCGGGGGACGGTTGCCGTGGCGGCCCTGGGAACGCTCTTCGCGACCCTCACCGCGTGCGGCGGCCCGGCGTCCGGCCCCGCCCGCCCCGGCGGCGCGCCGGCGCCCGTCGGCCGGGCAGCACAGAGCCCGACCGTCTCCTCGGCCCCCACGACCGACCCGACCCGTATTCCCGGCGTAGGCGCCCGCCTCCACCGTCGGATCCCCGCCGACTCCCGTCAGATCGTGGCCGTCTACGGTGAGGGCGCGAACTCCGCCGAGTCCAGGCTGGTGCTGTACACCCGGCAGGGTGCCCAGTGGCACCCGAGGGGCAGTTGGCCCGCCCACAACGGGCGGCACGGCTGGACCGCCGACCACCACGAGGGGGACCAGCGCAGCCCGGTCGGTGTCTTCACCCTCTCCGACGCGGGCGGTGTGCTCCCCGACCCGGGCGCCCGCCTGCCGTACGACCACGACGTGAGCGCCTATACGCCCCCGGCCGAGTGGGACGAGGCGCACCAGCACGACTTCGACTACGTCATCGCCGTCGACTACAACCGCCGCCCGGGCACCCCGCCGCGCGACGCCGGCCGCCCCTGGGGTGCGGACAAGGGCGGCGGAATCTGGTTGCACATGGACCACGGGAGCGGCACCTCGGCCTGCGTCAGCGTCTCCCGGCAGGCCATGGAGGTCCTGCTGCGCACGCTCGATCCGGCCCGCGATCCGGTCGTGGTGATGGGGGACCGGGCGGAACTGGCCGCCTAGCGCCCGGCCGGGCGGTCGTCCTGCGCCGTCGGCGGTCCTGCCGCGGCCGGAGTGCTCTCGACGACGTCCACGTCGCTCGCCCGGACGTAGCCGAGCCGGTGGCCGAACTGGATCTCGTAGTACCCCTCATGACCCTTCACCACCGGGTCGGGTGTGTCGACGATGGACGACCGGGGGACGTACGAACTGCGGACGCGGGCCTGTGTCACATACCGCTGGCCCGCCCGGAACCGGTAGGGCAGCGGCGATTCGGGCTCCTCCTCCACGCCCTCGGGGTAGGCGTCCTCCTCCGGGAGGGCACGCCCGTACACCGGGATCTCGTCCAGGCCTTCCTTCGGCGTCACCATCCGGCCGCTGGCGCCGACGGCCGTCGGGTGTTGCGTCGGGTTCCTGAACCATGCCCTGTGGCCCTGGAACCAGATCGCCGTCCAGTCGCCGCTGCGGTCCGCGACGGCGAAGGTCTGGCCGGCGGAGACGCGTGAGCCCAGGTCGTTGACGTCCTCCGTGGACGGGTCCCCGTCCGGCTTGCGGCCGGGGTCCTGGATCAGCGGGGCGTTGTCGTCCGGTCGCGTGTGCAGGCGTACGGCGCTGGAGCCGTGCGGCGCACAGGGCTGACCGTCGCCCTTGCACCCGGTGAACCGGGGCCTGTGCGTGGCGTAGTCCGGCAGGATCATCACCATGTCGCTGTCGGGTCCGGCCGAGGCCCGCAGCGGCGCGCCGAGCAGGTCGAAGTAGTGCCGCCAGTCCCAGAAGGGACCGGGGTCGTCGTGCATGTCGGGGATGGACTCGGCGGTCGGCGCCGGCACGTTGTCGTGGCCGATGATGTGCTGCCGGTCCAGCGGCACCTGGTACTTCTTCGCCAGGTAGCGCACCAGGCGCGCCGAGGCCCGGTACATCGGTTCCGTGTACCACTTGCCGGGCTGGGTGAGGAAGCCCTCGTGCTCGACGCCGATCGAGCGGGCGTTCACGAACTGGCTGCCGGAGTGCCAGGCCTCGTCCTTCGTCCTCACGTGCTGGGTGATGTGGCCGTCGCTGGAGCGGATCGAGTAGTGCCACGATGCCTCAGTGGGATCCTGCACCGTCTTGAACATGTTCGGCAGGTACGCCTCGGTGTCGTGGATGACGATGTAGTTGATCTTCTGGTCGACGGGCCGGTTGCCGAGGTCGTGGTTGCCGTAGTCGCCGTCCTCGTCGATCTCCTCGTACGGTGCGCTGAGCCAGTCGCAGGCCAGCTCCGCGGGGCACTCGACCTCCTTGGGTCGCGGCGGGGTCTGCACCCGTGTGACGTGGGGGCGTACGCCGGGGCTGGCGGCGAGGGTGACGTCCTGTCCCTCGGCGGTGGTGCGGTGCGCCCCCTTGCGGATCACGTCGAAGACGTCGTTCGCGTACGTGGTCGCCGCCGTGACGTCACGGGTGCCCGGGTAGTGCTGTACCGCCTCCCACCAGTCCGCGGGGTTCGCGCTGAGGGGCTTGCCGAGCTGGCGTTGCGTGGCCGCCAGGATCGCCGCGCCACCGCGGATGTTGGCGGCCGGATCCGTCCGCAGGCGTTCGGCCGGGAGCTCGATCAGGCGTGCGGCGCGGTCCAGGTCCGCGGGCTGCACGGTGCGGCCGGGCGAAGGGGTGGCCTCGGGTGCGGCGGTGGTTCCGGCCGCCCCCGCGTGCGGCCGGATGCCGGCGCCGTGCTCTGCCGAAGGGCCTGCCGCCACTGCGGGAGCCTCGGTCCGGCCGGGGTCCACCAGGTGCATCGGCCCGTAGCCGCCCGCGACGCTGGGAGCGCCCGGATGGGCCTCCCAGCGCGTCTGCATGTAGGACACGCTCATGAGCACACTGCGCGGCACGTGGAACTCGCGGGCGGCCTCCGCGAAGGTGTTCTGCAGTTTCTGGTCCGGTGCCTCGTCGTCGGCCAGTGGGATGAGTAGCAGCGGCACCAGCACCGCCGCCGACGCGATCACGCAGGCCGTCCGGCGGCACTCGCGAAGGGAGTTGGGAACACGTGGGGCGGCCGGTCTTCTCATTGCACGGTTCTCCAGACATGTCGTCACCACCAGAACACAGGGAGATGTCCTGGACGCCACCCCTGGTACGTTTCCGTGCATTCCGCGCCGTGTCGCGCCAAGCGTCACCGGGGTGGCCGAGCGGCCGGGCAGGGGCCACTCGGTCGGCGGCGTTCCGGCTCAGTCCTCGACCGGGTCCACGTGCCAGTCGGGATGGCCCGGCATGGGCGGGGTGTGCGGCCCGTACAGCCACGGGGTCAGGAACGGGCTGAGGTCCTCGCCCGCGACCCGCGACGCCAGTGCGACGAAGTCCCGGGTGCCGGCCGCGCGGCCCTGATACGCCATCACCCAGGAGCGCTCGATCCGGCCGAAGGTCTCTGCGCCGACCTTCTCCCGCAGGGCGTACAGCACCAGCGCGGAGCCGTCGTAGCGCATCACCTTGAACAGTGTCGGTTCCGTGGGCTCGGCGGGTGCCCCCTCGTCGTGCCGCCACTGGTCGTGCTGTTCGTAGGCCGCACGCATCGCGGATTCCAGGCTGACGCCGCCGTGCTCGTCGGAGTACAGACGTTCGTAGAAGCGCGCGTGACCCTCGCTCAGCCACAGGTCGGACCAGCGCCGGACGGCGACGCTGTCACCCGTCCAGTGGTGGGTCAGCTCGTGTACGAGGTTGCGTTCGGCGTCGACCCTGTCGCCCAGCAGGTCGTCCTTCGGTACGACGGAAAGCGACTGCGTCTCCAGGGCCACCGGCAGGTCGGTGTCGCCGACCAGCACGCCGTAGCGGCGGAACGGGTACGGGCCGAGCCGCTGTTCCAGCCACGCGAGATGCTCCGGGGTGAGCGAGCGGAAGTCCTCCGTGTCGCCGACCAGGTCGTCCGGGACCACGTCCCGGACGGGCAGTCCGCGCGGGCCGGTGCTGTCGGCGAAGGTGAACCTCCCGATCGCCATCTGGATCAGTTGTGCCGCGATCGGCTGCTCGGAGTCGTAGGTCCACCTGACGCGTCCGTCGGGCCGCCGGGCGGTGCCGACCAGGCGGCCGTTGGCCGCCGCGCTGATGCCGGGCGGGGTGGTGATGTGGAAGGTGACGGGCGCCCGCACGCTCGGGTGGTCGTTCGCCGGGAAGATCAGTTTCGCGCCGTCGGGCTGAGCGCAGACCAAGGTGCCGTCGGCGGTGGGCACCCAGCCGTAGTCCTGGATCGCGTCGTCGCGGTGCCGGCTCCGCGTCGGGTCGGCGGTGTAGGTGACGCGGACGGTGAACGTCCCGCCCAGGGGGATGGGGCGTGCGGGGGTGACGACGAGTTCGTCGCCGTCGCGTACGGCGCCGGCCGGTGCGCCGTTGACCGTGACCCGGTGCAGCGTGTTGCCCGCGAAGTCGAGGTCGAAGCGGGACAGGGACTGCGTGGCGGTGGCGGTGAGGGTGGCCCCGGCGGCGAACGGCGTCCGGGGCGCCCGCCAGTCGAAGTCGAGCGTGTAGTGGCGGACCGTGTAGCCGCCGTTGCCGGCGAGCGGCATGAGCGGGTCGCCGATGCCCGGCGCACCGGGGGAGGGCGCCGGGCCCGAGGAGGCGGTCGGGCCGGGGGCGGGCGAGCCGTGGGCGCCGTGCGAGAACAGGGCGGCGAACGCGGCGGCACCGGTGAGGGCACCGGCGAGGGCCAGGGACAGGGCCACCCTGGAGGAGTGGAGGACAGGGCGGGGGCGCCGGTGCCGGGACTCGTGCTGCGGGGAGCCTGCTGGGCGGCCGGCGGGCATGATCTCCATGAGCGCACTATGTCAGTGAGGTGTGCTTATAGCACTAAATGTTCCGCTGTGTGGTCGGCCGGTACGCGCCCCCATTGGACCGGCCCGCGCGGTGACTGTCGTCCGATCTGCTCATTGCGGTCGGTGGTCAACTCCCCGTAGAACACCGGCCATGAGAAGACGGATAGTCATGTCCATGCTCGCCGGAGTGACCCTCCTGGCGAGCGCGCTCTTCGGCACCGGAGCCGCTGCCGCGCACGCGGCTGACGTTCCGGCCGAGTTCGGCACCGACTGGCACGACCCGGTCACCGCGGCACCGCCCGTCGACCGGCCGCACGCCCCGTCCTGTCAGGTCACGCTCGCCGACGCCCGGTTCCGCGACTTCACGCCCTACCGGGGCGCGTACACCCCGCCCGGGGGCTGCGGCGACAGCTGGAGCAAGGTCGTCCTGCGACTCGACGGCAAGGTGAAGGGCCGTCAGTACGACCGCCTCGGCTATCTGCACGTCGGCGGGGTCGAGATCCTGCGCACCTCCACACCGGAGCCCTCGCCCGACGGCATCGCATGGCACGTCGAGAAGGACGTCACCCGCTACAGCGGCACCTTCCGCAGCGCGCAGGACGTCGAGATGCTGATCGGCAACGTCGTGGACGACACCTACACCGGTGTCATCGACGTGCACGTCACCCTGACCTTCTACGCGGGCCGTCCCGCGGAGCGGACACCCGACCGCGTGCTCACCCTCGCCGACACGCCCGACGGCACGACCCTCACCACGCCGCGCAACAGCGAACGGATCGTCGCCGAGGTCTACGCGACCGGTTCGGGAGGCGGCTGCGAGGAGTTCTGGTACCTGACGGTGGCCGACCCGGCGTCGTACTCCTGCAAGGCCGATCACGGCCCCTACCGCGAGGTGCAGATCAAGGTCGACGGCCGGCTCGCCGGAATCGCCGCGCCGTTCCCGAACGTCTGGACCGGCGGCTGGTCCAACCCCTTCCTCTGGTACGTCCTCCCGGCGCCGGGAGCCTTCGACGTCCGGCCGATCACCTACGACCTCACGCCCTTCGCGGGACTGCTCGACGACGGCCGTCCGCACCGCGTCGAGGTCTCGGTGGCCGGCGTGCCCGCGGGTCAGCCGGGCTGGAGCGCGCCGGTGAACGTCCTGGTCTGGCAGGACGCGCACCGCGACCGCGTCACCGGCGCGCTGACCACGGACCGGGCGACGGACATCGCCGACTCCTCCGTGTACACGCCCGGTTCGGAGAACCGTGTGATCACCGACGCCGGGCACCGGCTCACCGTCTCGGGATACCTCGACACCTCGCACGGCCGTGTGACCACCACCGTCACCCGGACGCTCGCCAACACCTCCGTCCACCGCTGGACCGACGGCGAGAACACGGACGGACTGGACGCGGTCTGGTCCGACGACCAGGCGGTCACCGTCGGCGGACACGGGCCCGTGCGGGCGACGCACACGCACCGGACGTACACCATGAACGGCGCGACGACCATCGGCACGGACAGCCGGCTGCGCACCGTGCTGACGCTCGGCGACCGTGCGTCGGTCGTGGAACTGCGGGACGGCCGGCGCACCGCGTGGTCGCGGCTCGACGACACCTACAGCGGCGACGCGGCGTACACCATGAACGTCCCGCGCGACCAGCGGCACGCGGTCGGCACGTCGGGCGAGCGCTATCGCCTGTACGGCTCCGACGGCTGCTACGACCGTGCGCTGGCCACGGCGCAAGGGGTGCTGACGGAGGACCGCGACCGCTGTTGAGCAGGAACCGCCGGTGAGGGAGGCCGGTGGGAAGGCCGTTGAGGGAACACCGACGAGGGACGGCCGCCGCCTGGATCAGGCGCGTGCAACCGTCACCGCGCGGCTGGGGAGCCGTGGCCGAATCCGGCCACGGCTCCCCGAGTCGCCCCGCGGACTCAGCAGCGTGTGCCGCCGTCCCCCTCGACCAGTGTGTCCAGCAGGACACCGAGCACCTGGCGTTCCTTCTCCGTCAGCGGAGCGAGGATCTCCTCGGCCGCCGAGCGGCGCGCGCCGCGCAGCTCGCGCAGGGTCGTGCGCCCCTCGTCCGTCAGCTCGATCCGCGTCACCCGCCGGTTCGCCGGATCCGGCGCCCGCCGTACCTTCCCGCTCGCCTCCAGCCCGTCGACCAGCGTCGTCACCGCACGCGGCACCACCTCCAGGCGCTCGGCCAGGTCGGTCATGCGCGGAGGGGACGCGTAGTGCGCGAGGGTGCGCAGCAGCCGGGACTGGGCCGGGGTGATGCCCAGGTCGTGCCGTTCCAGATGGCGTTTCTGGATGCGGTGCACCCGGCGGGTCAGCCGCAGCAACTGCTCGGCGAGCAGGCCGTCGGGGTCGGGGGTGGTCATGCGGGAACAATATCAGGATGCCGTTCATTGTGAGTATAGGTAACAATGAGCTACGATCCGTCAGTCATCGTCGGCCGACCCCTGGCCGGCGCCCGCTCACCTCCGTAGGAGCCCATGCATCCCGACCGTGAAACGTCCTGGACCCCGCCTGCCGACGCCAAGGAACAGCCCCGGCAGGTGCGCCGCATCCTGAAGCTCTTCCGTCCCTACCGCGGCCGTCTGGCGGTCGTCGGTCTGCTGGTCGGCGCCTCCTCCCTGGTCTCGGTGGCCACACCGTTCCTGCTCAAGGAGACCCTGGACGTCGCGATCCCCCAGGGCCGCACCGGTCTCCTCAGCCTGCTCGCGCTCGGCATGATCCTCAGCGCGGTCCTCTCCGGCGTCTTCGGCGTGCTGCAGACGCTGATCTCGACCACCGTCGGCCAGCGCGTCATGCACGACCTGCGCACCGCCGTCTACGGCCGCCTGCAGCGGATGTCGCTCGCCTTCTTCACCCGCACGCGCACCGGCGAGGTGCAGTCCCGGATCGCCAACGACATCGGCGGCATGCAGGCCACCGTCACCTCCACCGCCACCTCGCTGGTCTCCAACGCCACCAGTGTGGTCGCCACGATCGTCGCCATGGTCGCCCTCGACTGGCGGCTCACGATCGTCTCGCTGCTCCTGCTGCCGGTGTTCGTGTGGATCAGCCGCCGCGTCGGCAACGAACGCAAGAAGATCACCACGCAGCGGCAGAAGCAGATGGCCGCGATGGCGGCCACCGTCACCGAGTCGCTCTCGGTCAGCGGCATCCTCCTCGGCCGCACCATGGGCCGCTCCGACTCGCTGACCGCCTCCTTCGCGGAGGAGTCCGAGCGCCTGGTCGACCTGGAGGTGCGGTCGAACATGGCCGGCCGCTGGCGCATGGCCGTGATCGCGATCGTCATGGCCGCGATGCCCGCCGTCATCTACTGGACCGCGGGTCTCGCCCTGCAACTCGGCGGCCCGAAGGTCTCGCTCGGCACCATCGTCGCCTTCGTCTCCCTCCAGCAGGGGCTGTTCCGCCCGGCCGTGAGCCTGCTCGCGACCGGCGTGCAGATCCAGACCTCCCTCGCCCTCTTCCAGCGCATCTTCGAGTACCTGGACCTGCCCGTCGACATCACCGAGCGCGAGCGGCCCGTCCGCCTCGACCAGGTCAAGGGCGAAGTCCGCTTCGAGCGCGTCGAGTTCCGCTACGACCACGACGACAGGACCCGCCCCGTCCTCGACGGCATCGACGTCACGGTGCCCGCGGGCGGCAGCCTCGCCGTCGTCGGCCCGACCGGGGCCGGCAAGTCCACGCTCGGCTATCTGGTGCCCCGCCTCTACGACGTCACCGGCGGCCGCGTCACCCTGGACGGCGTCGACGTCCGGGACCTCGACTTCGACACCCTCGCCCGCGCGGTCGGCGTCGTCTCGCAGGAGACCTACCTCTTCCACGCCTCGGTGGCCGACAACCTCCGCTTCGCCAAGCCGGACGCCACCGACGAGGAACTGCGCGCGGCGGCCAGGGCGGCGCAGATCCACGACCACATAGCCGCGCTGCCCGACGGCTACGACACGGTCGTCGGCGAACGCGGCCACCGCTTCTCGGGCGGTGAGAAGCAGCGCCTCGCGATAGCCCGCACCATCCTGCGCGATCCGCCGGTCCTCATCCTCGACGAGGCGACCAGCGCGCTCGACACCCGTACGGAGGCTGCCGTTCAGGAGGCGATCGACGCCCTGTCGGCCGACCGGACGACGATCACCATCGCCCACCGCCTGTCCACGGTCCGTGGCGCCGACCAGATCGTGGTCCTCGACTCCGGTCGGGTCGCCGAACGCGGCAGTCACGAGGAACTGCTGGAACGGGACGGGAGGTACGCCGCCCTGGTGCGCCGGGACGCCCAACTCGAACCCACGCGCTGAGCGCGGCTGGACCCGTGAGTTGAGTGCGGCCGCAACCCGTGGGCTGAGCGCGGCCGGAACCGACAAGCTGACGCTGTGACCGACAACTGAGTATGTGCCGGGTTTAGGGCGATATGCGTATTACCGTGCCCGCATGCAGACGAAGATTCCGCCACGGGGCACGATGCGACTGACACGCCGGGGCAGGCTCGTCCTCTTCGCGGCCGGCGCCGTCGTGGTCGGCACCGCCGTGGCGGTGCCGCTGCTGACGCTGGACAGCGACCCGGGGGAGCCGCCACCGCCCGCCGCGCTGGTCGTCCCGGAGGGCTGGCGCGCGAGCCAGGTGTACGACGCGATCGACAGGGCCCTCAGGCTGCCTGCGGGCAGCACGCGCAAGTCCCTGGGGAAGGCCGGCCTCCAACTGCCCGGCGAAGCCCAGGGCAACCCGGAGGGCTACCTCTTTCCGGCGACGTATCGCATCGAGAAGGGAACGACCCCCGAGTCGCTGCTGCGCTCCATGGTCGCCACCGCCGACAGCGAGTTCAACGCGGCGCCGGTCGCGGCCGGGGCGCAGCGCAACGCGATGAACGTCTACCAGGCGGTCACCATCGCCAGCATCGTCCAGGCGGAGGCCGCGACGCAGGCGGACATGGGGAAGGTCGCCCGGGTCATCCTGAACCGGCTGGAGCGTGGGATGCCGCTGCAGATGGACTCGACGATCAACTACGCCATGAACCGCAGCACCGTCCACACCAGCCAGGACGACACCCGCATCGACAGCCCGTACAACTCCTACCAGCGCATGGGGCTGCCGCCCACGCCGATCGACAACCCCGGTGAGGAGGCGATGCGCGCCGCGCTCAACCCGACACCGGGCGACTGGCTGTACTTCGTCACGGTCAGACCGGGGGACACCCGCTTCACCTCCGACTACCAGACGCACGTGCGCAACGTGGCGGAATTCAACGCCGTTCACCAGACCCTGGGACAGGGACAGGGACAGGGACAGGGGCAGAGCCCGGGTCAGATTCCGGGCGGATCCGGGGCCTCCGCGCAGCCTTCGGTCGGCTGAGCCGGCGGGAGGTCACGCGGCGACCGGCTGTTCCCCGGCCAGCAGCCGGCTGATGTCCCGGACGGCCGCGCGGCCCGCCCGGTTGGCACCGATGGTGCTGGCCGAGGGGCCGTAGCCCACGAGGTGCACGCGTGGATCGGCCACCGCCCGGGTGTCCACGACCCGGATCCCGCCGCCCGGCTCGCGCAGCCGCAGCGGACGGAGATGGTCCAGCGCGGCCCGGAACCCGGTCGCCCAGAGGATCACATCGGCATCGACGTGCCGTCCGTCGTTCCACGCCACACCGTCCGGGGTGATCCGGTCGAACATCGGCTGCCGGTCCAGAACCCCGTCCGTGAGCCCCTGCCGAACGGCGTCGTTGAGGGGCAGTCCGGTGACCGAGACCACACTGCGCGGCGGCAGGCCCCGGCGCACCCGTTCCTCCACCAGCGCGACGGCCGCCCGTCCCGCCTCCTGGTCGAAGGGTCCCTCGCGGAACACCGGTGGCCGCCGGGTGACCCAGGTGGTCGCGGCCGCGTACGGGGCCAGCTCCAGCAGGTGCTGGGTGCCCGAGGCGCCACCGCCGACGACCACGACCCGCTGTCCGGCGAACTCCCCGGGTCCGGCGTACTGCGCGGTGTGCAACTGCCGCCCGCGGAAGGTCTCCTGACCGGGATAGCGCGGCCAGAACGGACGGTCCCAGGTGCCGGTCGCGTTGATCAGGGCGCGTGTCGGCCAGGTGCCGTCCGAGGTCTCCACGAGCAGCCGCCCGCCGTCTCCCTCCCGGACGGCCCGTACGTCGACGGGCCGTCGCACACGCAGGCCGAAGGTGCGCTCGTACCGGTCGAAGTACGCACCGATCACCTCCGCCGAGGGCCGCGCGGGGTCGGCGTCCGTCAGTTCCATGCCGGGCAGGGCGTGCATCCCGTGCACCTTGCCGTAGGTCAGCGAGGGCCACCGGAACTGCCAGGCGCCGCCCGGCGCGGGGGAGTGGTCGAGGACCACGAAGTCGCGGTCCGGCTCGTAGCCGGTGCGCCGCAGGTGATAGGCGCTGGACAGCCCGGCCTGACCAGCGCCGATGACGACGACCTCGACCTCACGCGATTCGTTCACGCTTCTACTAACAGGGGTGCCGGTGCGGATCTTCCCGGGTGCCGGGTGTAGGTTCCCATTTCAGATGTCCTTTTCTCACAGCGCGTGGCCTCCCACTGGCCCAAAGGACAACATCGTGAGACGGACGAGTGTCCGATCGTTCGCTCGTAGCGATGTGGCTCGTGCTTTCGCCCCTCACAGAGGTGCTCTCTGGCGTGACCCTGGTGCATATCAGCTGATCGAGGCCGACGCCATGTAGGGCCTCTGCTGCTCGGGGGTGGAGCATGCAGGACGTCGTTGGTGAAGTTTCCGTAAGTCTGTGTCATACAGACGGGACGGTGGAGCAGGGTCGGTCTTGGACTCCGACGGGTGTCGATGATTTTGGCCCGTCGAGGCCATGGCGGACGTTTCGCTGGTGGCACGGGCAAAAGCACTACTCGGGCACGTACTGGTCCTCCACGATGCGGGATCATGTGGTTTATGAGTCGCGGCTTGAGTTGACGCGCCTGCTCTACGCTGACTTCGACCAGAACGTGACCGGCGTCTGGGCTCAGCCCTTCCTGCTCACTGCCAGAGTGGCTGGACAACGGAGACGTCACGTTCCTGACTTTCTTATTCGACGCGACGGGGATGTGCCGCTGGTCGTTGATGTCAAACCACGCCATCTGCTGAGCCGCCCGAGGACGAACCATGTACTCGACTGGGCGCGTGAGGTTGTCCTGTCTCGCGGTTGGGATTTCGAGGTGTGGAGTGAGCCACCAGGGTCCGAGTTGGCGAACCTCCGCGGGCCGTCGTGCTACGGCTGTTGTGGTGCCAGCACTTCGTGACCGATTTGACCGTGCCACTATCCGAACGTCACGAATATGCAAGGGGAATGCCTCGATCGTCGGCGCAGGAAGGTGTGAGCTACCGCCCCCGATTGATGAAGACGGTCAAGGCGACATGGCTGCCGGGGACGAGTCTGCCCGGTGTGTGCCAAGTACACGAAGGGGACCGATTATGGCCGGAGCCGCAGTACGGATGGGTGTCGGCACGAAGCTGAGGTACGACGGTGAGGTCGTCCTCGTGGATGAGATGTTCGGTGCCGCAGCGGGCAACGAGGTCCTGGTCCGAGACGGTCACGGTCGTCGGTTCCGTCTGTCCCCAAGAGAGGTCCTCGCCTCCGGCCGGGCCGCCGCCATCCCGGAGCGGTTCGGCCCGCATTCCGACGATGACCGTGAAACGGCATCGGTCGTTCTGGCCCAGCTCACCGACGCACAGCTTGACGAGGTGCGCGAGCGCACAGCTCATATGAACGAAGTCGTCTATGGCTACCGGTCGGGGAGTCCTGAGCTGCCGGCTCCTGGCGAGCCGCGGCTGGAGTATGCGGCCACCGTCCCCAAAATGCAGCGGTACAAGACCAAGGCCGACGAACTGGGCGTGAGCGTGCGGACCATCAAGCGGTGGGTGCACGACTTCCATCTCGACCAGGCGGCGGGCCTGGCGCACGGTGCATTCGTTGTTCGTGCGCAGGAACACCTTCAGCAGATCACCAGGTTTGACTACGCTCTCGGAGCTCACCAATGTCAGCCGATTGACGTGCCGCAATGCCATGATGGTGCCGCCTTAGCGAGCGTGGTGTCCGCGTAGTCGGTGACGGCCGGCGTAGTGAGCAGTTCCTCGCCGCAGGCTGCCGCGGCCTTGGCGAGGTCGAACGGGTCGTGCCGTGATTGAACCGGTCCGAGGCACTGTCCCGAAACCCTCTCTTGGATGGAAGATCGACCTCGGAGACCACCCCGGCGCGCAGGTCGCGCGTACCGTCTCGGCGTCAAACTCCCATGCCGGTGCAGGGCTCATCGCGCCGGCACCCGTGGGTTCGAGGAGGGCCACCCGGGCCGACTGCTTCTAGCCTCGCGCTTTCACGAGGCGGGCTGTCCGGCCGGTGAACAAGACAGCGGAAAGTTCCTCTGACCAGCGAGAATGCGGATTACTGAGGTCCTTGTTCCAGCAGCCGTCGGAGGCACTTTCCAGGCGAAGAAGCGCATCGGGTCCTACCCGCGTGTCCGCGTCGAGGGCGGCGGCCGGGCGGTGGTCTCGCAGGCCGGGGCCGTGCTCCTGCTCGACACCGTCCGCAAGACCGGGCTGGGTCAGGCGATATCGGCGGCGCTGTCGCCCTGGCGCAAGTCCCGTGCGGTGCACGACCCGGGCAAGGTCCTGCTGGATGTGGCGCTCGCGGTCCGCTCTCGGCGGGGACTGCCTCGCGGACGTAGGAATGCTGCGGGTCGAACCGGGCGTGTTCGGGCCGGTGGCCTCCGACCCGACGGTCTCCCGTCTCATAGACACCCTCGCCACGGCGGGAGACAAGGCCCTGGCGGCGCTCCGTTCGGCACGCGCCGACATCCGTGAATACGTATGGAAGCTGGCCGGAGCCTCGGCTCCAGATGTCGGCCAACAGGTGATCCTCGACCTGGACGGGGTGCTCGTCCTCGCACACTCCGAGGAGCAGGACGCCGCCGCGACCTGGAAGAAGACGTTCGGGCACCACCCGCTGATGGGCTTCGTCGACCACGGAGCGGGCGGCAGCGGAGAGCCGGTCGCCACTCTGCTGCGGCCGGGCAACCCGGGCAGCAACACCGCCGCCGACCACATCAGGTTCGCCCGCCACTGGCCCTGGACCGATGTGATCACAGAGGCAATCCAGCGACTCGCAGCCCTTCCGAACCCCGGCTGAGCAGCACGTTCCCGTCCCTACGAGCCCCACCGGAACTGTGGAACCCGGCGCCCACCCGATGCGATAGTCGGGCCGCCGTCACACCCGACAAACACCGCCGAACGCAAACCGGCCGCCAGCAAGAGCTGACGGCCAATCACGAAGGATCGAGGCTAGATCGCATCCCTCCGGACTGGACGATTCTGCTGGGGTCACAGCATGCCGCCGCTCTGGCCGCAACGACAGGCCTGGTCGAGGCTCACCTCCCCACCATGGGCCGGATCCACAGCGGGGCGCCTGCGGAAAAGCGCTTTGTCCCGCGCTGGATATCGAGGCCGCTCTCCCGCGCGCGGTTTCTCGCGCAGCGTTGGCCACCAGGCACCAGCCCAGCAGCACCTCCGGCGATTCGTCTTCGGGAGGGAAGTTGGTGTCCCGACGGCGCCGTGGTCGCTCCGAAGCCCCGTCAGGCGACGCGGTTGATCGGCGGGCATTCCCAGCGCGCGTCGATGACCTCATGTCGTGGCAGGTACATGCGCATGGCCATGAACCAGGTGCCCTGTGCCGGTGTGGGCAGCCAGTTGGCCTCCTCGGCAGATCCCGGGGAACCGGGCTGCAGGCGGATGGTCAGGCCTCCGTCCGCGTCGGTGACCAGTCCGGGGGTGCGGTCACCGATGGAGTATCGGTCGATCGGGTTGGCTACCAGATTCCTGTCCTCGCCGTAGACGGTGAGGGACCAGAACGCGTCGACGGGAGGGAGGCTTCCCGGCCCGAAGCGCAGTTCGTAGCGACCCGTGGATAACTTGGCGCCGTCAGCGTCGTGGAAGGCGGCCAGGTAGACCGCTTCCTCAGGGTCGTTGGCGGCGACACCGACCAGGGACTGCTCCGCGGCACGCCGCAGGAAATCGTCTCCGAACCGTCCCATCTGCGGTGGCGGATAGCGCCAGCCGTTGACGACACGGGCCCATTCGCCACTGAGCAGTTGCTGTTCGAGCATGGCTGTACCGGTGGCCGCGGCCCGCATCAGACTCCGCTTGACGGATTCGGGCTGGGCTTCGACGTCCATCCCGGGTCCGATTCCGATCTCCGCGAACTGCTTGAGCAGGATCTCGTGGTGCCCCGGCGGCGGATTCTCGGCCAGCATCGCGTTCAGGGTCTTCCACGGCCCAAGAGGGTCCTGTGCCGCGTCGATCGGTTCCAGCACGTCGTGCCGGGCGGGTACCTGCGCTCCCTTGGTGCCGAACAGGCGGAGCGGGACCAACCGGTACTGATCCTGAAGCGCATGGACGCCGGCGAGGTCCTGTTCGCCTTCTACGAGCGTGCGGCCGACGATGAGGATCCAGGGGCTGGGTGCGGTCGCCGTACGACGCACCCCCTCGGGGACGTCTCCGCTCCATCCCGGCCCGACGAGGGCAAAGTCACCGGCGTTCGAGCCGGTGGCGCGCCCGCCCACGTAGTCGTAGTTGTCGGAGGTGACGCCGACCAGTTCGAAGGTGAAGTACCGATTCCCCATGTCCGGGTGTGAGAGGATGACGGGTTCCTCGCTCAGATCCACCCAGGCGAACGAGTAGAGCGTGTCGTTGTTGGGGCACAGGCCCTGCCGGTCGGAGGCGTCGAAGAGCTTCCGGGCGTGCCAGAAGTGGTTGACGGGCGCGTACGGCGTCGCGTCGGTGTCGGGCACCTGGGTCACCCACCGGTGGCGGAGACCGGCGTTGTAGATGTACGGGAACCCGTAGACGAAGGCCTGCTCCCCGAGCGTGTACGCGTATTCCCGGCGCCAGTCGGTCACGTGCCCGGTCAGCACCGGCTTGACCGACTCCCATAGCAAGGGCAACGCCTGCGATGTCTTACGGGCACGTCCGGCCGTGGCACCCGGATGGCGCACGGCGCCAGCGGTGGCTTTGCCTGTCGCCACCACCGCTTTGCCGATCGTCGACGCGACACCCGTGACTTGGTGGCGCAGGCGCTGCCCGGGACGGCTGTTCGTGGCTGCATAGGTCATTACCGCGTTCCTTTCCAGCACGGAACCCCACATCCCCGGCCGCGCATGGCAGACCACCGTCGGCAAGCCGTCCCGGCTCCTCCTGCCGGGGCGGCGGGCTGCACCGTTCGCCGCGCCTCGTCGGCCGTGGCACGGGCTGCTCCATACGGCCGGACCCCACCATGTCGAGTAGATCACCGCACCCAGAGCCCGGCAACCGAACTCGTCCGCAGGCCCAGAGGTGCCGGCACGGTGTGGGCCGCGCAGGTGGGTGCAGGCCGTGACCGGTCCGCCAGAGGTGGTCGAGCTGCGACCGGGGGGACATCATGCCAGCCGATCACCGCACCGCACACGGGAAGCGCACAATGGGCCCATGGCTGGTCGCTGGCAGTTCTGGATCGACCGTGGTGGCACTTTCACCGATGTCGTGGCGGTGACGCCGGACTCCGAGGTGGCCAGCCGCAAACTGCTGTCGGACCGGCCGGAGGCGTACCGGGACGCGGCGGTCGCCGGGATCCGTCTGGGGCTGGGCCTGGAGGCGGACGAGCCGATTCCGGCCGACCGGATCGAGGTGGTGAAGATGGGCACCACCGTCGCCACCAACGCATTGCTGACCCACACCGGCGAGCCCACTGTTCTCGTGATCACTCGGGGTTTCCGGGATGCCCTGCGGATCGCCTACCAGAACCGTCCGCACATCTTCGACCGCCGCATCCTGCTTCCGGAGGTCCTCTACGACCGGGTGATCGAGGTGGAGGAGCGGGTGAGCGCGCGCGGTGAGCTCGTCCGCCCGCTCGACCTCGGTGGCGTGCGCGAGGCGCTCGCGTCGGCGTACGCGGCCGGGTTCCGCAGTGCCGCGGTCGTCTTCCTGCACGGCTACCGCTACCCGGATCACGAGTGTGCCGTGGCCGAGGCGGCCCTTTCGATCGGCTATCAACAGGTGAGCTGTTCGCACGAGGTGAGCCCGCTGATCAAGCTGGTGCCGCGGGGCGACACGACGGTGGTCGACGCCTACCTGTCACCCATCCTGCGGCGCTACGTGGACCGGGTGGCTTCGGAACTGAGCGGTGTGCGGTTGATGTTCATGCAGTCCGGCGGAGGTCTGCGGGAGGCGGGCCGCTTCAGGGGCAAGGACGCCGTGCTCTCCGGCCCGGCGGGCGGCGTCGTGGGCATGGCCCGCGCCGCGAGGCGCGCCGGCCGCACCAGGGCGATCGGCTTCGACATGGGTGGCACCTCGACCGACGTGTCCCACTACGCGGGCGAGATCGAACGGGTTCTGGGCACCCAGGTGGCGGGCGTGCGGATGCGGGCGCCGATGACCGACATCCACACCGTCGCCGCGGGCGGGGGCTCCGTCCTGCACTTCGACGGGATGCGCTACCGCGTGGGGCCGGACTCGGCCGGTGCCGATCCCGGCCCGGTCTGCTACCGCCGCGGCGGGCCGCTGACCGTCACCGACGCCAATGTCATGCTGGGCCGTGTCCAAGCCGCCTATTTCCCGGCGGTGTTCGGCAAGGACGGCGATCAGCCGTTGGACGAGGCCGCGGTCCGTGCCCGTTTCACGGAGCTTGCCGAGCAGACTGCCGCCTCGACCGGAAGGCGTCTTGGCCCGGAGGAGGTCGCGGCGGGCTTCCTCGACATCGCCGTGCTCAACATCGCGAACGCGGTGAAGAAGATCTCCGTCCAGCGTGGCCGTGACATCACCCGCTACGCGCTGGTCGCCTTCGGTGGGGCGGGCGGCCAGCACGCCTGTGCGGTCGCCGATCGGCTCGGCATCGACACCGTGCTGATCCCGCCGCTCGCCGGGGTGCTGTCCGCCTACGGAATCGGGATGGCGGACGCGCTGGCGCTGCGCGAACGCTCCATCGAGATCCCCCTCGACCGGCCGGAGGCAGCGGCCCGTGTCGAAGCCGTCCGCGCCGAACTGGAGGAGCGGGCACGCGTCCAGTTGCGCGAGGACGGCGTGCCGGACGCCACCGTCCGTACGACCGCCCGCGCACTGCTGCGCTACCAGGGCACGGACTTCTCGCTGCCGGTGCCGTTGGGGCCTGCCCAGGAGATGCAGGCCGCCTTCGAACGCGATCACCGGGAACGCTACGGCTTCACCATGAGCAAGCCACTGGTGGTCGAGGCCATCGCGGTCGAGGCCACCGGTTCCTCCGGCCCGCGTACCACCACCACGTCCGCGCTGCCGCCGCGGACCGGCGCACTTCACCCCGTCGCTGTCGTCCGGATGTTCATCGATGGCCGTTGGCAGCCCACGCGGCTGTACCGACGCGAGGACATCCGTCCGCAGGACGCGGTCGAGGGTCCGGCGATCATCGCCGAGGCGGACGAGACCACGGTTGTCGACCCAGGATGGCGCGCCGCGGCCGACGAGCACGGCGACCTCGTCCTCACCCGCTCCCGGCCCCGCCCGTCCCGTACGGCGGTCGGCACCACCGTCGACCCGGTGATGTTGGAAGTCTTCAACAACCTGTTCATGTCCGTCGCCGAACAGATGGGCGTACGCCTCGGGAGCACGGCGCACTCGGTCAACATCAAGGAGCGCCTCGACTTCTCCTGCGCCCTGTTCGACCCGGACGGCAATCTCATCGCCAATGCGCCACACATCCCTGTCCACCTCGGGTCGATGGGCGAGTCCATCAAGGAGGTGCTGCGCCGCAACTCCGGCTCACTGAGGCCCGGCGACGTCTATGCCATCAACGACCCCTACCACGGCGGCACTCACCTGCCCGACATCACCGTCGTCACCCCGGTCTTCGACGAGACGGGCGAGCGGCTGCTCTTCCTGGTCGCCTCGCGCGGCCACCACGCCGAGATCGGCGGTATCAGCCCGGGGTCGATGCCCGCCTTCAGCACCACGATCGACGAGGAGGGCGTCCTGTTCGACAACTGGCTGCTCGTGCGGGACGGACACTTCCGCGAGACCGAAACCCGCGACCTGCTGCTGACCGCCCGCTACCCGTCGCGCGACCCGGAGACCAACCTCACAGACCTGCGTGCCCAGATCGCCGCCAACAACAAGGGCATCCGCGAACTACGAGCGGTGATCGACGAGTTCGGGCTCGACGTCGTCCACGCCTACATGTGGCACGTCCAGGACAACGCCGAGGAATCCGTCCGCCGTATCATCGCCACCCTCCACGACGGCGAACACCGCTATGAGACCGACAACGGGGCCATCATCCAGGTCGCGCTGCGCGTCGACCACGAAACCCGCAGCGCCGTACTGGACTTCACCGGAACATCACCCCAGCAGCCCGGCAACCTCAACGCCCCCACATCCGTCGTCATGGCGGCCGTGCTGTACGTCTTCCGCACCCTGGTCGCCGACGACATCCCCCTCAACAGCGGCTGCCTGAAGCCACTCGACGTCCGTATTCCCGACGGCTGCATGCTCGCCCCGGTCCACCCGGCCGCCACCGTCGCCGGCAACGTCGAGACGTCCCAGGCCGTCACCGGTGCCCTGTACGCCGTGCTGGGCGCCCAGGCGGAGGGCTCCGGCACCATGAACAACCTGTCCTTCGGCAACGATCATGTGCAGTACTACGAGACCGTCGCATCCGGCGCCGGCGCGGGCGAAGGCTTCGACGGCGCTGACGCCGTACAGACGCACATGACCAACTCCCGCCTCACCGACCCCGAGATCCTGGAATGGCGCTACCCGGTACGGGTGGAGGACTTCCGCATCCGCGAGGGCAGTGGGGGCGCGGGCCGCTGGCACGGCGGGTGCGGCGTGGAACGCCGGATCCGCTTCCTGGAACCGATGACCGTCGCAGTCGTCTCCAGCCATCGCCGCATCCCGCCCTACGGCATGGACGGCGGCCGCCCCGGCGCTCTGGGCGAGAACCTCATCGCACGCGTGGACGGCACGACCACGCCTCTGCGCGGCTGCGACACGGCAGACGTCAGCGCCGGGGACACGCTCGTCATCCGCACCCCCGGCGGAGGCGGATACGGCCCGACCGAGGAGACACCGCTCCAGGCACACACTGACGACTGAGCCACAGCCTGCGGCACGCCGGCCGTCCGGCTGGCGCCGTTCGAGGGGATCCATGGGCGGCACGTCTCGCCGGCGAGTCAAGAGTGAGCCCGCGCCGTGCTCGGGGCACGGCTTTCAGCCCAGTTCAGGGCCGTGTGCTTGCTCGTAGATGTGCTCCGCGAGCCGGAAGAGCACGGGTAGCGCCTCCGCGATGACCGCGCGCTCGCTGTCGCCGAGGGCGGCGTAGGCGGCATCCATGGGATCTTTGTGGGTCCTGGTCCAGGCGGCGAGCTCCTCACGGCCTGCATCGGTGAGGGTGACGACGGAGGACCGATGGTTGACCGGATCCACATCACGCGCGACCAGCCCGGCGCCGATTATCCGGCTGATGAGTCCACTGACCGTGCTGGGCGCCAGGTGGCGGCGGGCGGTCAGGTCACTGATGTGCGCGGGCGAGCGTTCCCGTAGTACCTGGAGCAGCTCGACCTGGGCCAAGGGGAGAGTCTTGCGTGGGTAGTCGGTGCGGACCATGGAGGAGTGCAGCGCGCGATGCAGCCGGGTGATGGCTTCGGTGAGCAGCCGGGCGTCCGGCTCCTGCCCGGCGGGACAGGACGGGGAAGCCCCGGAGCTGGGTCGCGCAGACATGGAGCAAAGGGTATCCGGGCCGCGCTCAGGTGCAGCACCGCCGCACCAGGACCGAAGCCGTGTCGGGCGGCGCGTGGTACCCGCGTCAGCACCTCCGGCTCGAGCGGTCCGGATCAGGCGATGGGCCCACCGGCCCTTTACCTGGGAAGGTGGCCCAAGCCGACGGAGGTCCTGACAAAGGCTGTGGTGCCGTTTCGGGTTGAGGACGGATACCGTGAGAGCAGACCCCGAAAGTCAGGAACTGTGCTGGAGGGGAGTGGAGCGACGAAACCCCGAAGGTCTACGCGTACGGATGCTGCAGCTCAAGCTCGACGAGCTGGGAGAGCTGCAGGCCAGAATCGACGCGGCCCGCGGTACACAGGAACGAGTGCGCAGCCTGTTGGAGGCTGTCCTCTCCGTCGGTCGCGACCTGCACCTCGAACAGGTACTGCACTCCGTCGTGAAGTCGGCTGCGACGCTGGTCGACGCCGAATACGGCGCCCTGGGCGTGATCGGCATCCACGGCAGAGCACTCTCAGCCTTCCATACCGTGGGCGTGACCGAGGAACAGATCGCCGGGATCGACCACTTCCCCGAGGGCCATGGCATCCTCGGTGAGGTGATCAGGAACCCGGAGCCGCTGCGGCTGGAGAAGATCTCCCAGCACCCGGCCTCCTACGGCTTCCTGACGAAAGCCCCTCAGTGACGCCGAGGGGCTTCACTGCGCTTGTCTCGCGTCCGCCCTCCGGCCAGACGCGAGGCCTACGGAGTAGGCACTGGTGCCACCCCGTCGTCCGCCTCGACGGTCGCATCTCTCTTCAGCAGAGTCTCGGCCGCGTACGCGCCGGGGCCCAGGCCGGCGATGAGCAGGAACGTCCAGCAGAACATGACGGCCGGCTCACCCCCGTTGTCGATCGGGAACAGCGCGTTGGACTGGTGAACTCTGAAGTAGGCGTAGGCCATGGACCCGGGAGCAGACGACGGCCGGGGTCCGTGTGAACAGGCCGAGGGCCACCGGGGTCCCGCCGACCAGTTCGATGACCGCGGCCCACCATCCGGGCCACTGCAGGGTGGGTACCGTACCGCCGCCGTGGGCTCCGCCCAGGACACCGAACAGGGACGCCGCGCCGTGGCAGGCGAACAGGAAGCCGGTCACCAGGCGGAACACCGCCTGCACGAGCGGGCGCACGGTGCTTAACGTGGGCGTCGACGAGAAGTTCCTGGGGGTTACTCCTCAGGTCGGGAAAGCATGGCGGCTGGCTTCAAGTCATGGCCATGACACTTCGAACCTCGGGAAGCGGGTATGCGCCAGCGCTCGGAATCTCTGAACTTCCTCTGAGGCGTGGCACTGTCGGCGACGGTTCGGTTCACCTCCGGGCACTGTTGTCGACGGCGTGGCCACCGACGGCGACACCGTGGCAGACCCCAGAGGACAAGATCCTTAGACAGATGTGCCGTGTCCCTCGGGTGAGACACAAGGCGAGGCCCAGGCCGCCGCGACGGAACGGGACGTTCCCAATGCGGGCCTACACCGGGTGCGGGTCCCCCGTACGTCTGCCCCTTCCTCATCGGCGGTGGCCCTGGTCCGGCGATGCCCCGGCGTCACGGATGGCGGCGATGACGGTGCGGGCCCACTCGGCCGGGGGCGGGGTGTCGAGCAGGCCCTCCAGGCGTGTGATGTGCGCGGAGCGTTCCTGAACCGTCATGGCCAGTGCGGCGTGCAGGGTGTCGACCAGGTCCTGTGGCCGCAGTGGATCGGTGAGCAGGGCCGCGGTCCCCAGGTGCCGCGCGACTCCCGCGTGACGGGAGAGGATCAGAACACCAGGACGGTTGGTGGCGTGGCACGCGGTGATGTATTCCTGGGCTGTGAGGTTCATCCCGTCGGCGAGTGAGGTCACCCAGAACACGTCGGCCGCCAGGTAGTGGTCGACGACCTGGGGGAAGTCCAGATTGCGGGGGATGTAGTCGACGGGCTCCCACCCGGGCGTGCCCCAGCGGCGGTTGATGCGGCTGATCGCGTTCTCGAGTTCCGAGCGGGTGGAGTCGTAGGCGCGGATGCCGGTCTCCGGTGGCGGGCAGACCAGACGGTAGCGCACCTGTCCCCGCAGGTGTGGCGTCTGGGCCAGGAGGGCGTCCAGTGCGCGGACCTTGTGGACGGGCGCCTTGGCGTAGTCGAGTCGTTCCACCGACAGCACCAGCTGGCTGTCGTCTTCCCGGTGCTGCGACTGGGGGCGCGTCCTGGCGAGGTCTGCGACGGCACGGCGGTCGATGCCGAGGGGGTGCACGCCGACGCGCGGCGTGGGGCCTGCGCTGCCGGCCAGGAGCCGACGGAAGTGGTCGGCGCAGTCGGCGGTGTGGAAGCCGGCCCAGTCCAGGCATGCGAGCGAGTCGAGCAGCTGCCCGGCCGCGGGAATACGGCGGAAGACGTCCGGCTGGGGGAACGGCGTGTGGTGGAACAGCCCGATGGCCAGGTCGGGGCGCTGGGCCCGGAGGACGGCCGGCACGAGCCACAGGTTGTAGTCGTGCAACCAGACCGTGCCTCCCGGCGCGGCGAGAGAGCCGACATGCCGGGCGAACGCGGCGTTGACCTCCTCATAGTCGGCCCAGTGGGCCGGCCGGTCCCGGATGAGGCCGGGCTGGGACATCAGGGCCGGCCAGAGCGTCTCCTTGCAGACGCGGTGGAAGTAACCCGCCCACCGTTCGGCTCGCAGCGGCAGCAGGGACAGCGGCAAGCCGTCGACGATCGTCACAGACGCGCCGGGCGGTGGTGCCTCGCCGATGTGGGCGGCTGCCCACACGGCGTCCATGCGCTCGTCGGCGAGCGCGGCCTGCAAAGTCGGCAGGATGCCGTTGGGACTGGACGGCGGCCGCCAGCCGCCGTCGAGCCAGCGCACGGGCGGGCGGTGATAGCCGACGACCACCGATCGGCGGACCAGCCAGCCGAGGCGCTCCATCCCCTCCAGGACGGCGGCAGCTCCGTTCAGGGCGGAGTGGTGGACCTGCTCGCTCGCCGGGACGCCGGCAGCCAGAGCGGGCTCCGCATTGGCGACGACGACCGCGCGCGTGCCCTGGGAGAACAGCGAAAGGTCGTTGAGGGAGTCCCCGGCCACGAGCATCGTCTGCCGGGACCACCCCAGCCTGCGGCCGAGCAGCCGCAGCGCACGTCCCTTGTTCGCCCCGGCCGGCAGGACGTCGAAGTACCGGCCCGAGGCGTACGACCAGGTGCATCCCAGCGCTCTCACCGCGGCCTTGAGGCCGTCCGAGAGACCTTCGGGGCTCAGATAGAAGGAGCAGCGGCCCTCCTGGGGCACGCCTTCCTGGTACACGAGCTGCGGAAAGTGCCGCAGCGCCGCTCGAACCCGGTCGGCGCCCGGCCATCCGGTGCGCAGCTGCCCCTGCATGTCGTCGAGGCGGACCATCCCGACGGCGTCGATGACGCTGGCCCCGACGTCGGCGATGATCCAGCGCGGGGACGGCACCAGGGGATCGTCTCGCAGGAGCGCCTGTACGGAAGCAAGACCGCGCCCGGTCGCGAAGACCACAGTGATGTCCGGGTGCCGTTCCAGAGCGTCGTACAGACGCCCCCGAACGCGCTCGTCGCCTCCCAGCAGCGTGCCGTCCAGATCGGTCACCAGCACCTTGGCCAAGCCGGTCTTCCTGCCCACAGGGGCTCCCTTCAGGTCCCGGCCAACTCCAGCAGCGTGGAATCCGCCTTGTGCCGGAGCGCGTGGGCGCTTCACCAACCGGGGTCGTGGGTCACCGGGTCGATGACAGTCCCCGCATCAGCCGTGTCCGGGTGCGAGTGGGCCCTCTGCACGTCCCGGATGGCCTCTCCAAGCCGTGTCTCGCGAAAGTCGCCGCTTTGCACGAGCCGAGCGATCAGGCCGGCAGGCGCATGGCGCGCGGCCTCCACCAGTCGGTCGACGGCAGGATCGGCTGGCGACAAGGAGACCTCCAAGATCATGGCATGGCGGCACCGGCACGGCGTGGGGGCCACCGACAGCCGCACGGCTGGTCCCACCCGATCGGGCTGTCGCGTCGACACACGCAACAACCGTTGTCCAGAGCTCTAGCCGCGCGCGACCCCGCCTCATTCACGGAGCCCGGATTTTTCACTCCGCTGCCCTTGGCCCATGAGGGACCACACCACCAGACAGGACACAACCTGAGAGGCCATCCGGAAGTTCGCCGCGCACGACGTGCCGGATCAGACCCCCGAACGCGACGCGCCGCAGCGAGGTCCCCATGGCCGACGGCGGCGGCCACTGCCGTGATCAACGGTGTCCCGACACATGAACCGCTCGTCTCGCCGAACGACCGCGCCGCGGAGTGTGGAACCCGGCGTATGGGCCAGGATGGGGGCATGTCAGATGCCTTCACCACCCGAATGCTGAACGTCTCCACCGGCTCCCGGGAACGCGTCGTCGACCTCACCGCCGACTGTGAGAACTTCCTGGGGGAGGCGGCGGCCGGCCGCGACGGCCTGCTCAACATCTTCGTCCCGCACGCGACCGCCGGCATCGCCCTCATCGAGACCGGCGCCGGGAGCGACGACGACCTCCTCGCCGCCCTGCACACCCTGCTCCCCGCCGACGACCGCTGGCAGCACCGTCACGGCAGCCCCGGCCACGGCCGCGACCACGTCCTCCCGGCCGTCGTCCCGCCCCACGCGACCCTCCCGGTCCTCGCCGGCCGCCTGGAACTGGGCACCTGGCAGTCGGTGTGCCTGGTGGATACGAACAGGGACAACCCCGACCGCCAGGTGCGGCTGAGCTTCCTGGGTTAGGGGGACGGCCCCGCCGAACGACCGTGTCGGAGAGCGGTTGGCTCCTGGATGCTCCCAGAGCCCGGCATGGCGCCGACGTTCCTGCGTCTGTCGTCATCCGGCAGCACCCATGCGTCACGGCAAGGCTTCGTAGCGGCGGATGACGCGGTTGGCCAGGCGATCCCCGGCCAGTCGAAGCCGCCGTGACACACGAAGCGGCAGCCGTTGGTGGTGAGGCGCGTGGTCAGGGCCTGACCGCGAACCCCATGCCGATGTCGCCGACTCCTGCCTTCAGCGGGTCGGAGGCCGGGTCTCATCCGTGAGAGGGGGCCTTCCGGCCGTCCGGGGCTGCTGCAGCCGGGCCGCGAGCTCGCCCGGCAGGACGTCCCGGTTTGCCGCAGTGAGCTGGACGACCTCGATGTCGGTGCGCCGCTTGAGGGCGTCGGTGAACGGATCGCGGTGCGTGTGGACCGTGGCGACGACGTCGACATCTGCGACGAACAGCGCGTCGACCGCGTGCCGGAACGCCGGGCACGCCAGTTCCATCCGCCCGAGCTCGTCGATGAGCACCAGCCGCCCTGCCGCCTCCTCGATTGCCGCCGGCCGAAGCGACGGCAGCGCCAGTCGTTCCATGACGCCCAGGTCGACACCGTACTTCCCTACCCGTGGCGGACCGGGCAGGTCGACATGGGCGAGCACTTCCCGTCGGCCTTCCAGGGTCTCCAGGGCGAATCCGACGCGGGCGCCGGATTGCCGGATCTCCTCCGTGGTGAAGCCGCTGGCCGCGCGGGTGGGCAGCAGCGCGGCGAGCCGGCGCACGGCGGTCGTCTTGCCTGCGCCAGGGCGGCCCTCGAGCAGGATCCTTGTCGGCACACTGCCATCGTCACCCCCGCTTCCGGAAGCGGCCCGGGTGGGCTCGGCCGAGCGGGGGTTTTGGGGCGCCGACCGGTGCCGGTGCCGCCGTTGCGGGTATGGCGGCGCGCATGAGCGGAATTGAACTCAGCAGCACCGCGTTCGACGACAACACGGTGATCCCCCGTCGGTACAGCGGGGAGGGTGAGAACATCTCACCGCCCTTGACCTGGTCGGGGGTTCCCGACGAGGCCACGGAGCTGGTGCTCCTGTGCGAGGACCCGGACGCGCCGGGGACGACCTTCCTGCACTGGCTGGTGACCGGCATCGATCCGGGGACCACCGGGGCGGCGGAGGGCCAGAAGCCCCAGGGGGGCCTGCCATGGCCGAACGGCTTCGGCCGCGTGGGCTGGGGAGGGCCGATGCCTCCACCGGGGCACGGGCCGCACCGCTACTTCTTCCGCCTGTACGCCCTGTCCGAGCCGCTGCCGCTGCACGACCACCCGGGCGCCGAGGACGTGCACCGTGCCCTGAAGGGCAGGGAGCTGGCCTCCGGCACCCTGGTCGGGACCTATCAGCGCTGAGCGCGTCACCGCTGGTCGTAGCCATGGGCGCCGTACAGCCGGACGAACCGGGCCGCGGTCACCGTCCTGCGGTGCACCAGGCCGCGGGCCCGCCGCTCGTACAGCTCCACGCGCTCCTGCCCGCCCAGCCCGATCGGCTGGACGAGCCGGCCACCGGCGCGGAGCTGATCCACGAGCGGCTCAGGCACTCGCGGGAAGGCCGCGCAGACGATGACGGCGTCGTACGGGGCACGGGTCGGCATCCCCAGGGTCCCGTCGCCGAGCACGACCTCGGCATTGCCGACGCCCTGCCCGGCCAGCCGCAGGCGGGCCTCGTCGACCAGGTCGGGCCAGCGCTCGACGCTGACGACGTGCGCGGCCAGGCGGGCCAGCAGCGCGGTCTGCCAGCCGTATCCGGTCCCGACCTCCAGGACCTGTTCGTCTCCGGTGAGGCCGAGAGCGGCGACCATCATGGCGATCAGCGAGGGCTGGGTGGTCACCTGTCCGTGGGGGAGCGGAACGGGCGTGTCCCGGTACGCGGATGCCACCTCGTCCGCGGGGACGAATTCCGCCCGGGGGACGCTCCGTAGGGCCTCCAGGAGACGGGCGTCGGTCACGCCCACGGCGCGGGCCGCGCGGACCAGGTCCTCGGGGGCTCCTTCATCGGCCATCGGACTGCGGGGCCGCGGCGGTGGCGCAGGCGGCCCCGGGCGTGGTGCGTTCCGGAAGGCGCGCAGCGTGACGGTGCTCGCCGCCCGACGCCGCCTCGTCGCTCATGTGCTGGGCGCCGCTCTCGCAGCACTGGTTGCGGTGCCGGTGAGCGGGGTCCGGTTCCGGCCAGGCGCCGCCCGGCCAGACGAAGCCCTTGGTCTGGTGGAGATCGAGCAGCGTCAGTGCCGTACGGCGGACCGTCGTCCGCTGCCGGGAGCACCGCAGCGGGTTGGCCACCGCCGGCACTCCTCCCGCCCAGTCCTTGGGCGCAGCGAGCGAAACATCCGGCTCCTTCGCGCCGCTCCTGCTCCTGTCCATGTGCCCCATCCGCCGCGCCGCCCCTCCAACCCAGTGTCGGCATGTTCCGCGCGCGGTGCGATCCGGGGGTGCTCGGACGCAAGGGGCGACGCGTGCTCCGGGAGGCACAGCCCGCCGGCGTCAGGACGGGGTCCCCGGGTCGGTGTACCTCAGCAGGGCGCCCACGCCCTCGTACAGCCTCAGCTCGCTCTCCGGTACGACGACCAGCTCGGCACCGGTGCCGACGAGGGCCCGGACGAGGGCCTCGTCGCCGCGTTCCTCGCGCGGGGCCCGCACACCGAAGGACACCAGCTCCGCCTCGGTCAGGGCGAGCTGAGTGGGCTGGGAGCCCGTCCAGAGCCGCAGCGAAGACCCTGGCGGTCGGTTCAGCAGCAGTGCCGCGACCTGGCCGCGCTGGAGGGCTGCGACGGTGGCGGCCAGCCCGTCCGTCATGGGGCCGTCCAGGGCACGCCGGCCGATGAAGACGTCCACGAGTTCCCGGTCGTGCGCGGCCATGCGGCCACGGAAGACGCCGTCGAGCTGCGGCTCCAACAGGGCGCGTCCGGTGTCGGTGGGGGTCCGGCCGCCCACGCGTACGACCTTGTCCCGCAGGGCGTGCGGCAGGCGGCGGATCAGTACGTTGCACGCCCACTCGTCCCCGCCCACGACGACGGCGTCGGCATGGGCGCGTCGCGCCCGTTCGTCCAGCTGGTGACCGAGCCGGAGGCAGGTGCGGTGCCAGGTCCCCACCGCGACCCTGCGGTGCAGCCGCTCACCCGGGGTGACGGTGGACGCGGGCCAGGTGCCGGTCTCCGCCTCCAGGGTTACCCAGCCGTGGGTCTCGGCGGTCGGAAGGCCGCCGTAGTGGACGACCACCGCCATGTAGGGGATCTCCGGAAGGTGCTGGGTGACCAGGGGCATCGCGTCCGGCAGGGTGCTGTAGCGCGCGGAGTCGTGCTTGGGCGGCCTGGGCAGCTCCCCGTCCATGACGAGCGTGCCGTGGGCGGCGAAGATGGCCTGACCGTGCGCCCCCGGCACGTCTGTGTCGGCGCCGACCACCTCCTCCAGTACGTTCAGAAGTGCCCGGTCCGAGCCCTGACGGGACAGACTCTCGCGCAGCCGCTGCCAGCGCAGCGCGATCGCCCGATCGGGATGCTCGACGTCCCGGGAGGTGTCCAGGTATACGGAGGCGAACGGGCCGGGCTCCGTGTAGAGGGGTTCAAGGAACGACAGCCTCATCGCCACTCCTCGTCGGTGGTCTCCCCTCCTTTGATGATGCGCGTCCCGGGGGTGAGGGAGCTCGACGAGCGCTAAGGGGTGGGGGACGCGGGGCGGTCAGGCGCCGGCCGACAGCAGCCGGCCCTTCGTGAGCAGGGTGGCGGCGACCGGGCCGTCCAGCACCGCCAGCCGTGGTCCGGGACGGCAAGCCGCTGTTCGGCCAGCGCTGGGACATCGAAGCCAACGGGACCGACACCGTCCGCGTCCGACCGCCCGAGGCGAGGTGCCTCGGCGGCCTGTTGGACCGCAGGGACCATGGCGAGGCCGTCGTGTTCGACTGCGGATGGACCGGCCTCGAACGCCGGCGGCTTCTCCCGTTCGGCAACGAGCAGTACCAGATCCGCAGCATCCCGCTCGGGCTGTGCCTGGGCGTGGGCACGTCGACCGACCCGCCGGGCTGGAGAACGTCCACACCGGCCGGATGCCGGCCGGTGAACCCCGCGGGCTGGGCGGCATGCGCGTGCGCGCCCCCTCGCACCGCGCCCCCCCGCACCGCGCCCACCCGCACCGCACCCAGCCCACGCCCAACCAGGAGAAGCTGCGAGAACGACCGCGCCCGCGCCGAACTCGAGCGCGCCGTGGCCCTCGCCGAGTCCACCGACCGCCTGCTGCTGCGCGCGTCCGTCCAGGAGTTCCACGGCCGCTACCTCGACCGCTGCGACCCGCCCCGCGCGGTGGACACCTACCGGTACTGCCTCGAACTCAACCGGCGTGCCGGGGACCGGCGCGGCCAGGCCCTGGCCCTGCTCTTCCTCGGCTCGGCCATGGACGCGCGAGGGGAGCACGCGGAGGCGCTCGCCGTGCTCCGGCAGGCGCGGGAGGGCCTGCTGAACCTGCCCGAGCCCGATGTACGCATGGCGGCACGCGCCCTCCTCGCCACCGGCCTCGCCCACGACCACCTGCACCGGACCGAGGCACCGGCCCCGCGGCACGGTGTCCCTGTCGGCCCTGTCATCCCGACCAGGCCGCGAGGCACAGGGCGCGGTCCACCTCCTCCGTGTAACGGGCCGCCGCCAGCCACGCGTGGGCGAAGAGGTCCGGGTCCGCGGGCAGCAGGCGGCCGAACACGTCCCGGGAGCGCTCCGCCGCCGCCGCGTGCAGCTCCTCCAGCAGACCGCCCGCGGTCGCCAGCCCGGACCGGTTCAGCCGCCGGGCGTCGGCGGCCGTGTCGCCGGGGAAGGACAGCACACGCCGGCCCCCCGAGACCGCCTGCTGGACACGGCGGCGCAGCAGATGGACCGGGGCCTCCTCGGCACGCGGCGCCTCCCGCACCGGGGACGCGGGTGCCGAGGGCAGGTCCGCGCGCTGAAGCCGGTCCAGGCCCACGTCGACCCGGGTGCCGGACCGCGCCGGATGCTCGGTCGCGAGGAGCTGGGCGCGGGGATGCGGGGCGGGGGTCAGCCGGGCGACGACCCGGAGCCCGGCTCCCCGGGCGGCGGCCAGCAGACGCAGGTTGTCCCGGTGCGGAAGCGCGGGATGGTCATGGGCGGCCGTCAGCCGCAGCACGACGCCGTCGCATCCGGCGAGCAGACAGTCGCCCGCCGCCTCCGTCGCCGTACCGAGCAGGGTGACCTCCAGGAACAGCAGGTCGTGGCCGCCGTTCAGCGCGCGGGTGAGCTGCTCGGCCACGGGGACGGCCCAGAGCCGGTCCAACGGCTCCTCGCGCCAGCCGGCACCGGACGCCCCGACCGCCCGCACCGCGGCGCCCGCTCCGAGCCGTCCGGTGGGGGAGACGGTGGCCCCCGACACCGCGAGGCCGGCACGGGACAGCTCCCGGTGGGTCAGGGCCGTGTCCCCGAGCCGGACCGCCCGGTCGGCCGCGCCCACCGCGCGCCCGGCACCACCCGGGGCCACATCGGACACCTGGTACAGCCGGCCCCCGGTGTCGGCGGTCCAGGTGACGGCACCCGCGTAGCCGCTCGCGGTGAGCACCGGTTCGGAGAACAGGCCGTACAACCGCAGCGAGCCGTCGGGGCGGTACGGCTGCCGCGCGGTACCGCGCAGGGCGGCCAGTTCGGCGCCGGCGGCGTGCGGGACGCGGTGGGCCACGGACAGCACGTCGCACAGGCCGGCCACCAGGTCCGCGAGGCGGTAGCCCGGGTCGGCCGCACGGGCCGCGCGCAGCGCGGTGACCACCGAGACGGCCGAGGCGGCCGCCCGGTGCAGGCCCGCGAGCCGCGCCGTGTGCGCGGCCCGCAACAGCTCCGCCTGGGGCACCGCGCCCGCCCCGTCCGCACCGGCTTCGAGTACGGCGGCCGCGGCGGCGCGGAGCGCGAGGGCGGCGGTGCGCTGCTCGGAGCCGGCCTCCTCCGTCCCGGCGGTCTGCGTCTTGGCGGTCCCCGTCTCGGCCGCCCCGGGCCCGGTCTCCTCCGGCCGGGCGCCCGCGCGCCCCGCAGCACTCACCCCCTCCTTCTCGTCGTGGGTGTCCTCGGCGATCGGGGCCGCCGAGGCCGCCGCGGCGCGGTGCAGACAGTCCGGGGCCAGCAGACAGCCGCAGCGGATGGCGTCCGCGCTGGTCACCGTGGAGCCCGGGGCGTGGAGTTCGAGGGTGGTGTCGTCGTCGACGGCGATGCGCACGGTGTCGCCGTCGCGGACGGCCGGCCGGCCCGCGAGCTTGGCGATGCCCACGTCCAGGCGCTTGCGCAGCCGGGGCGAGAGTGCCGCGACGAGTTCGGCGGTCACGGACGGGGCGACCGGAGGCAGACCCGGGCTCGTCTCCTGGCTCATACGATCTTCTCCCCTACCCAGCGGGCGAGTTCGAGCGGACTGAGAGCGGCCACCGGCATGCCCGCGGACACCAGCTGCCCCGCCACACCGGTCGCGTACCGGGGCCGGCCCGCGTCGTCGAGACTCGCGCAGCCCAGCACCTGGCAGCCGGCCCCCACCAGGGCGCGGACCTCGGCGAGCAGCCCGCCGACCGGGTAGCCCTCCTCGAAGTCGCTGACGACCACGACGAGCGTGCGCGAGGGCACGGTGACCAGTTCGCGTGCGTGCCGCAGCCCCGCGGCGATGTGGGTGCCGCCGCCGACCCTGACCTCCAGCAGGAGGGAGAGCGGGTCCTCGACGTGGCCGGTCAGATCGATCACCTCGGTGGAGAAGGCCAGGAAGTGCGTGGACAGCGTGGGGACCCCGGCCAGCACCGAGGCCGTGAGCGCCGCCCAGATCGTGGACGCCTCCATGGATCCCGACACATCGGTGACCAGGATCAGCCGCCAGTCGGCCGACCGCCGCGCGCGGCTGCGGAAGACCGGCCGCTCGGGTACGACCCGGACCGTGCCGTCCGGCATACGGCGGGCCGTGGCCAGGTTCGCCCGCAGGGTGCGGGGCAGGTCGAGGCCACCGCCGGGGCGCCGGCTGGGGCGGGGCAGGGCGGTGCCGTGCAGCGCCGGGCGCAGCCGGGTCGCCAACCGCCGGGTCAGCGCGTCCACCAGGTGCCGGACCAGCGGACGCAGTGCGGCCAGCCGGGCCTCCGGCAGACCTCCGGCATGCCGCAGCACCGAGCGCAGCAGGTCGACGGAGGGCCGCACGCTGTCCGGATCCAGTTCCGGGAACACATCCTGACGGCCGGCCGCGGCAGCCGCCGCCAGCACCTCCTCCCGGATGCCCGGCCCGAACAGCGCCGCCAGCTCCTCGGACCACTCCCGCACCCCTGGATACGCGGCCGCACGCCCGCCACCCTGATCCGGGAGGTCCCCACGGCTGCCCTCACCGCGGCCTGTGCCGTACAACTCGTCCAGTGCGGTCGCCAAGGGCCGGGCGGCGGCCGACAGCCGACCACTCCTGCGGCCCAGCAGCAGACGCCAGCGGTCGGCCGGGCCGAGCCGGCGGTCGTCGTCGGTGGCGCGGACGGGGGCGGCGGGTGTGGCTGGTGCGGGGACTTCCGGGGTGGCGGGACCCCCGGCGGTCACCGCGGGGATCGCCCCGGCGGGCCGGTGGGCCGGCAGGAGGCCCAGTTCGGCGAGGGTCTCGCGGGCCGTGAGGTCGGCGCGGGTCCACAGGGCGAGGGAAGCCGGGCCGACGCCGCCGGTGTCGTCCGGACGCTCCCCGTCCAGGCGCTGTTCGACGGCGGCCAGCAGCCGGTCGCGGGCGGCCGGGCTGAGCGTGTCGAAGCCGCCGCGCAGTGCCGGCAGCCGATCGAGGAAGTCCCGGTCGGACAAGTCCGCAACCCGGTTCAGCAGCGGTTGCAGCGCGGGGGCCGCCGACTCCAGCAGGGGGCCGGCCGCGCTCAGCAGACCGGTCAGCCGCGCGGTGAGCGCCGACCGGGACCCGGCATCGCAGGCGCCGTCCACCCAGGAGGCGACCCGGTCGCCGAACGCCCGGGGCTCCTCCTGCCCCAGGAGCACCCGTACGGCCCCGGCGGCGCCCCGCATCAGCGGAGAACCGTCGGCGGCCAGCCGGGCGAGCGCGTCGGTGAGCCGCATCCCGCCCAGCGCGTCGGCGCGATGGGCGAGTTCCAGCAGAGCGTGTGCGTCGGCCGGGTCCTCGGAACCGGTGAGCCCGTCGACCTGGCGTACCGCGGCGGAGGTCAGCAGCTCGGCGACGGCCGCCGCCCGCTCCGTACGGCCCCCGTCGCCGCCGAGCCCGGCGATGTGCCCCGCCCGCAACCGGTCCAACAGGGCGAGTCCCGCGAGGAGTTCGGGCAGCGTGCCGCAACCCGGCAGCACCTCGGCGGTCTCGGCCAGCCGCTCGTCCGCGAGCCCGGGCAGGCCGCACTCCGCCGCCTGTTCCAGCCCCCGCAGGGTGTGCGCGGCCGTCGGGCCGCCCGCGTCGCGCTCCCTGCGCCGGGCTTCCCGCAGCACCCCCTCGGCGGCCTGTGCCGGGGTGACCCCGCGCATGCCGGCCGCGGTCAGCATGGCCGCGGTGGCCGGTGTCCAGCGCACCTCCCAGCGCGAGGTGAGCGCGTCGGCGCCGCCCGTGCCGGCCACCGTCCTGGGCTCGCCGTACGGCACCGAACACACGGTCAGGCGCCGCAGCAGCAGTTCACGGCGCCGGTCCGGTTCCGAGCGGAGCGGGTCAAGGCGCAGGTCGCGCGCGGCTGCCCGGCCCGCATCCGCCGGCCCGGGCAGCCCCAGTGCGGCGAGTTCCGCCTCCACCGCCGGGGCCAGGCCGCTGCGCGGCGCGTCCGGAGCCGGGCGGCCGGTGCGCGTCCCGACGAGCACCTCCTCCATCGCCCGGGCCACGGCCCGCCCCCGCCCGTACGGCTCCCCCTGCGCGAGCACCGTCTGCACGGCCTCGACCAGCTCGCCCCGGCCCGCCGCGGGCAGGCCCCGCAGTCGAGTGAGATCACCGGCCAGGCGTACGACCTCCCGTGCGTCGGCGGGCCCGGACGGATGGCCCAGTGCCCGCAACGCGGCACACACCCGCACGGCGGCCCGCGTCAACGCGTCCTCCAGCGCGCCGGGATCACCGGCCGCGTCCAGCACCAGGTGTTGCCACTCCGGGTCCCGGATGCCGGCCGGGTAGCCGGAGCGTTCGTCGAGCAGCGCGTAGCTGTAGGGGATCAGGGAGGTGGTCCACGTCGAAGCAGCGGCCCGGGCCTTCTCGGCACCGTGGGCCTGTGCCGGCACCAGGGTGTCACCGTCGGCCGGTGCCAGGAGCGCCGGGGTGTGGAAGGCGCCGACGAGCACGGCGGCCCGTTCGCCGTTCGCCGTCGCCGCGGCCAGACACGACCGCATCCACCGCTCCCGCCGCAGATCCAGCTCCGGCACCCCGCCCGCGGCCAGGGCCTCCTCGCGCAGCGCCCACCCCGTCAGCAGCGCGGCCCGGCGCAGTGCCTCCGGCGGGGAACCGGGAGCGACCGCCTCGACCAGCCGGTCCCACAGATCGTCCCCGGGACGGCCGGTGAGGCGGTCACGCAGCACCGAGGTGAGCCCGGCCGCACCGGGAACACCGCCGTGTCCGCCGGCCGTCACGTCCGGGGCGCCGGCCGTGCCGGGCCGCTCGCCCGCTTGTGGTGCCGAGGCGCCGGGCGGTCCGGCCGCCGGAGGGGTGGCGCCGCCCGGTGTTGCCGTCTTCGCACCTGCCCCCTTACCGTCCGGCTCCGGCGCTCCCGCCCACGCCCGGTCCGCCAAGGGCAGGTCGCACGCGATCACCGGTACGCCGTGCCGCGCGGCCCAGCGCACGGCTGTCAGTTCCGGTGAGAAGTCGGCGAAGGGATAGAAGGCCGGGCCCCCGGCCCCGTCCACGGGCGCGGCGGCGAGGGCGACGGGAGCCTCGGTCTCCTCGTGGGCGAGCCAGGGCAGCCAGTCCTGCAGGTCGGCGGGGAGTTCCACCAGCAGCACGTCCGGCCGGGCGGCGTCCAGCAGTTGGGGCACGGCCGCGGCGAGGGAGGGCGCGTGGTGCCGCACCCCGATGAGATAGGGCGCCCCCGGATCGGTCAGGGCCGCCACGGCAGCCTCGGGGTCGGCCGGAACCGCGGAGCCCGCGCCGGGACGGGCCGTGGCCGACGCGTCGAGCGCGGAGACGGCGGAGACGGCGGAGACGGCGGAGACGGAGGACACGACCGTCAGCCCTCCAGGACCGTGCGCAGGTCCCACAGCGTGCGCCAGGTGGCCGAGCCCTGTTCCGCGCGGCGCCGGACCGGGCCGTCCCAGTAGCTGCGCAGCCGCGCCGCGTCCGCCGGGTCGTCCTTGCGTACGACACCGAGGACATGGCCGGGCAGCAGTCCGAGGACGTCCCGGTCTCCCGGGAAGTACGCCGAGGCCAGGGCCAGCGCACCCGCCACGGACACCGCCTCCGCCGTGCTCATCACCGTGGACGGGCGCTCCACCTCCCAGCCCTCCGCCGACCGGCCCTCGCGCAGATCGCGGAAGACGGTGACCAGGGCTTCCAGGACGGCGTCGTCCACGTGGAAGGGCGCGCCCGCCCGTTCCACCGACGCCCGGGCCTGGCCCCGCACCAGTGCCGTCTCGGCGTCGAGGTCCGGAATGGGGCCCACCGTCTCGAAGTTGAAGCGGCGCTTGAGTGCGGCCGACATCTCGGAGACACCCTTGTCCCGCAGGTTGGCGGTGGCGATGAGGTTGAAACCCGGCGCGGAGTGAGCCAAGGCATCCTCGCCTCCGGCCAGTTCGGGTATGGCGATGCGCCGTTCGGACAGCAACGACACCAGGGAGTCCTGCACCTCGGGCAGACAGCGGGTGACCTCCTCGACCCGGGCGATCGCGCCCCGGGTCATCGCGGTGAGCACCGGCGACGGAACGAGTGCCTGTCGGCTGGGCCCCTGCGCGAGCAACAGGGCGTAGTTCCACCCGTACTTGAGCTGGTCCTCGGTCGTACCCGCCGTGCCCTGCACGACCAGGCCGCTGGTGCCGCACACGGCGGCCGCCAGCAGTTCGGACAGCATGGACTTGGCGGTGCCGGGCTCGCCGACGAGCAGCAGGCCCCGCTCACCGGCGAGCGTGACCACACACCGCTCGACCAGCGCGCGGTCGCCGACGAACTTGCCGGTGATCTCCATCCGCCGCGGTACGCCGTGCGGCGCCTCCGCGTCGTCGGGCAGCCGCAGCGTCCGGCCGCCGCTGCCCATGACGAACGTCACGACGGCCCGGGGCGTGAGCCGCCAGGCGGGCGGCCGGGGACCGGGGTCATGGGCGGTGAGGAAAGCCAGCTCGATGGCGTACCGGTCCTCGGGCGGGACGATCTGACGGGTCGCGTCGGGCGCGAGGGCGGTGGTCATCGACGGGTTTCCTTCGGCAGGGGGCGGACGGAGATCGGGGCGAGGGGGCGGACGGACGTCGGGATGGAGCCCGGTGCGGTGGGTGTCATCGGCTCCGCCCCCGCCGGTTCGTGCGGGTGGTCAGCTGTTCGTAGGCCGGGGCGTCGCCCGCGCGGACGCGGTCCCAGGCGCGCGTGAACAGCTCCGGCACCGGGATCAGCGGTATCCCGCTCGGGTGGTCCGCGATCGGGTACAGACCCTCCTTCCAGGTCTCCACCGGCAGCGCGGGCGACTTCAGGTCGCGCCAGCCGCACGGCAGGAACAGGGTCCGCCCGGCGCGTGCCCGCTTGGCCTCCACCACCAGGTCGGTCGCGGCCAGCTCGGCGCGGGCCTTCTTCAGGCGTGCGGGCTTCCACCCGGTCCAGCGGGCACAGTTGCGGTCCGTCGGATCCGGCAGGGCCAGCAGCTGGAGGTAGAGCGCGGCGGCGTCCTCGCCCAGCCCGTGCGCTGCGGCCACCTCGGCGACGAGCGCGGGCGCACTGGCGGTCGGGTCCTGGGCGTACCCCCGAAGGCCCTCGGCACCGGCCGCGACCGTGCGGCCCAGCTCCTCGCCGAGAAGCGTGCGCAGCATGCGCAGCCCGGCGCCGCGTAGTGGACCCACCAAGCCGTCCAGCAGCCCGAACACCGCGTCGTCGGGCCCGGTGAGACCGGCAGGCCGGACCAGGACCGTCTCGGTGTCGCGGTAGCCCGGGCGCAGCGCGAGAGCATCTCCGACCCGCGTCGTGCCGTGCTCGTCGGCACCGCCGGTCGCGGGCAGTCCGTACACCTTCCGCAGCTCCACCGCCGTGCAGCCGCCCTTCTCCGTGAACTCGACGTCCAGGTCGAGCAGCAGCTCCGGGTCGGACATCCGGCGGCGCACCGCGGCGAGGCCCGCCGGCAGGGCGGTCCGCAACGGGTGGCCGTACGGCAGGACGTACGCCAGCGCGGAGAGTGCGCCGACGGCGCCCGTGAGGGCGTAGCGGCTGGGCATCGCCTGGGGGTCGTCCGGGACCAGGTGGCCGTCCTTGTCCGGGCGCAACACCGTGGTGCGGCTCAGCCATGGGGTGCGGGACGGGTTGAGTACGTCCTCGGCGCCTCCGGCCCGCATCCCGGCCAGTTCGGCGCTGATGTCCTCCGGCAGGCGGACCAGCGGGCCGAACCGCTCGGCCCACACCCGTCCCGCGGCCTGTGTGTCCGGTCCCGCCGTCCACAGGGCGGCCGGCTCGTCCGGCAGCAGCGCGCCCATGACCGCCGCCCGCCGCTCCACACCCAGCCCCTGCAGCAGCGCGGTGGCGAACTCCCGCTGCCGCGGCTTCAGTCCGAGGGCGGCCAGCGCCTCGGCCCCCGGTTCCTGCGGCTGCCCGGCGAGCAGCACGGTGGACTGCAGCGGGCCCAGCGCGCCGCCGGTCGCCGCCACCAGTGCTTCGGGCGCCGAGGGCTGCCAGGGAGCGGCGCCCTTGTCGCGGACGAGACGGGTGACGGCCGCCAGATCCTCGGCGGAGATCGTCGGGGTGTACCGGGTCTCCTGCTCCAGCGTGAAGTGCGCGACAGCACCGAACGCCCCGGACGGATCGTGGTCCAGCGCCAGCCACGTGACCCGCTCCCGCTGGACGTCGACGCCCTGCTGACCGAGGATCACCACCGTGCGCCCGGCCCGGCGCAGCACCTGTCCGTCCCGCTGGTGCGGCTTCTTCTCCAGGGGTTCGCTCAGCACCGCCTCCCGCAGCGTGCCGCCGGCCGTGACGAGCGGCCCCTCGGCGAGGGCGTCGGCCAGCAACAGCAGTGGTTCCCGCTGGGTGTCGGTCAGGGCGGGCGAGGCGAGCCGGTACGCCAGTGCCCGCAGGACGCCCAGGACCGGCGGCCAGACCATGCCGATCGCCGGGACGGTGTGCTCCTCGCTGGTCCAGCCGTCCGTGAGGGCACCGAGGCGCTCGAGGCCGGGCAGCGGCTTGCCGTCGGCGGGCCTGCCGGACAGCACGTGGTTGACCGCGCGGATCTGACGGAGCACGCTCCACCGCTCGCCGTACCACCAGCCGTGCAGCGCGACGACACCGGACATCGCGTCGTGCAGGGTGCGGTCGTCGCCGTGCACGGGGCTGTAGTCGGCGAACATGCCCTCGGTCCGGTTGCGCGGCTGCCGCGGCGCCTCCTTCGGGGGAGTCACGAAGGCGGTGGCCGAGTCGGTGAGGCGCAGCGCCGACCTGACCAGTGCGGCGACGCCGGTGCGCAGCCGCTCGTCGGTCAGCTCCGGCAGGGCGTGTTCCACCGCCTTCAGGGCGACGGTGTCCGCGGTCGGCACGGCGGCCTTGGCCGTCTCGTCCGACCCGGCTGCGGCCAGCGCTTCCTGACGGATCGCCAGTGCCTCGCCCGCGAGCCGCAGCAGCTCCGCGGCCTGCCCGTCGGACAGGGCGCGCAGCACCGCCGAGCCCTGGGCGTCGCGCGGACGCAGTGCGTGCCAGAACGACAGCGGGGGCACGAGCCGGGTGCCGGCGGCGTACTCACCGCCGCGGTCGTTCGGCGTCAGCCGGCCCAGCAGACCGGCGGGAGAGGTGTCGTCACCGGCGTGGAGCCCGATGTGTCCGCCCAACCGTGCGCTGTGGCCGCCCAGTTGGACGACGACCGGTTCGGCCCCGCCGGGCAGCCGCAGCGCGCCGAGGGGAACGACCGCCCGGTCGCCGAGGCCCACCGCGACCGACACCGTCCGCCCGTCCGGTGTCCCGGCCGTACGGCGCTCCTGCGCGCCCTCGCCCTCCGTGCGCACCCAGCGCCCCAGCACCGTGCCGTCGGTACCGAACGGGCTGTGCTCCAGCCCGGGCCGCAGCGGCAGGACCTCGCACGCGCCGGGCAGCAGCTCGGCGTCCTCACGGACGGCCGAGCGCAGCAGCGCGGGCAGCGACGCGCGGCCGTGCGTCCCGGTGACCGGGTCGTACTCCAGCCAGACCGTCCGCCGGCCCTGCCTGCCCTGGCGCCACAGGGTGGTGCCGTCGCCGATGATCGCGCGGCACGGCGGCAGGTCCGTGTCACCGGCGTGCAGGGTGCGGCCACCGGTGGCTCGTCCGCCGCCGGCCAGCGGGATCGACGGGACCACCGTCTCCTGGCCGGACCACCAGGAGGGCAACTGCTCGCCACCGAGCGCGAACACCTCGGCGGGCCGGGCCGACCAGTAGCCGTACTGCTTGCTGCCGTGCCGCCACATCACGAGCAGTTCCCCGTCCACGTACCGGAAGCGGGGGCGCTGCCAGCGGTCCAGGTCATGGGGCAGGCGCAGGTCGTGGTCGAGCAGGATCCGCTCCGGGCCGACGACCACCGCCTTCGGCCCGCGGCAGAGGATCAGCGCCGGCCAGGCCTCGTGGACGGCCAGCGCGTTGTCCTCGTCCTTCCTGGTCTGGCCGTCGAGCAGCGCCAGCGCCTCGTCGAGGGCCGGCCAGCCCAGCTCGTCGAGGATGCCGGCCCGTACCGTACGGCCGAGCAGCGGCGCCACCTCGCGGCCGGCGACCCGGGCCACCGCGTCCGGGGCGACCTCGGCGGCGATCACCCGGAAGGGGCGCAGCCGGTCGAGCGCGGCGCGGGCGCCGGGCAGCCCCGCCGCGCGTGTGAAGTCGCCGGCGGCCTCCTCCAGCCACTCCCGCAGCACCCCGCACAGGACCGGATGCGCGGCCATCGACGTCAGCATCTCGCCGCCGCGCTGATGTGCGCCGACCCTGTCCACCGCCTGGTGCAGCAGACGCCGCAGGCGCGGGTCGGCCGCCACGGCCGCCAGGTCGCGCCGGCCGGCGCGGGTGTCCACCAGCCACTCGGGCAGCGGCAGATACACGGGGACGCCGGCGGCCGGCAGCGACAGCGGGACGCGCGCGGCCACGCACAGGTCCAGCAGATCCAGGTCCGCGCCGGCGTGCCAGCGTCCGGTGCACAGGTCCACCGGACGGCCGGTCGCCCGCAGCACCGGAGCCATGCGCTCGACCAGCGCGAGCGTGGCAGGGCAGCGGCGGGAGTAGGAGCCGCCGTGCTTGCGGAAGGCCGCCCAGCGGGTCAGCCAGTCCGCCGGATCGGCGCCGTGCCCGGCCGCCGTCGACTCGTCCGTGAGCAGCCGGTCGGCCCCGGTCTCGGCGAGCAGCGTCAGCCAGAACCCCTCGTCCTCGGCTTCCCTGCCGAGACCGGCGGGCATGATCTCCAGCAGCCGGAGGCGGATCTCCGGCCGCTCCTCGGCGAGGACGACGAGCACGGAGCGGTAGGCGGTCCAGAAGGACCGGGGCGCGCGGACCGCGGCGGGGGAGGCGAGCAGGTCGGCGACCAGCGCGCACTCCTCGGTGACCCGGGGCAGGCCGGCCGCCTTGATCAGCCCGCGCGCGTCCTGCGGCAGCGAGGCGTACGGCGGCATCCCGGCCGCACAGCGCTCCACCGTCAGCTGCCGGAACTGCGCCCAGGCCGTGGCCGGTTCGAGTCGCCCGGCGAGGTCACGCACATGCTCCTTGAGCGCCTTCACGGTCAGCGCGCCGGCGAAGGCGAACTCCAGGAACACCGCGCGCTGCCGCTCCTCGTCCACCGTGAGCGCGTGCACCCGCTCGGCTTCACGGGCCTTGCCGAAGAACGCGGCGGCGTAGGTGGTGTTCTCGTGTTCCAGGAAGACCCGCGCGGCCTGTTCGTAGAACGTCGGCAGGAAGTGCGGCACGGCACGGCCCAGCCGCTCGCCGAGCTCCTCGAATCCCTCCTTGGCGGCGCCGGGGCGGGACTTGGCCTGCCGGGCGAGCCGCTCGACGTCCTTCACCAGGGCGAGCGCGTGGTGACCGTTGGCCGGGTCGTTGACCAGCGCCCAGGCGGGGAAGCCCAGCGTCTCCCGGCGCACCTGCCCGACGACCGGCGCCTGGGGCTCGCGGGCGAGGCCCAGGAACTCCAGCGCCAGGTCCTCCGCCTCGCCCAGCGTGCCCGGCACCAGCCGGACCACCGGCCGGTCCGCAAGGGCGGGGTGCGTGTAGGTGCGGACGGTGAGGCTGTCGGCGTCCTCGCGCGCGGTGCTGCCCGGGGGCAGGACGGCGCCGGCGTCCAGCAGCGTGGCCGCGGCCGTCTCGTCGTACGTCATGCCGCCCGCTCCTCGTCCTCGATGTCCCGTCCCGCGTACAGCGCCGCCGCCATGCGCATGCCCTCCGACCACGCCACTGGCCCGACCTGACCGAGTTTCAGCACCTTCCCCGCAGGGTCGGACCAGACCAGCGGGCCGGTCTCGGTCTCCATGTAGCCGTCGTAGTCACCGACCCATACGCGGGCCTCGACGCTCCGGCCGTCCTCCAGGACCGGGCACACGGCATACCCGCCACGCACGCGGTAGCCGAGCTGGGTGGCCCGGCCGTGCAGGAAGCGCAGTTCCTTGAACGAGCCGCCCGCGTACTCCTCCACCTCGGTGGCCTCGGCGTCGAGCGCGGCAGGGCGGCGCCAGACCTCGCGGAAGAGCTGCTGCGCGCGCTGCTCCACGCCCAGCTCGACGGCGAACTCCCGCAGCTCCTCCAGGTCATCGAGGAGGACCGGGTGCGGAACGCGGACCAGGTCGGGGGCGATGCGGACGGTGTCGCCGTCGAGGTCGACCAGGCCCAGGCCGCGCTCGGGATCCGCGTCCCGCAGGAAGCCGGCGACCTGCCCGTCGGCGCCGGTGACGACGAGGTCGCGCAGCGCGGCCTGCCAGGCCGGGTCGGGCCACACGCGCGTGACGACGGCGAGCGGCACCGGCAGGGAGCGGACCATCCACCGCTCCGCCTCGGCCAGGCACTGCCGTTCGTGCCGGTCCAGCCACTCGACGAGCTGCCTCAGGCCCACGACCGCCGGATCGTCGGCGATCTTCGGAGGCACCGACTTCAGCCGCCGCCCCGACGCGTTGCGGCACACCACCTTCCCGCCGTCGAGGGCGACTTCATAGCCGCCTGCCGACACCCACCCCATACGTGCCTCCCGCACCCGCGTTGATCAAGTGACGGGAACTGTAGGGCAGGCCACTGACAACGCCCCCCGGAGGCCGGAGGGCGTTGTGGAAAAACGGTTTTGGAGCGACGGGGGAGCAAACGGGGGTGGGGGAGAAGGGGGAGATCAGCCGCGCTCGGCGGCGCGCTCCTGCTTCTCCTTCTTCACCTGCTTGACCCGCGCGGCCTCCTTGCGGACCTCGGCCTGTGTGGCGCGCTCCTTCTCCAGCCACTCGGGCCGCTCCTGCTTGAGCGCCTCGATCTGCTCGGTGGTCAGCGGCTCGGTGACCCCGCCGCGCGCGAGGCCCGCGATGGACACGCCGAGCTTCGCGGCGACCACCGGACGCGGGTGGGGGCCGTTGCGCCGCAGCTCGCTCAGCCACTCCGGCGGGTTCGCCTGCAGCTCGTTCAGCTCGGCGCGCGAGATGACGCCCTCCTGGAACGAGGCGGGGGTGGCGGGGAGGTACACACCCAGCTTCTTCGCCGCGGTCGCGGGCTTCATCGTCTGGGTGCTCTGCTGCGAACTCATGGGTCAAGGGTATCGGCCACGTGCCGGAGGGCCGACCACGACCGGTGACGGACAGCCGACCATGGCCGGTGACGGACAGCCGACCATGGCCGGTGCCGGTCGGCCGGCCACGGCCGGTAACCTGGCCTGGTGACAGGCTCGGAGGAATCACCGTCGTTCCGGCTCGCGTACGTTCCCGGAGTGACGCCCGCCAAATGGGCGAGGGTCTGGGGCGAGCGCCTGCCGGACACCCCGCTCACCCTCGTCCAGGTACCGGCCGCCGAGGCGCCGGAGGTGCTGCGCGCGGGCGAGGCCGACGCGGGCCTCGTACGGCTCCCCGTGGACCGGACGTTCTTCAGCGCGATCCCCCTCTACACCGAGACCACGGTGGTCGTCGTCCCCAAGGACCACCTGATCACGGCTGTGGACGAGGTGACTCTCGCCGACCTCGCCGAGGAAGTGGTCTTCCACCCCCTGGACGACGTCTTCGACTGGGACGCCCCGCCCGGCGAGCCCGCCTTCGAGCGTCCCGCGACGACGGAGGACGCGATCGAGCTGGTGGCCGCCAACGTCGGCCTCCTGGTCGTGCCGCAGTCCCTGGCCCGCCTGTACCACCGCAAGGACCTCACCTACCGGCCGGTCACCGACGCCCCCCAGTCGAGCGTCGCCCTGTCCTGGCCCGAGGAGGCCACCACCGACCTGGTGGAGGACTTCATCGGCATCGTCCGCGGTCGCACCGTCAACAGCACCCGGGGCCGTACGAAGCCTCAGGCCCCCGCACCGGCCGGGCAGCAGCGCAAGCGTGCCGAACCGGGGGGCACCCGGCAGAAGCCGGCGGCGAAGTCCACGGGGCGCACGTCACGCGCGCGTGCCGCGGGAGCCAAGCAGACACCCAAGCGGGGCAAGCCGCGCCGGAGGTCGTGAGGGCGGGAGCGGCACCCCACGGCGGAGTGCGGACCGGCGAACGGGGCCGGCCGACGAGCCACGAGGGCGGCGCGGCCCGGCCGACGCCGCGACGGACGCCCCCGCACCGGCACCCGTCGCAGTCATGCGTCTGGGCCGCCTCGCGCTCTGGCCACCCTGCCCTCCGCCCCGTGCCTTCCGCCCCTTGCCCCTTCCGCGCCCCTGCAGCCCCCTACGCCTCCTGCCGCGCCGTCTGTCCGGTCTGCTCGGTCTGTGGGCGGCCCCGGCGTTCCCACAGGTCGGCGAAGGCCAGGCAGAGGGCCAGCAGGATGATGCCGACACAGGTGAACAGGCCGTACTGCAGTGCGGTGGCCGGCTCGCCGTGGTTGGCCAGGTGGGCGAAGAACACCGAACCCACCACCGCGACACCGGCCGCCGAGCCGATGCGCTGCCCGGTCTGCAGCACCCCGCCCGCCGCCCCCGCCCGCCGCACCGGCACGAGGGTCAGGGTGAGCGTGGTGTTCGGGGAGGTGGTCAGGCCCGAGCCGATCCCGGCGAGCAGCATGGGAAGCGCGGCCGCCAGGGCCACGCCCCGCCCCGGTACCCAGTGCACGGCCGCGATGACGCCGAGGATCCCCACCGTCACCGTGCACAGCCCGGCGATGACCAGTCTGCGCCCGAAGCGCACGACCAGACGGCCGCCGACCGCGGCACCCACCGCCGTGCCCGTCGCGAAGGGCATGGACGACAGGGCCGCCGCCAGCGCGCTGTAGCCCATCCCGTTCTGCAGGAAGATCGTGTAGACGAAGAACAGCGTGGTGAAGCCGCCGAAGTACACCAGGCTCAGCAGCGCGCCGAGCGAGAAGGAGCGCAGTGCGAAGAGCCGCAGGTCGACCAGGGGAGCCCGGCCGTGCCGCTGCTGGCGCCGCTCCCACGTCCAGAACGCGGCCAGCAGCCCGGCGCCGGCCGGGAGCAGGGCCCACTTCAGCCGCCCGTGCCACTGCTGCTCCTGCACCAGGGGCAGCATCAGGGCGAGCACACCCGAGCCGAGCAGCAGGACACCCGGCACGTCGAAGCACTCCCGCCTGCCCGGTGCGCCGGGGGAGCGGGGCAGCAGCCGCAGCGCCGCGCAGAAGACGGCCACCCCGATGGGCAGGTTGACGTAGAACACCGAGCGCCAGCCGTCGTCCCCGCCGACCGCGTGCATCAGCAGACCGCCCACCAGCGGTCCGACCGCCGTGGAGAGGCCGATGGTGGCGCCCAGCATGCCGAACGCGCGGGCCCGTTCGGCGCCCTGGAACATCTGCTGGATCAGCGCCGTGGCCTGCGGCGAGAGCATGCCGGCCGACGCTCCCTGGACCAGCCGGAACAGCACCAGCCAGCCCGGGCCGGAGGACAGCCCGCAGGCCGCCGAGGCGAGCGTGAACAGGGCGAGCCCGGTCAGGAAGGTCTGGCGCTGTCCGCGCATGTCGCCGAGCCGCCCCGCCGGGACCAGGACCAGACCGAAGGTGAGCGCGTAGCCGGACACCACCCAGGACAGGTCGGCGGGGCTGGCGTGCAGCCCGCGCTCCACCGAGGGCAGGGCCACGTTCACGATCGACGTGTCCAGCAAGGACATGAAGGCCGCGGTCAGACAGACGGCGAGCGCTTTCCACCGTCGGTCGTCCCCGGCAGGGTCGGCCTGGTCTGTAGTCATGGGATCACGCTAGGCAGCCACCACGTCCCCCGCACGGCGGGAAAGCCTGTTCCGACCCGCACCGGCCCAGTCCTCAGCCCCCGGTGCCGTACGACGCCTTCCCTGCCGTCCCCGACGTGGACGAGCAGCGCGCCCTTGCTCCAATAGGGTGCCCCGGCCCCCAGCGGGTCGGGATCAGCCGGCCCGGGCCGCGGCCCGGAGCCATGTGTAGGCCGACTGCGCCGTGAACTCGGCCTGCCCGCCGCGCAGCAGCAGGGTCGCGGTGGCGAACCCGGGTGCGTCGGCCTGGGCGGCCACGTACGGGATCGCGACGCACCGCATACCGGCCGCGTGGGCGGCGGCCGCGCCCGCTGCCGCGTCCTCCAGGACCACGCAGTCGGCGGGGTTCGCGCCGAGCCGCCGGGCCGCCTCCAGGAAGACGTCGGGGGCGGGTTTGCCCCGCGGGACCTCGTCGGCCGAGACGACCGTGTGCAGGAACGCGTCGAGGCCGGTGCCCGCCAGGATCGCGTCCATGGCCTCGGGGGAGGATCCCGAGGCGACCGCCATGGCAACACCCTCGTCGGCCAGGAGCTCCACGAACTTGCGCATCTCCGGGTACGCGCGCGTGCCGGCGCGGGCCAGTTCCAGATAGCGGCGGTTCGTCGCGTCCAGCAGATCGTCGACACCGGCGCGCAGGCCGTAGCGTTCCCGCCACAGGGCCACGCTCTCCCGGGTGCTGATGCCGACATAGGTCTCGTGGTCCGCCCAGGTGAAGTCAGGGACGCCGTGCTCGGCCAGGGTCCGGCGGCTCGCCTCGTAGTAGTTCGGCTCGCTGTCCACCAGCGTTCCGTCGAGATCGAAGATGACCGAGAGGGCGCCGAGATCGCTCATGCGGTCCAGCATGCCAAGGGTCAGGCGCGGACCGCCCGGCCCACCGACTCCACCAGGGGCAGCAACCGGTACGGGACGCGTTCGCGCAGCGCCACCTCCGTGCGGGTGCGCACGACCCCCGGCAGGCTGATCAGCTTCTGGATGACGTCCTCCAGATGGGCGTTGTCCCGGCCCACCACCCGGGCGAGCAGATCCCCGCCGCCGGTGATCGAGAACGCCTCCACGATCTCCGGCACGGCCGCCAGCGCGTCCCCCACGTCGTCCAGGTGGCCCTGGGTGACCTCGATGTGCACGAACGCCAGGACCGGATGGCCCAGGGCGGCGGGGGAGAGGGAGGGGCCGGTGCCGGTGATCACGCCGTCCCGCTCCATACGGTCCATCCGGGCCTGGAGCGTGCCACGGGCGACGCCGAGGATGCGGGCGTACTCGCGCACGCTCGTGCGCGGCTGCTCCAGGAGCAGCCGCAGGATGCGGGTGTCGAGTTCGTCCACGGCCATGATGGACGACTGTACCAATGGCTCAGGATGCCGACCGCCGGGTGAGCCGCCCGACCTGGTCCGTTGGCATTCCGGTCGGCACGGCTGCCCGCTCGGTGATGTGCCAATGGCTCAGTGAATCGGACCACACTTGAGCCAGTGACCTCGGTGATGCTCTCATGGACCCGTCGATGGCGCTGCGGATTCCCGCGGCGCCTTTTGTGTGCGGTGTTCCCTGGGGAGGGCAGTAGTGGTGAAGAGGATGTTCGTGGCTCCGGACCCGGGACGGGCGCGGTTGCGCTTCGCCGCGCGGGCCGTCCTCGGCATCGGCCTCGCGGTCGTCGTCTGCCTCCTCGCCGGGCACTCCCTCCCGGGCGCGGTCACCGGCGGCCTCGCCGCCCTGCTGGCCCTGTTCACCGTCGCCGACCCGACCGTGCGCGGACAGGCGGTCACCACCGCGCTGCTGCCCGTCGTGGGCGTGCCGGTGCTCGCCGTGGCGGCCGGGCTGCACGACGTCCCCGTCGCGCGCGACCTGGCGTTCCTGGGTGTCGTCGGCGCCGGGGTGTACGCGCGCCGCTGGGGACCGCGTGGGCACAGCCTCGGCGTGTTCGCCTTCATGACGTTCTTCGTGGCCCAGTTCCTGCACGCCACCCCGGCGCAACTGCCCGAGCTGTACGCCGCCGTCCTGCTGTCCGTGCTCAGCGCGGCCGTGGTGCGCTTCGGGGTGTGGTGCTACGAGCGCCGGGTGCCCCCGGCCCCCGTACCGTCCCCCACTCCCGGCTTCGCTCGAGCGGGGGGACCCCCGTCGCCCGGCTGGCGCGATCTGGCCCGGGTGACCACGCGGCAGGCCGTCCAGGCGACCGCGGGCGCGGGCTTCGCGCTGGTCGTGGGCCAGCTGGTGTCCGGACAGCGCTGGTACTGGGCCGTCGGCGCCACCTGGTGGATCTTCGTCAACACCGCGTCGCGCGGTGAGACGCTGGTACGCGGCTTCCGCCGGGTCCTCGGCACGGTCATCGGCATCTGCCTGGGCTTCCTCGTCGCCGTCCCCGTGGACGGCGCGCCGGTACCGACGGCCGTCCTCGTCGCCGTCGCCGTGTTCGGCATCTTCTACACGGCCGCCGTCTCCTACACCTGGATGATGCTCTGGGTGACCCTGCTCGCCGAACTGCTCTACGGCCTCCTCGGTGTCCTCGATCCCGGCCTGCTCGCGCTGCGCCTGGCCGAGACCGGCGTGGGCGCGCTGGGCGCCGCGCTCGCCGTGCTGTTCGTCCTGCCGGTCACCACCCACGCTGTCACGGACGCCTGGATCCAGCGTGCCCTGCGCTGTGTGCACGCCTGCACGGCCGAGGCCGCGGCCCGCCTCGCCGGCTCCCCGACGGCGGACCCGGCGCCTCGCGTGGCCGAACTGGAGCAGTTGCTCGGCCGGGTCCGGCTGTCGGTGGCCCCGCTGGTGCACCCGCTGAACCCGATGCCGGCCCGCAAGCGGCGCGCCCGCAGGGTCCTCGCGCTCCTCGACGACTGTGCCCGCGAGGTCCGGGGACTGGTGGCCGTCGCCGCCGATCCCGAGGCCTCCCACGACGCACGCCTGGCCGCGGCCTGCTGGCGGGTGGAGGCCGCCGTCGAGGCGCTCACCGCGGGTCGTCCGGAGCCTGTCCACCATGCCGCCGAGCCGCCCTCCGAACCGGCCCTGGCCCACCTGCACGGCCTGGAACGCGCCCTTGCCGACCTGGCCGAACCCCTGCGCGAGCCGTCGGGGTCGCGGTTGGCGGGGGCGTGAACGGCCCCCCTTGGGGAGGCGGCCGGCGCGGAACCGGGCGGGGTGCCCAGGGGGCGCGCGGCACGTGGGGGGACGAAGCCGGTCACGGCCCGGGGTGCGGCCGGCGGGGTGCGGGCCGGCCAGGTGAGCGGCACCGCAGGCGTGAGCTCGTCAGGACAGCCGTGGCCGGTGGAGGCGGGAGCTCGGGGGCGTGGGACTGCGCGTGAGCCGGTCGCACAGGGATCGGGGCCGGTGGGGGCCGGCGAGCCGGTTGCGCAGGGGCGCGGCTCGCGGCGGCCCGGGCCCGTCACTGGAGGGGCGGGGAGTCGGCGCAAGGGTGTGTACGGAGAGGAACCGCCCCGCGTGCGCGCCTTCTTGGTCTAGACCGGCCTGGTCGACTGCTACGGTCGGCCCGGGACGGGCTCGACCGAGGACCGAGAGGGGACAGCGGTGGCAGAGGACGGCAGGCCCGGCAGGCGCCGGGCGTTCATCGGCTCGTTCACGGCAGCGGGCGGCCCCGGCCTCGTGACCGCCGCGGTCGCGCCGGACGGCGGCGCCCTGACGCTGGGGCCCGCCGTGAACGACGTACCCGACCCGTCCTACCTGGCCCTGTCGCCGGACGGGGGGACGCTCTACGCGGTCAGCGAGACGGCCGAGGGCGCCGTCGCCGCCTACCGCGTCAACGGCGGCCGGCCCGTGCTCGCCGGAGCGCCCGTACCGGTCGACGGCAGCGGACCGGCCCACCTCGGCCTCTACGCAGGACATGTGCTGACCGCCAACTACGGCTCCGGCAGCGTCACCGCCGTACCCCTGCGCCCGGACGGCACCCTGGCGGCCAAGCCCTCCGGGCGGCTGCAGCACACCGGCTCCGGTCCGCACGACCGGCGCCAGCGCGGACCGCACGTCCACCAGGTGCAGGCCGACCCGAGCGGCCGGTGGGCCGTCAGCGTCGACCTCGGCACCGACTCGGTACGGGTCTGCACCCTCGCGGACGGCGCCCCCGCCCTGCACCGCGAGTTCGCCCTGCGCCCCGGCTCAGGCCCCCGCCATCTCGCCTTCCACCCGGACGGCGCGCACGCCTACGTCGTCAACGAACTCACCCCCACGGTGACCGTGTGCCGCTGGGACGCCGAGGCCGGCTCCCTCAAGCCGCTGACCGAGGTCCCGGTGCTGCCCGGTGCGCCTGCCGGGGACGCCTATCCGTCCGGCATCGTGGTGGCGCCCGACGGTCGCTTCGTGTGGACCGCGACCCGCGGTGAGGACGTCCTGTCGGTCCTCGCCGTCGAGGGAGGGACACTCCGGCTGACCGGCACGGTGCCGTGTGGCGGGCACTGGCCGCGGGCGCTCGCCGAGTACGGCGGCTTCCTGTACGCGGCCAATGAGCGCTCCGGCGAGGTGACGTGGTTCGCCGTGGACGAGACGACGGGGGTGCCCTGTTACGACGGTTCGGTGCCGGTTCCCGCGGCCTCCTGCGTCGTCTTCGGCTGAGGCCCCGCCCTGCCCGCCCCGCCCCCGCTTCACGTCTGCGGCCTGCCCTCCCGACTCCCGCCTCCGCCCGAGGCGTCTTCGCCGAACCGCCCGTGACGAGGCGAAGGGCCCGCTCCTGGGTGCGGAGCGGGCCCTTCGCCGTATGCGTGCCGTGTGCCGGCGTGCGGTCAGCGGACCGGCATGCCCTGCGGCTGCTGCGGGGCGATGCCCAGTGCCGTCGTGTACTTGGCGAGGGCGAGCTTGCCGATCGCCGGGTATGCGCCGAGCGCCTCGGCGGTGGCGCAGCCCACCTCCTCGGCCGCCGCCGCCAGCAGCGCCGGGTCGATCTCCGGGCCGATCAGATACGGCGCCAGTGCCAGCTGCTGCGAGCCCGAGGAACGCAGCTGCTCGGCGACGGAGGAGATCGAGCCCTCCTGGTCCAGGGCCGCCGCCATCACCGGCACCGCCAGGCGCGCGGCGAGCAGCATGCCGGTGATCCCGGCCGCCTGCACGGCCTCCTCGCCGCCCACGGACGCCAGGATGATGCCGTCCGCGGCGGTGGCCACCGTGAACAGGCGCGCGCGGTCGGCCCGGGCCAGACCCGCCTCGGACAGCCGCACGTGCAGCGCCTCGGCGAGCAGCGGGTGCGGGCCGAGCACATCGGTCAGCTCGGCGGCGACCCGGCTGTCCATCACGGACTGGCGGATCTGCCGGAGCAGGGCGCTGTCCGGGCCGGCCAGCAGCGGGACGACGACCGCGACCGGACCGTCGGGCTCCTTGACCCCTTCGAGCCCGGCGGCGAGGGCCTGCTCGTAACGGGCCGTGCGCTCGTCGGCGGCGCGCGCGAGCACGGAACGCAGCGTGGGGAACTCGACGTCGTCCCCGTCCAGGTATCCGATCCGGACGTCCAGGCCGGGCAGCTCGGAGCGGGCGATGCTCACGACCTCCTCGGCGAGCGCGCGCGTGGCGGCGCTGGGCGCACCGGGCACCGCGAGGGCGAGCGCGGGCGCACCCTCGGGAGCCACCAGCGGTTCCGGTCGGCGGTGCCGTCCGGGCTGGCGGGGTCGCGGCATTCGTACTGGCAGGCCGGACTCGGGCCCAGTGGGGGTGCTCATGGCGCCGCATGTTACTGGCTTCGGGGGTTCCTCCGTTCGGGGAGGGTGCAGGTGAGCGGTTTCCGTCCGGTTTTGTCTGATGAGTGACAAGCGGATGACACATGTTCAGAGCACGTGCCGAGAACATAGGCCGACAAAAGGATGGCAGGGGGATGACAGGGAGCGAAAAGGAGCGAAACGGAGTGGAAGAGGGGGCGATCCGCTTTTGCCGGGGACTTCAATCGGCTTGTACCGGGACCACGTAGAGCATGGCCTTTTCACCCGGCAGGGTGAGCCGGCCGGACGCCAGGTCGGCCGCGATCCGCACGGCGCCGTGCAGCGGGTCGCTCTCGGCCGGCACCTGCCGGGCGTGCGGCAGCCTGCTCGCCAACTCCTCGCGCAGGGGGACGAGCAGCGGATCGCCCAGGCGGAACAGGCCACCGGTGAGCGCCACTCGGGGTGTGCCGTCCGCCGGGCACACGGCCGTCGCGGACTCGGCCATGTGCCGGGCCGCCGCGCACACGATGTCCGCGGCGATGGGGTCCTGCGCGGCGCAGGCGGCCACCTGAGGCGCGAAGGAGGCCAGTACGGCGGGCCGGTCGGAGCGGGGGTAGAGCAGGCCCGGCAGGCCGCGCACCGGCCCGAACTGCTCCTCCGCGCGGGCCAGCAGCGGTGCCGAGCCGCCGTCCCGGCCGTCGTGGGCGCGCAGCGCTGCCTCCAGGCCGGCCCGCCCGATCCACGCGCCGCTGCCGCAGTCCCCGAGCAGATGGCCCCACCCGTCGGCCCGGCGCCAGGCGGTGAGGTCGGTGCCGACCGCGATCAGCCCGGTACCCGCGGCGAGTACCACGCCCGGACGCGGTCCGAGGGCCCCGACGTAGGCGGTGACGGCGTCGGCGGCGAGCGCCACCCGCCGTGCGCCCAGTTCGCGGGCGAGGGCGCCGGGCAGTTCGGCGCGCAGGGCGTCGCCCAGGCTGGCGAACCCGGCGGCGCCGACGACGGCCGTCTCCAGCCGGCCGATCCCGGCCTCGGCGGCGGACGCCCGGGCCAGCGGGACGAGCTGGGCCGTCAGATGGGCGGGATCGATGCCCCGCGCACCCGTGCGGACCGGTTCCCGTGACTCCCGCTGTGCGGCGGGAGCCCGGCCCGGCACACCGACGGCGACCCGCAGACCCGAGCCTCCGGAGTCGACCGCCAGATAGCCGGGGACGGTCACGGCAGTCGCCAGTCCACCGGCTGGCCGCCCTGCTGCATCAGCAGGTCGTTGGCCCGGCTGAACGGACGTGAGCCGAAGAACCCGTAGTCGGCCGACCTGGGCGACGGGTGCGGGGACTCCACCGCCGGCAGACTGCCCAGCAGGGGACGCAGATTGCGGGCCTCCCGGCCCCAGAGGATGGAGACCAGCGGTTTGCCACGGGCCGCCAGGGCCCTTATCGCCTGCTCGGTGACCTCCTCCCAGCCCTTGTCACGGTGGGCGCCCGGGCGGCGCGGAGCCACGGTCAGCGCCCTGTTGAGCAGCAGCACGCCCTGCTGGGTCCAGGGCGTCAGGTCGCCGTTGGACGGCTGGGGCAGGCCCAGGTCGGCGTTCAGCTCGCGGAAGATGTTGATCAGGCTCGGCGGGAGCGGGCGTACCTCGGGCGCGACCGAGAACGACAGGCCCACCGCGTGCCCCGGGGTGGGATACGGGTCCTGACCGACGATCAGGACCCGTACCTCGTCGAAGGGCTGCTGGAAGGCCCGCAGGACGTTCGGTCCGGCCGGGAGGTAGGTGCGTCCCGCGGCGATCTCCGCGCGCAGGAAGTCGCCCATTCCGGCGATCCGTCCGGCGACGGGTTCCAGGGCCTTCGCCCAGCCCGGTTCGACGATTTCATGCAAGGGTCGTGGTGCCACGGGCGTCACCCTACTGCCGGGGACATCCGGGTGATCAACCGATGGCCAAGCCCGAAAGCCCCACCGGTGACGCCCCGCGCGGCCCGCCCGCGCGTTTCAGCCGATCACCGCCGCCCGCACGCACAGCACGTCCGGCAGGTGCGCCGCCAACTGCTGCCAGCTGTCGCCGTCGTCGGCCGAGGCGAACACCTCGCCGTTGCGGTTGCCGAAATAGACCCCCGCCGGTTCGGCGTCGTCGGTGCACAGGGCGTCCCGCAGCACCGTGCCGTAGTGATCCTTCTCCGGGAGCCCCTTGGACAGCGGCTCCCAGGTCCGGCCCGCGTCCGTGGTGCGGAAGACCCGGCAGCGATGCTCGGCGGGGACCCGGTCCGCGTCGGCGTTGATCGGGAAGACGTACGCCGTGTCGGCCCGGTGCGGATGCGTGGCCACCGCGAAGCCGAACGTGGACGGCAGATCCGCGCCGATGTCCGTCCAGTGCCCGCCCGCGTCGTCGCTTCGGTACACCCCCCAGTGGTTCTGCAGATACAGCCGGTCCGGGTCGCCCGCGTCCTTGGCGATCTTGTGCACGCACTGGCCGAACTCCGGGTTCGGATCGGGCAGGAACACCGCCGACACACCCGAGTTGGACGGCGCCCAGCTCGCGCCGCCGTCGGTGGAGCGGAACACCCCGGCCGTCGAGACGGCCACGGTCACCGCGCGCGGGTCACGGGCGTCGGTGACCACGGTGTGCAGTCCCTCACCGCCGCCGCCCGGCACCCACCGCGAGCGCGTCGGGTGCTCCCACAGCGGCCGGACCAGTGCGAAGCTCTCGCCGCGGTCCTCCGAGCGGTACAGCGCCGCGGGCTCCGTGCCGGCGTAGACCACGCCGGGCTCGGCGGCGGCCGGGTGCAGCTGCCAGACGCGCTCCAGGGAAGCTCCGGTGTCCTGGGGGAACTTGACGGCCGGCTGCGGCGGTTCGGTCCAGGTGCGGCCGAGGTCGTCGGAGTGGAAGACCGACGGACCCCAGTGCGTGCTGTCGCCGCCGGCCAGCAGCCGCGGCCGGTCCCCCCGGGTGTCGATCGCGACCGAGTAGACCGCCTGCGCGTTGAAATACGGACTGTCGTCGAACTCCCAGGCGCCGCCGCCCCTTCGGCGCCCGATGAACAGACCTTTGCGGGTGCCCACCGCCAGCAGTACCTCGGTCATGCCGATCACCTCCGGGACGCCGTCGTCCAGGTAGTCGTGAGTCAGGTAGTCGTCAGTTATCGGCCAGTCTGCACCCCGCCACTGACACTCTCCCTCGGAGTGCACGTTCCCGCAGGTCACGACGGTGTCGTCGGCTCGCGACGAAGATCGGCCGGGGTTCGTTGCGGCATGCGCCTGCGCGGACGGGGCGTCTCGTGCGACCGTCGGGGAGACGGCTCGTCGTGAGCAACGGGGCGGTCTCCCGCGTATGGGAGGGCGGTCCGGCCGGTCGGTGCGCTCGTGAGGAGGATGCCTTTGAAGGCGTTCCGTGGTCCGAAGGTGTGGCTGTGGCGCTGGCGGCGCAACCCGCTCAGACGCCGGGCCGACATGGTGGAGGCCTGGGTGGTGCTCGGCGCCTGGCTGCTGACCGTCATCGCGGGGGTCACGGCGGGACTCGTGGCGTCCCGGTCGGTGGAACACGGACTCGCCGGGGAGCGGGCGGCCTGGCGCCCCGTCATGGCCCGTGTCGTGGCCCGGGCCCCGGGAAGCTCGCCCGCGCACGGCCGCACCTCTTCCGGCGATCAGGTCTGGGCCAAGGTGCGCTGGACGGTGGCCGACGGCTCCACCCGCACCGGTCAGGTCCGGGTCGAGCCCGGCAGCAAGGCGGGCACGCCGGTCACCGTCTGGACCGACCCGCAGGGGAGTCTCGTCAGCCGTCCCACCTCCGCCGCGGAGGCCGCCTTCCGCGGCACCCTGATCGGCTGCCTGGTGGGTGTGAGCAGCGCGGCCGTCCCCTTCGTCGGCGGCCTCGCCCTGCGCGCCCGTCTGGAACGCCGCCGCATGGACGCCTGGGACACGGAATGGGCACGCCTCGGACCCCAGTGGGGACGCATGGTCTGACCATGGTCACCGGCCCGCTTTCCTGCGGGCCGGGAAATCCGTCCCGCCTTCCTGTACGGGCGGGATCCCGGCCCGCCTTTCTGCAACGGCCGGGGATCCGGGCCCGGTAACGGCCGGGGACCCGGCCCGCAGCCGCAGCCGCAGCCGCCGACATCGAGCCGACCCGGCCGAGCCGTGCGTGGCGCACCGGGCCGGGCTGTACGTGGCGTACCCGGTCGGGCCGTGCGTGGCGCCCGGCGCCGCGTCCCGTGTGTCGGCCGCAGGGGCGAACGGGCGGTCGGCCCGTCCTCCGACGCGTGGCGCGGGCAGCCCGGCCCAGGTGGGGAGGCAGGTCCACGCGGTGGGCAGACGGCCTCGCCCTCGGAGGCGTCGGCCGCCCGGGCGCGTCTTCTGTCATCGCGACCGCCGGGGGACGCAGGGCAGCGGCGAGGCCGGGAACGGCCTGGCGTCGTTCGGCGACGCCGATTCCGTCAGCCCCGACTTCGAACCGGTTGAGAAGGCCGCCTGCGTCGTCTGCCGAAGCCGTCGGTTGAACGCCGGGGCGAACCGGCCTGGAACCACGCCCGCTGGAGCGTCACCGTCGTCGAGGCGCACCGCCGCGTCCGTGAACCCATCGGCTCCGGCGAGTGCCTGCGGTGATCCCTACATCGCCGCCAGTGCCTCGCGACACGCCCTCAGCAGCGCCTCGTCCTCCGGTACGGCCTGGCCGCCGTGGCCCCGCGGGTGAGCCGGAAGGCGGCGCGGAGCGGCCAGTTCCGCCGCCACCAGGTGCCGTAGCGGGGCGGCGGCCGGGCTCATCGTGATGAGGCACCGCGCGATCGGAGCGCGGGTGTGCGGGTCGTCCGCCCAGGCCGCCCGGAACGCGGGCAGGACCGGCTCGGGATCCCCGTCGATGCGCCAGAGCGCGCAGGCGGCCGACACCCGCTCCCGCGCCGACCGCGAGCAGGCCATCCGGCGCAGTGCGGGCAGCGCGGAGCGCGCGGCCGGCCCCAGTCCGCCGAGCTGCCCGGCGGCCCGGCACCGGCGCTCCGGATCGGCCTGGGCCAACTCCCGCAGCAGCACGGGGAGTACGGCGGAGTCGTCCTGGTGCGCCGACCAGAGGGCGCCGGCCGCGGCGGCGGCGTGCCGGGTGTGCAGCAGTGCGCGCAGGACGGGTACCGCATGCGCGGTGGCGCCCAGCGCCGCCAGCGTCTCGACGGCCCGTCCCGCGATCGCGTCCCGTGCTCCCAAGCCGTCCGGAGCCCCCGAGAGCAGCCGCAGCACCTCCGGCACCGCGGCGTCGTCCCCGAGGGCGACGGTCGCCGCCAGCAGCGGGGCGGCGAGCCGGGCGGCGGAGGGCGAGGCGGGCGGGATCCGGCCGAGCCGGTGCCGTACCGCGGGGGCGAGGGGGGCCGCGGCGGCGCCCAGGCGGGCCAGTGCGAACCCGAGGTCCACCGGCGCGGCCGGGCCGGCCAGCAGTTGGGCCAGGGCCGGGAGCGCGCGAGCATCGCCGCTCCCGGCCAGCGCCTTGAGCGGCCCGCCCAGCGTGGGGGAGCCGCGCTCGAAGCGGTGCGTCCACAGGTCGGGCCGGGCGTACACCAGCGCGTGCAGCTCGTCCGCGGCGGGCGCGGCGAGCGGGCCCAGCTCCGACAGGACCGCGACCGCCGCGTCCCGTAACCGGTCCTGCTCCGCGGGCAGTTGGGCGCCGAGCAGCCGGACCGTACCGCTGTGGTCGCCGCGCCAGCCGCGCAGCAGGGCCGCCGCCATCCACACGGCGTTGCACCGGTCCACCGGGTCCGGGCTGGTCAACTGCCCGCCCAGGAGCGCGGCCCGGTCGTCCACCCGGTCGCCGAGCCCGGTGTGCAGGGTGCGCAGCAGACGGGAGCCCTCCTCGTCGGACGGGCGCAGCCGCCGTAAGCGCCCGACGAGCGTGTCGGCGGCGGGCTCGGGGAGCCGGGCACGGTGGGCGGAGCGCTCCCGGAGCAGCCGGACCGCCGTCGGCACGACATCGGCGGGCAGCCGGCCGGGCGCGACGAGCGCGAGCTGGCCGAGCGCGGCGAGCCGCAGCCCCGGGGGGTACGGCGGCGTACTCTGCTCGGCCAGGAGGCCCACCGCGGCGTCGGCGTGCGCGGGGTACCGGCGGACGAACAGGCCGAGCGCCTCCGTGAGGGCGAGCAGAACGCGGTCGTCCCGCTCGGTCCGCAGCCGCTGGCGCAACAGGTCCAGGACCCGCGCGGGTGCGGTCAGGAAGTGCACGAGGGCCCCGGCGGCGGCCCGGCGCACCGCCGGATCTGGGTCCTGGGAGAGCGGGACGAAGATTTCGGCGCCCGCGCACACCGCCTCCCGTGCGCGCGGGTCCCCGTCCGCGCTGTCCGCGCCGATGCCGACCAGCAGTTCCATGACGCCGGACCGGTCCGGAATCTCCTCGCGGGCCACGAGCGAGAGCAGGAAGGGGACGCAGGCCAGTGTCGAGTCGTACACACACCCCTGGTGGTGCAGCGCGCGGTACATCCCGTCGAGCGCGGTCGCCCGCTCGGCGGTGTCCGTGGACGCCAGTGCCCGTAACCATCCGGGCACGTCCTCCGCCGTGCCGTACGCGTGCCGCAGCGAGGCCCAGTCGACCTCGTCGATCCCCGTGACCACGTTGTCCTCCCCAGACGAGTGCCACCTGATCGCGAGTGTGCACCACGGCACCGACAACGGTGGGGAACCGCGCGCTGACTGTGTGCGATCCGTCGGCTGTCACCGGCCAGGGAGCGGGCGGCCGGCGGTCGTCCGGCGGGGGCGCGCGAGCGGTGTGCGCGCCCCCGGCGGGAGGTGTCAGTTCAGGCCGGGCAGGGCTCGTTCCAGGATCGCGCCGAGGCCCGCCCCGGTCGGCAGGGTGCCGAACGCGTGCCCCCAGTCGCCGCCCAGCCGGCTCGCGCAGAAGGCGTCCGCGACCGGGTGCGGGGCGTGCCGGACCAGCAGGGACGCCTGGAGGGCGAGCGCCATCCGCTCGACCAGCCGGCGGGCGCCCACCTGGTCCGTTTCGGCCAACTGGTCCTTGAGCGCGGCGACGGCCGCGTCCAGGCGGGCGTCCGCCCCGCGCGCGAGGGCGAGTTCGGCGAACAGGGCCTCGGCGGTGTCCGGTTCCCGGCCGAGGGCGCGCAGCACGTCGAGCGCGTTGACGTTGCCCGACCCCTCCCAGATCGACAGCAGCGGCGCCTCCCGGTAGTGCCGGGGCATGCCCGAGTCCTCGACGTACCCGTTGCCGCCCAGGCATTCCAGCGCCTCCGCGGTGAACGCCGGGCCCCGCTTGGTGACCCAGTACTTGCCGACGGCGGTCGCGATCCGCCGGAAGGCGCGTTCCCCGGCGTCCCCGCGCACCGCGCGGTCGGCCGCCCCGGCCAGCCGCAGGGTGAGCGTCGTCGCCGCCTCCGACTCCAGTGCCAGGTCGGCCAGGACGTTGCGCATCAGCGGCTGGTCGATCAGCCGGGCCCCGAACGCGCTGCGGTGCCGGGCGTGGTGGCCCGCCTCGACCAGCGCCTTGCGCATCAGGGTCGCCGAGGACATCACGCAGTCCAGCCGGGTGCAGTTGACCATCTCGATGATGGTCTTCACGCCCCGCCCCTCCGGACCGACCAGCCAGGCCACCGTCCGGTCGAACTCCGGCTCGGAGGAGGCGTTGGAGCGGTTGCCCAGCTTGTCCTTCAGGCGCTGGATGCGGAAGGTGTTGCGGCTGCCGTCCGGCAGCACGCGCGGCACCAGGAAGCACGACAGCCCGGCGGGGGCCTGTGCCAGGACCAGGAAGACGTCGCACATCGGCGCCGACGTGAACCACTTGTGCCCCCGCAGCGTGTACACGCCGGGCTCACCGGTGGGCGTGGCCACGGTGGTGTTCGTCCGGACGTCCGACCCGCCCTGCTTCTCGGTCATGCCCATCCCCGCGAGCAGCCCCGGCTTCTCGGCCGGCACACGCAGTTCGGGGTCGTACTCCCGGCTGGTGAGCAGCGGTTCGTACACCTTGGCCAGATCCGGCTGGGCGCGCAGCGCGGGCACGGCGGCGTACGTCATCGACGTCGGACAGCCGTGGCCGGCCTCCGTGTGCCCCCACACCAGACCGCCCGCGCTGCGGGCCACATGGGCGCCGGGCCGCTCGTCCGCCCAGGGCGCTCCGGCGAGGCCCTCGGCGACCGCCGTGCGCATCAGGTGGTGCCAGCTGGGGTGGAACTCCACCTCGTCGACACGGTGACCGTAGCGGTCGTGGGTGCGCAGGACCGGCTCGTACCGGTTCGCCAGGTCCCCCCACTCCTGCGCCTCGGTGCTGCCGGCGCGCGCCCCCAGCCGCCGGATGTCCTCCTCGGCCCACCCGGCGCCCTCCCGGCGCAGCCCTTCCAGCAGGGCCCGGTCGTCGGAGGCGTCGTAGGGGGCCAGGGGCGGCGCCTGGTTGGTGACGTCGTGCGTGGCGTACGGCGGCTGGGGCTGGGGCCGCGCGGGTGACTGTGCGGGAATCGAGACCATGCGAGCATGTTGCACTCATCCTGCGGTTGTAGCAATGATGCAATACGGAGGGCGCACGTACAGTACGTGCCCATGCGCATGAACGTCCCGCCGGAGCCGGAGGAGGCAGGCCTGCGGCCGCTGTCCGCGCGGTCGGTCGTACTGAGCCTGCTCCTCGGCGCGCACCCGGCGGAACTCCCGGTGAAGGACCTGGTCCGGCTGGTGGAGCCCTTCGGCGTCGGCGGCTCCACGTTGCGGGCCGCGCTGAGCCGGATGGTGACCGCGGGGGACCTGCGGCGTACCGACGCGGTCTACCGGCTCAGCGACCGGCTGCTGGCCCGCCAGCAGCGCCAGGACGAGGCGCTGCGGCCCGCCGCGCGCGCGTGGGACGGCGACTGGGAAATGGTGGTGATCACGGCGACCGGCCGCGGCCCCGCCGAACGCGCCGAACTGCGCACCCGGTTGGCCGCCCTGCGCCTGGCCGAACTCCGCGAGGGCGTGTGGCTGCGTCCGGCCAACCTCCACCGTGGCCTGCCGGACCTGCTGCACTCCGTGGCCCGGACGTACACCGCGCGCCCCGACGAGCCCCACCAGGACCTGGTCGCCCGGCTCTGGCCGCTGGACGGCTGGGCGGACACCGCGCGGACGCTGCTGGCGCACACAGCCGCCGCCCGGAGTCCCGCGGACCGCCTCACCGCCTACGCCGCGGCCGTACGCCACCTGCTCACCGACCCCGTCCTGCCGCCGGCACTCCTGCCCGCCGACTGGCCGGGGGAGGCCCTGCGCAACGCCTACGCCGGGTATCAGCGGGAGTTGGCCGCGTCGGTGGGACTCAGGGAGCGTGCCGCGTGACGCCCGCGGCCCTCGAACGGTTCCTGCGGGCCCGGCTCCAGGAGGAGGAACGGGTGGCCCGCGACGCGATCACCGGCGCACCCGGCGCGGTCTGGGGCGTCATCGCGGACCACATCGAGCAGGTGCTCACCTCCCAGGACCGCGGGACCACGCACACGCCCCTGGTGCAGTTCGGCGCCGAGGACCCGGTGCGACTGCTCACCCATGTGGCGCGTCATGATCCGGCGCGCGTCCTGCGGAACGTCGAGGCGGGCCGGGCGCTGCTGGCGGAGCACCGCACGGCGGAGGACGGCCGGTGCCGCACCTGTGCCGCAGCCACCGGAGGGAGCCGGCAGCCGGCCCCGTGCGCCACGCTCAGGCTCCTCGCCCTGCCGTTCGCCGGGCACCCCGGGTACGACGAGGCGTGGCGCCCGTAGCCGGCACGGCTCACTCGCAGGCGGACCGGGGACCGGCTGCACGGGGATCCCGAGGGCTACCGGATCCCCGGATGTCCGGGCCGCGGTGCTCGCTCTCAGGGGGCCGGCGCTCGTGCGGGGGCGGTGAGGGTGGCGCCGAAGCGGTCCGAGGGGTTCCCTGGGAAGAGGGCGCCCCCGGGTGGAACCAGGGGATGACCAGCACGGTGGTGGGCACTCGGTGGGGCACATAAGGCGAACTCACCCGAGGAGAGTCATGGCTGAGCAGAAGTCGTCGGTCCTCACGGCGCCCCTGCACGGCGCGGCCTCGGTGCTGCGCAAGGTCCCGGGTGCCGGGATGGTGAGCAGGGCCGCCGAAGGGACACTGGACAAGGTCGGTGCGGTGTCGCCCCGCGGGCGGCGCATCGCCGTGTACGCGGGGGCCGGAGTACTTGGTGCCGTCGGCGCGGTGGAGTGGCCCGTGGCCCTCACGGGCGCCGCCGTGGCCTGGCTCACCCAGCCCCGGCCCGCGCACCCGGCCGAGCAGGAGAGCGGGGCCGGGCCGGGGTCCGAACCCGCCCATGACCTCGGCACCGCGGCCCTCAGGTCCGGCCACGGCGCCGGATCACGCACGGCCGGCGGCTCGGGTGGAGCGGCATCGGCGGAAGCCGGGGGCACACCCGGCGGCACGGACGCGGCCGTCTCCGGCGGGGGCGGGACGGACGCGGCCGGGAGCACCGGGGCCTCGAGCGGGGGCGGGGCTGCCGCGGGCGACCGGACATCCGGCGGCGGCCGGACCCACGGAAGCAGCAGGTCGACCGGCGGTGCCCGGACCTCCCGCGGCGCCGAGGGCTCGGCGGTCAAGCCGTCCCCCGGTCCGCTCGGTCCCACGGCGCGGCCCGACCGCACCACGCTCTGAGGAGGGCCATGGTCCTCGGACTGCTGGCGGCGCCCTCGGCCGCCGTACGGATGCTGCCCGCCGCACCACGGCTGCTGGCGCGGGCGGCGGCGCCGGCGGTCGGGGTGGCCGCCGGTGCCGCCGCGAGCACGGCGCGCGCCGGAGTGCGCGGCGCGGAGGCCGCCGTACGGGTGACACGGGTCGCCCGCAACGCGCTGCCCGGCGCCGGCGACCACTGGCGGGCCGGTGCCCGCGCCCACCTGGCCCTGCGTCCCGCGGAGCATGAGCACGTACGGCACGCGGGCGGCACGGCCCATCTGGCACGCCGGATCGCCGAGGCGCTGGCCGAACGGCCCGACGTGCTCGTCGCCTACTGGGACCAGGGACTGGCGCGCCTGGTGGTGACGGCGACCGGCGAGGAGGCTGCCGACCAGGTGCTGGAACACGCCGCCGAACTGGCCGAGCGGCACGGACTGCTGCTGTCCGCCGACGACGTGGAGGAGACCACGCACCCCGCCGATCCGGCAGGGGTGCGCGCCGCCGTGGCCACGCTCGCCGCCGACGCGGTCGGTATCGGCGCCGCGCTCACCGCCTACTCGCTCCGGCTGCCCCCCTTCCCGCGCCAGGTCACGGCCGTGGTGACACTGCTGCGGGAGAATCCGCGCTTTCGCTCCTGGCTGCGCGCCCGGCTGGGCGACACCCGCATGGACCTCGTGCTGGCCTGCGCGAACGCCGCCGCCCACGGCGCAGGGCAGACCCCCACCTCGCTCGTGCTCGACGGCGTCCTGCGCGCCTGCCAGGTGGCCGAGACCGTGGCCCGCGCCGCCGCCTTCGACGCGGTGCACGACCAGCTGTGCGCGCCGGGCCGCGTCAGCCTCCCGGCGGACGGCGCTGGCCGGCCGCCGCTGCGGGAGTCCCCGGCCCAGGAGTACGCCGCCCACGCCTCCGCGGGCAGCGTCCTCGGCGCCGCGGCCACCTTCCTGGTCAAGCACAACGGCACCGAGGCGGCGGAGGCGGTCCTCGCCGGCTCGCCGAAGGCCGCCCGCTACGGCCCCGCCGCCTTCCACGCCGTCCTCAGCGCGGCGCTCGCCCGCACCGGCGTGCTGGTGCGCGCCCCGGAGCGGCTGCGCCAGCTGGAGATGGCCGGCACGGTCGTGCTGCACCCCAGCGTGCTGCGCACCGACGACGGCGAGGCCGACCCGTGGGCCGAACCCGTCCTGGACGCGGCCCGTCGGGCGGGACTGCGGGTGGTGCTCGTGGACGATCCCGCCCTGGAGGACTTCACCGGTCTCGCCGACCAGGTCGTGGACGCGCGCCGGCCGCTGGACGACGTGGTGTACGAGGCCCGCGGCGACGCGGGCACGGTGCTCGCCGTCGCCCGGGTGCGCTCCGCCGACGACCACGGGGTCCTGGCCGGGCTGCGCGCCGCCGACCTGGCCCTCGCCCTCACCGACCAGGACGGTGCCGTGGTCTGGGGCGCGGACCTCCTGGCCCTGCACGGGCTGCCCGACGTATGGCGGGTGCTCATCGCGATACCGGCCGCCCGCATGGTCGGCCGGCACGCCCAGACCCTCGCCCGCTCCGGCGCCGCGCTCTCCGGGCTCCTGGTGGCCGTCGGCGAGTCGGGCGGCGGTCACGGACGACTCGCCGCACTGCCCGGGATGCGGCACGCCCCCGTCGACGCCGGCGCCGCCTCGGCCCTGCTCTCCGGGATCAGGGCCGCGCTCGGCGTGGCGGCGGCCCGGCCCCCGCACCCGCGTCCGCGCGTGCACTGGCACGAACTGGACCCCGAGCAGGCCCGCGAGCGGCTGGAGCACGAACCCGCCGTCGAGAGCACCGAGTCCGACACCCTGACCGCCCGCGCGCGCAGGGTCGCCGCCGGGGTCGCCCGGCACCCGCTCGCCGCGCCCGCGCGCTGGTCCTACCGGCTCGGCGGGGCCGTACGCGGCGAACTCCACGACCCGCTCACCCCGGTCCTCGCCGTCGGGTCGGCGGCGTCCGCGATCCTCGGCTCGGTCGTGGACGCCCTGCTCGTCGTCGGCGCCCTCGACCTGAACGCCCTGGTCGGCGGCGTCCAGCGGCTGCGCGCCGAACGGGCGCTGTCCGGACTGGTCGCCGACCAGCAGCAGAAGGCGCGTCTCGTGCCGCCGGAGGCGGAGGCACCGGCGGGCGGCACGCGCACCGTGGAGGCGGGCAAGCTGCATCCGGGTGACGTGATCCAGCTGAAGGCGGACGACGTGGTGCCCGCCGATGCCCGGCTGCTGTGGCAGGATGGTCTGGAGGTCGACGAGTCGGCCCTGACCGGCGAGTCGCTCCCGGTGGAGAAGCAGACGGACCCGACCCCGCACGCCCCGGTCGCCGACCGGCGCTGCATGGTCTTCGAGGGGACGACCGTGGTGGCGGGCCAGGCACGGGCCGTCGTGGTCGACATCGGTGAACGCACGGAGGCCGCCCGCGCCGTCCACCTGGCCGCCCGTACGCCCCCGGCCGGCGGTGTCCAGGCCCGGCTGCAGGAACTCACCCGCAAGGCCCTGCCGTTGACACTGGCGGGCGGCGGAGCGGTCACCGGACTGGCGCTGCTGCGCGGCACCCCCATCCGGGAGGCGGTCAGCGGTGGGGTGGCGGTGGCCGTGGCGGCCGTACCGGAGGGGCTGCCGCTGGTGGCCACGGTGGCGCAGCTGGCCGCCGCCCGGCGCCTCAGCCGCGGCGGCGTCCTCGTCCGCACCCCGCGCACGCTGGAGGCGCTGGGGCGCATGGACACCATCTGCTTCGACAAGACCGGCACACTCACCGAGAACCGGCTGCGGCTGGTGCGCACCTCCGATGCCGACGGCACGGTTCGCGCGGTGGACGACGACGGGTCCGCCGACACGGTACGGGCCGCCGCGCGTGCCTGCCCGCAGCTCGACGGCGGCAGCGACCGTCCGGTGCACGCCACCGACGAGGCCGTGCTGGCCGCGGCCGGTGCCGACCCGGACTGGACGCGGCTCGCGGATCTGCCGTTCGAGGCGGCACGCGGATACGCCGCCGCCGTCGGCCGGGCCGGGGACGGACCGCTCGTGCTCGTGGTCAAGGGTGCTCCCGAGACCGTGCTGCCGGCCTGCTCGGGCCTCCCGGAGCACGCCGCCGAGGCGGCCCACGCGCTGGCGGCGGACGGCCTCCGGGTGCTGGCGGTGGCCGAACGGCGGCTCGACGCGACCGAACAGGAGGCCGCCGACGTCCTGGAACAGCCGCTGCGGGATCTGGAGTTCACCGGACTGCTGGCGCTGTCCGACGTACCGCGCGAGACGTCCACGGCGCTGGTGGCGGGGCTGAACAAGGCGGGCGTACGACCGGTCATGCTCACCGGCGACCACCCGCAGACCGCCCGGGCCATCGCCGCCGATCTGGGCTGGCCCGAGGACACCGTCGTGGTCACCGGGGACGAGCTGGCGGCGGCGGACCGGGCGGCCAGGGCCCGGATGCTGCGGGACGCGGGCGTGGTGGCCCGGGTGGCGCCCGAGCAGAAGCTCCAGGTCGTCGAGGCGCTGCGGGACGCGGGCCGGGTCGTCGGCATGGTGGGCGACGGTGCCAACGACGCGGCGGCCATCCGCGCCGCCGACATCGGCGTCGGCATCAGCGCGCGCGGCTCGGCCGCCGCCCGCAACGCCGCCGACATCGTGCTCACCGACGACGATCTGACGGTCCTGATCGACGCGGTAGGCGAGGGCCGGGCACTGTGGCACAGCGTGGCCGACGCCATCGCCATCCTGATCGGCGGCAACGCGGGCGAAGTCGGGTTCGGCATCCTCGGCACGCTGCTGTCCGGCCGGGCGCCGCTGTCCACCCGGCAGATGCTCATGGTCAACCTCTTCACCGACCTGTTCCCGTCGATGGCGGTGGCCGTGACCGAGAAGGACGACACACCCGGCACCGTGCGCACCCGCAGCGGATCCCCGGAGGAGGCTTCCGCCGTGCTCGGCGCACCCCTGCTCCGGCAGATCCGGCACCGCGCGCTCACCACCTGCCTGGGTGCGGTGACGGCCTGGCTGATCGGCCGCTTCACGCCGGGCAGCGCGCGCCGTTGCGGCACGATGGCGCTGTGCGGGGTGGTCGGCACCCAGCTCGTGCAGACGTGGCTGGACCGTCGCGACAGCCGCCTGGTGCAGATCACCTGCCTGGGTTCCGCCGTGGCGCTGGTCGCGGCGGTGCAGACCCCCGGTGTCAGCCACGCGGTCGGGTGCACCCCGCTCGGCCCGGTCGGCTGGGCCGGCGTCCTCGCGGCGATCGCCCTGGCCCTGGCGGGCCAGCGGGTGCTGCCGCGCCTGGAGGAGACGGTCGGCCGCCTGCTGCCGGGCTGAGCGCCGGGCGACACGGCCTGCCCGACTCCCCGGGTGCGCGGCGAAGGGGGGTGGGGCGATCGGTTGCTGCCGGGGTGTGGGGTGGAGGGGCTGGGCGGTCGGTTGCTGCCGGGTGCGCGGCGAAGGGGTGGGCGGTCGGTCGTCGTCGGGGTGCGCGGTCGGTCGTCGTCGGGGGTGTGCGGCGAACGGGCCCGGTCGGGCGGCTTCGGGAGGCGCGGGCCGGTGGCCTGCCGCAGAAGTGCCTGAAGTGCCGGGCCTACGTCCTCAACTCAACCCGATCCGGGCAGCCTGGACCAGGACGCGCCCAAGGGCTGTCCGCGGTGACCTCCCTGTCCGATCTCCCCTGACGTGAGGCTGGCGCCGATCTAGGCGGCCCCTTCCCGGGGGTGCTCGGCAGCCTCCTGGCCGCCGCCACCGACCGGCAGACCGGCCGACTCGGTGAGCGCATCCGAACCGGCCTTCGCCGGAAGGTGGTTGAAGAGCACGTTCAGCACGATCGCGGTCAGACAGCCCGCGCTGATGCCGCTGTTCATCACGGTCCGGAACCAGTCGGGGAACCTCTCGTAGACCGTCGGCACGCCCACCGGCAGCATGCCGATCGCCACCGACACGGCGACCACCGTCAGATTGCCGTCGCCGCGGAAGTCCACCCGGGCCAGCGTCCGCAGCCCGCTCGCCGCGACCGTCCCGAACATCACGAGTCCGGCTCCGCCCAGCACCGGCGCCGGGATCGCCGCGACCACCGCGCCCAGCTTGGGCAGCAGGCCGAGCAGCACCAGGATCCCGCCGGCCGCCGCGACCACCCAGCGGCTGCGCACCCGCGTCATGCCGACCAGGCCCACGTTCTGCGCGTACGCCGTGTACGGGAAGGTGTTGAACACCCCGCCCAGCACGGTCGACAGACCGTCCGCCCGCAGCCCGTCGGCGAGCGAGCGCGGCTGCACCTTGCGTCCGGTCAGCTCGCCCACGGCGACGAGGTCACCCGTCGTCTCGGTCATCGTCACCAAAGCCACCACCAGCATGGACACGATCGCGGACGCCTTGAACCGCGGCACCCCGAAGTGGAAGGGCGTGCTGATCCCCACCCAGTCGGCGTCCCCGACCCCGCTGAAGTCGGTGAAGTGGAAGGGCACGGCGACCGCGAGACCGGACGCGATGCCGATCAAGACGGCGATCCGGCCGAGCGCGGCGGGCCCGAACCGCTGCACGGCCAGCACCACGAGCAGCACGAAGGCGGCCAGTGCCAGGTTCTTCGGCGCGCCGAAGTCCTTCGCACCGGCGCCCCCCGCGGCCCAGTTGCCCGCCACCGGCAGCAGGGAGAGCCCGATGACCAGGATCACCGTGCCGGTCACCAGCGGCGGGAAGAAGCGCAACAGCGTGCCGAAGACGGGCGCGAGCAGCATGATCACAAGGCCTGCGACGATCACCGCGCCGTAGATCGCGGGCAGCCCGCCGCCCGTCGTCCCGATCAGCACCATCGGCGAGACGGCCGCGAACGTACAGCCCTGCATGATCGGCAGCCGGACACCGAACCGCCGGAAGCCGACGCACTGGATCAGCGTGGCGATCCCGCACACCAGCAGGTCGGCGGTGATCAGATACGCCAGGTCCGCGGATGACAGCTTCATCGCGCCGCCCACGATCAACGGCACGGCGACGGCACCGGCGTACATCGCGAGCACGTGCTGCAACCCGAAGACGGCCAACTGCCGTACCGGGGGGATCTCGTCAACGGGGTGGACGTCCGCGGTCGTGGTCATGGGGGCTCCGTCAGCGGCGGGGGGAGTGGCATCCGAACAGGACGAGACCGTAAGGGCCTTGAACAGTTTGTTGATTTCCGCTCTGTTGCCGGCGTGTGTCATGTCCCCGGCCATGTCACCAGGTCATGCCACCGCGCGGCCGGGCGTGGCGCTACGCCGACCGGGCCGCCGTCAGCAGCGCGTCCCAGTCGGCCAGCTTGACCACGCTCCGCCCCAGCCGCGCGCCCAGTGCCGCCTCGGCCTGCTCGATCGCCAGCCACCCCGCCCAGGGCACCGGTTCGATCCCGGCCGCGCGCAGCGCCGTCACCGGATCCTCCGGCAGCTGCTTGTCCAGCAGCGCGGGCGCGTCCGCGAGCAGGGACGCCACCGTCTCCTTGGCGCAGGGCCGGTTGGTGCCGATGACACCCGTCGGGCCGCGCTTGATCCACCCGGCTACGTACTCGCCCGGGGAGGGGACACCGTCGCGTACGACGCGTCCGGCCTCGTTCGGCACCGTGCCGCTCGCCGCGTCGAACGGCAGCCCGTCCAGCGGCACTCCGCGATAGCCCACCGAGCGCAGCACCAACTGGGCGGGAACGTCCTCGAACCGGCCGGTGCCCGTCACCCCGCCGTGCCCGTCCGGTGCCGTCCGCTCGAAGCGCACGGCACCCACCCGGCCTCCGTCCGCGAGCAGTTCCACGGGGCGCAGGAAGAACCGCAGGCCGACGCGCCGGACGGCACGGGCCGGGGACCGGGCGGCCCAGTCGCGGAGCACCTCCAGATTGCGGCGCTGTCCGGCGGGCAACGCCGTCGGGTCGGCCGGATCCAGCGCCAGGTCGGCCGGGTCGACGGCGACTTCGGTACCGGGCAGCGTGCCCAGCTCGCGCAGCTCCTTGGTGGTGAAGCGGGCCTGTGCGGGGCCACGCCGGCCCACCATGTGCACCTCGGTGATCCCGCTCGCCGCCAGCGCGTCCAGCGCCGCCTGGGGGATGTCCGTCGGGCGCAGCTCCGCGGCACCCCGGACCAGCATCCGGGTCACGTCCACCGCCACGTTGCCCACGCCGATGACGACGGCCGACCGCACCCCCCGCAGGAATCCGGCGTCGGCCGCGTCCGGGTGCGCGCTGTACCAGGCCACGAAGTCGGTCGCGGACCAGCTGCCGGGCAGCTCCTCGCCCGGGATCCCCAGCCGGCGGTCGGTGGCGGCGCCCACGCAGTACACCACCGCGTGATACGGCTCCCGCAGCCGCTCCACCGGCAGTCCGCCCGGGCCGCCCACCCGGACCCCGCCGAGGAAGCGCACCCGCTCGTGCTCCAGCACCGTTCTGAGGCTGCCCTGCAGCGACTTGATCTTCTCGTGGTCCGGAGCGACACCGTAGCGGACCAGGCCGTAGGGGCACGGGAGCCGGTCCAGGACGTCCACGCACACTCCCGGGTCCCGCTGAACCAGGGTCTGGGCGGTGTAGCACCCGCTCGGCCCCGAACCGACGACGGCGACACGCAGCACAGCGGTACTCCTTGCCCGAAGGAGGGTGTGCGGACGGCTCCAGCATGGCACCCTCGGGGCCGCGACGGCAGGGGCCGGCGGGGTGACGCCGACGCGTGTCCGTTCGTATGGAATGCGATCATGCGGTTACGTTCCGTGTGTGCTAGAAGCATCCTTTCTTGATCTTTCTGATCGGAACGCGGAGGACGGCGCCGTATCCGTGTGGCCCGCGTGGAAGGTGCGGGAGCACGGCGGCACGACGTCCTGGTACCAGGTCCTGCTGGCCTTCCCCGACGGCGCCCGCGTCGAGGCCCTGGCCGTCCTGCGTGACGGACGCGTCTCCATCGAGGACGTCAGCGCGCAGCCGGCCCTGTCCCTCACCGACCTGACGGTCCTCGCCCACTGGATCGAGGCGCCGCTGCTGGAGTCGTGCGGGGTGGCGGTGGAGCGGTCGCACGAGGACGGGGGCGACCGGCGGTCGGACGAGCGGCACGAACGGGACACCGCCGGCGGGGGGCGGGAACGGGACACCGCCGGCACGGAGCCCGTTCCGCAAGCCGCCGCCACGGAGTCAGTTCCGGAAGCCTCCGCCACGGAGCACGCGCCGCAAGCCGCCGCCACGGAGCATGCGCCGCAAGCCGCCGCCACGGAGCATGCGCCGGAAGCCGTCGGCATGGAGCAGGCTCCGCCGGCCGCCGCCCCGGACCGTGAACCGGAAGCCGACGGCCAGGAACGCGAACCGGAAGCCGGCGGCGAGCAGGAGAGCGCGCTGCACTGCACGGGGCCGCGCCGTGCCCGGTCGGGCTGGCCGCGTGGCAACGAGGGCCGGCGGCTCGTCGCACAGGAGTACCGCGCCGCCCAGCAGCAGGGCTTTGACCCGGTGCTCGCCGTGATGAGCGCGACCGGGCACAGCCGTCGCCGCTCCCTCAGGCTGATCGCCCAGGCGCGGGACGCCGGTTACCTGACACCCCGTCATGCGCGTCGGGACTGAGGCGGGTTGCGGCGGTCCTCAGGGGTGACTGGGCTGACCCGGGTGGCTGGGACGCTCTTCCGTGGCGAAGAACCGGGACAGGTCCTCTTCCCGCGCCTCGCCGCCCGTCACCCTCTCCGGCGGCACCCCCGACTCCCAGTCGAGCCCGTACCGCTGGAACAGTTCGGCCCGCAGCGCCGGAACGGGCATCGGCACCCCCGGCACCAGGGCCGAGTACACCGCGCCCATCAACAGGGCCCGCAGCAGCTGATAGTCGGCGAAGACGTCGTCGGAGCCGTACCGGGCGACGGTGTCGCTGAGCAGCTCCGACAGCCGGCGCTGTTCCGGGCACTGCACGAAGCCCTCCGCCTGCAGCAGCCCCGCCATGTGCTGGCGCATCAGCACCGGCCGGTCGCGGGCCAGACCAAGGATCGCGTCGATGGTCCGGGCGAGCCGCTCCCGGCCGTCCTCGGTGCGCGGCTCCCGCTCCAGCGCCTCTTCCAGCGTACGGTGCATCAGCCGGTGCACGGCGGACTGCACCAACTGGCGCTTGCCGGGGAAGTAGTACGACACCAGTCCGCGCGCCGACCCGGCCCGGTCCGCGATGTCGCCCAAGGTGGTCGCCTCGTAGCCGCGCTCGTCGACCAGTTCCACGGCGGCCTGCAACAGCCGCTCCCGGGAACGTCGCCGCAACTCTTCATTGACCGAGGCGCTGCGCGGGGACATCCTGTAACTCCTGCGTTGACTGGCTGCCAGCCAACTATACTCATCGCAGGGGGCGCCGCCGTGCGCGGGCCGCCCTGTCCAGGGCTGCCGTCCGTCTGGGGCGACGCGGGGGATCGTCTCAGACGGACGGTACCGGAACGAGTCCTTTTCGCCGAGCTCCCAGGACGGCCGGCCGGTCCGCCGGCAGCCCCGGGACCTCACCCCACCAGATCCAGCACGGGAAGCAGCGCGTCGGGCCGGTCCGCCACCGGCAGGTGGTCGACGAAGTGCACCCGGCAGCCGAGCGCGGTCGCGCCGCCGTCCGCCTCCTTGCTGTCCCCGACCATCAGCACCTGCCGCGGATCGGCGCCCAGCGCCGCACAGGCGACGGAGAACAGCCGGGGGTCCGGCTTCTGCACGCCGTGCTCGTACGACAGCACATACGCGTCCACATACGGGTCCAGGCCGTGCTCGCGGAACACCGGCCGCAGGTCCCAGCCGACGTTGCTGACCACGCCGACACCGATCCCGCGCTCGCGCAGGGTGCGCAGCACCTCGGCGGCGTCCGGGTACGGGACCCAGGCGGCGGGCGTCATGTGCCGTTCGTACAGTGCGTCGTGCAGCCCGGGGTCGGGCAGCGGCACCCGCCGGGACAGGCCCGTGTAGGCGGCCCGGTGCAGCTCCGCGCTCTCGTCCCGCACCGCCCAGACCCCGGTCAGATCCTCCGGCAGTTCGACCGGGTTCGCGCCACCCGCGAGCGCACCGGCCTCCTCCAAGGCCCGTGCGGTGTCCAGCAGTTCGGGTTCGGGCAGGGTGTGTCCGGTCTGTGCCAGTACCGCACGCAGCCAGGACTCGGTGGACTCGACGCGGAACAGCGTCCCGGAGAAATCGAACAACACGGCAGTCATGGGCTCGACCCTATCCGGGCCCGTCGGCGGACGTATCGGCGTGGCGACGGCGCGGCCACTCGTGCACCACCACGGCCAGGGTCACCAGCAACGCCCCGAAGAGCCAGCCGCCGAGCACGTCCGAGGGCCAGTGGACGCCCAGCCACACCCGGGTGACGCCCACGCCCACCACCGAGACCACGGCCACCGCCACGGCCGTACGCCACCGGGCGCGGCCCGCGCCGAATCGGTGCAGCAGCCACAGCAGCAGTCCGCAGACCACGGTGGCCGTCATGGCGTGACCGGAGGGGAAGGCCGCGTAGTGGGCGGAGTCGACGGGATCCGGCCACACCGGGCGGGGCCGGCCGACGGCGTCCTTGACCGTCTGCTGCACGATCCCCGCCACGGTCACGGTGGCCGCCAGCCACAGCGCCGTCCACCAGGCGGCGTGCCGCCACACCAGCCACACCGCGGCCAGCGCGCCCGTCAGGCGCATGGTCAGCGGGTCCCAGACCCAGTCCGTCAGCACCCGGAAGACATGTGTGAGCACGTGGTCGCGGACCGCCCAGCGGTGGGTCGTACGGGAGATGCCGCCGTCCAAGCCGAGCAGGGGGTGCCAGTGGATCACGACCAGGACCGACAGCACCCCGCAGCACATGCCGAGGGCGGCTGCGAGGAGTGCGGTGGTGCGCAGGGTGTGTGGGCGGGGCCGGAGCGGGGCGGGGCTGTGGCGCATACCGCGATCCTCGTCGACCGGGCGGCCCGGGGCCACCAACCGGCCGGCTCGTGCGGCCTCCTGTCGTGCGGTCGGGCTCAGCCGAGGGCCCGCAAGCCGGGGACCAGGGCCACCAGTACGGGGATGACCGGCACCAGCGCCGCGACCGCCGTCAGGCGCAGCCGGCGCAGTGCGGGGAGCCGGTCCGGAGGAGTCAGCAGTCGGTGCACACGCTGCGGCACATGGGCCTGCGGGGTGGGGCAGGGCCCGAAAACGCCCCGTTCCTCGTTGAGTTCGACCAGCGCCAGCGCGGTCGTCAGCCGGCCGAAGCGCCGGGAGGCCATGTCGTCGGCGGCGAGCTCGACCAGCCGGTGCATCTCGTCGCGGAACGCCGCGAACACCGGCACCTGCGGGAACCCGCCCGCCAGCGCCGCCGAGCAGTGCAGCAGCCAGTCGTGCCGGGCCTGCGCGTGCCCCTGCTCATGGGCGAGGAGCGCGTCCAGTTGACGCCCCTTCAGGCGGCGCAGCGCGGCCGTCGTGATGACCAGCCGGGGTGCCGTACCGGGCAGCCACCAGGCGTCGGGCCGCTCGCCCTCCAGTACCACCAGTCGGCCGCTCGCCGGCTCCTCGCCCGGCAACAGCGGGGCCCGCACGAGGAGTTCGGTCCGCCGTGCGCGCCGCCGGGTACGGGCCCGTACGACCTCGCGCACCAGCATCGCGAGACTCCACAGGCCGCCGGCGGCGAGCAGGACGGCGGTGGCCGCCGCCCAGGGCCCGGCCGTGCCCAGGGCGTAGGCGTCCACGACGGCGCGCGGAGCCCGGGCGAAGACCTGCCCCCGGACCGCCTGCCAGGCCGCCGACGCGCTGAGCGTCATCGACAGCAGACAGCACAGCAGCACGGCCGCCACGACGCACTGCCACACCCAGAGGGCGACGACCGGTTCGCGGTCCGGCCAGTCGGCCCGGGCGAGCAGCCGCGGGGCGACGACGGCGGTCAGGGCGCCGAGCAGCAGCAGGGTCACGGGGACCATCATGGTCAGCACCCTATGAGCGCGAGGCCGCTGACGGGTACGGTCCGCGCCACCGAAGTGACGCAGACAACGCACCCGCGCCGGGCGCCCACGGCTCACATGGTCAGCAGCATGGCCACCATCCCGATCCCCATGGACAGCCGGCAGGCCCGCGCCAGCTCCGGCCGGTCGCCCCAGCCGGCAGGCGCGCCGCCGGCCCCGGCCACCGTGACGGCGGCGGGCACCAGGCGGGCGCCGGCGAGCAGCACGTACCCGCTGAAGTACGCGAGCAGCACGCCGGTCAGCAAGGGCACCCCGGTGCCGCCGTGTGCGTGGTGCGCGCCGGCCGGGGCCGCGGCCATCACGACCGCCATGTAGACCATGGCGGCGGCGCCCACGAGGTGGTGCAGATGACGCGGGGCGGCGCGCGCCGTCCACAGCGCGCGTAGTGCCGCCGCGCCGAACACGGCCGCGTACACCGGCCACGCCCAGCCCGGCGGCGTGAACACCGCCGCCGGAACGGCCATCACGGCCATCCCGAACCCCATGAGCGCCTCGCCGCCCGCGGCCCGGCGCTGCTCCTCGACACCGCTGCGCATCCGCAGCAGGCAGTACGCGCCGGTCGCGGCGCACAGCGCGACCAGCAGCCACGCTGCCGGCACCGGTCCGTGCACACGCACCTCCCCGCTCGACGGTGGGTCGAGGATGCGATGCCCACGGCAAGCGGAGCGCACGCGAGCGCAAGGGTGTATACGGGGAGCACTCGCCGGAACGCGGCAGGTGAACGCGCCGTGGGTGTGTGTCGACCGAGGAATTTTACGAGTAAAACACATGTTAAATTGATGCCATGAGCCGTGCGACCCGCCACCTGCTTCCCCTCGCCGGAGTGCTCCGTCTCGGACGGCCCTCCGACATCTGGTTCAAGCCCGCGCTGAGTGCGGTCGCCGCGGTCGCCCCGCCCAACCTGACCCTGCTGGCGCTCGGCCGCCTCGACCTCGCGATGTACACGATGGCCGGGTCGTTGTGCGCCCTCTACGGCCACAGCAGGCCCTACGCCGCCCGCGCCCGCCTCCTCGCCCGGGTGGTGCTCGCCATGGTCGGCGGCCTCGCCGTGTCCCTGCTCGCCGCGTCGCTCACCTCCGATCCCGTCGTCCTGGTCACCGTCGGCGCCGTCATGGCGGCCGTCCAGAAGACAGCGTGCGACGCCGCCCGGCTCGGACCGCCCGCGAACGTGGTGCTGACCTTCATCACCTCCGCCTCGCTGTTCGCGCCGCAGACCGTGGACCAGGTGCCGGCCCACGTCGGGCTGGCCCTGGCGGCCGGCGCCTGGGCCTGGCTGGTCGGCATGGCGCCCGGACTGCTCCGCCCGCACGGTCCCGAGCGCCGCGCCACCGCCCTGGCCCTGAACGCCGCCGCCGGGTACGCCGACACGCGCGGCAGCGCCGACGGCCACGCCCGGGCCGCGGCCGCCGCCGCCGTCCACGCCGCCCGGCAGTCGCTGCTCGCCGCAGGGGCCCGGCCCGACCGCACCCGGCGCGCGCTCGAACGGCTCCTCGTCCGCGCCGAGGTCGCCCTCGCCGCCCCGGCCGACACCGACCCCGCACGGCTGCGCGTCTGGGCCCGCGAGCTCCGCGGCACCGGCCTGATACCACGCGCCGGCTCCCCGTGCGAGTCCGCCGACGAACCCCTCGGCGTGGACGCCGAACCCTCCCACCCACGGCCCTCGTTGCGGCACCGCCTCGCCCCGCTCGCCCCGATCGCGTTGCGCACCGCGACCGGCTGCGCCCTCGCCGGTTACGCCTCCCTCGCGCTCGGGGTGGGCCGCCCGTACTGGGCCCTGGTCACCGCCGCCTCCCTCTACCAGGCCAACGTCACCCTCACCTTCAGCCGCGGCATCCAGCGTGTCGTCGGCAATGTCGTCGGCGTCCTGCTCTTCGCCGCACTCGCCCCCCTCGCCCACCTCCACCCGGCCGCCCTGGTGCTGTGCACCCTGGCCCTGAACTTCGGCGCCGAGGCGCTGATCGGCCGCAACTACTGGCTGGGCAGCGTCTGCGTCACGCCCATGGCCCTGCTCGTCACCGAGTTCGCCCGCGCCCAGAATCCGGCCGAACTGATCACCCAGCGGGTCGCGGACACCCTGGTGGGTGCGCTGGTCGGCCTCGTCGCGGCCGTCGCCGTCACCAACCGGCGTGCGGGCGACCGCCTCGACCACGCGCTGACGACCGCGGAACGCGCCCGCGAGAACGCCGCCCGGCTGCTGGCCGAACCCCACCCGGCACCCCGCGCCCTGGAGTCCGCGCGGCGTGCCCTCGCCGCCGCCCTCGTCGACCTGCGCGCCACGGCCGACGCCGTGTCCGGCGAGTGGTGGCAGCGCACCCTGCCCGAGGAGCGGGTCGCGCTCGCCGAACAGTCCGGACACCGTACGCTCGCGGCGACGGTACGACACCAGGGGTTCGTACCGCGCACCCAGGACCAGGGCCAGAACCCGGGCCGGCACCAGGATCAGGGCCGAGCCCCGGGCAGAGCGACGGAGGACATACGGCCATGACGGCGACGAACGGCGAACGGACGCCGGCGGAGAACACGTCCGGCACGGGCCCCGCTCCCGCCATGGGCTCCGCCCCCGACACGGGCTCCGCCCCGCGCGGAACCCAGCCCGGGACCGGCCCCGGCGGCACCGCCGGCCGTCGTGACACCGTCGCCGCCGTCGTCCGGCAGTGGCAGGCCGTCCACCCCGAGCTGGACACCGGGCCCATGGAGGTCATCGGCCGGATCAACCGCTGCGCGGCGCTGCTCCAGCAGGCGGAGGACGCGCCGCTGCGCCGGGCCGGGCTCAGCCGTCCCGAGTTCGACCTGCTGGGGGCGTTGCGCCGCACCGGGCACGAGCTGACCCCGGGGGAGCTGGCCCGGGAGACCTTCTCCTCCGGGGCCGCCGTCACCAAGCGGCTCAAGCAGCTGACCGAACGCGGTCTGGTCGAGCGGCGCGGCGACACCCGCGACCGGCGTGTCGCCCACCTCCGCCTCACCGACACCGGCCGCGACCTGGTCGACGGCATCCTGCCGGAGCAACTCGCCTACGAAACAACGGTTCTGTCCGTGCTGCCCCCGGCGGGCCAGGGTGAACTCGCCGGTCTGCTGGCCGAGTTGCTGAGTCACCTGGAGGGCCGCACGGGCACGCTGCGCGCCTAGAGCACGTCGTGCGCCGTACGCCGGCAGGTCGAGCGGCGGTCCTGGATGTCCGGCCAGCGGTCGCCGTAGACGTTGCGGGTGACCGGCGGCTCGCGCAGGAAGTCGTGCGGGAAGCCCAACGGGACCGCGCTCACCTCGTCCAGCCGCTTCACCGCGTCCGGGTCCAGCCGCACCCCGGTGCTCGCGAGGTTGTCGGCCAGCTGCTGCGGCCTCGTGGCGGAGACGATCGGTACGACGTTCCCGGGCCGGCCCAGCAGCCAGGCCAGAGCCACCTGCGCCGGGCTCCAGCCGCCCTGCTGGGCGACGTCCAGGACGACGCTGATCACGTCCTCCTCCCACGCCGCCGGCCGCTCTCCCAGTACGTCCAGCCGGCCCCGCTCCTTGCGCCGGTACTTCCCGGTGAGCCTGCCCGCCGCCAGCGGCGCCCAGGCGAACACGGCGAGGTCGAACGCCCGGGCCTGCGGGAGCAGTTCACGCTCCGGGGTGCGCTCCAGCAGGCTGTAGCGCAGCTGCGAGCCCGCGAAGGACGTCCAACCCCTCAGTTCCGCACCGGTGTTGGCCTGGGCGATCTCCCAGGCCGGCCAGTCCGACACCCCTACGTAGAGCACCTTGCCGGCGCGCACGACGTCGTCCAGGGCGCGCATCACCTCCTCCACCGGGGTGAAGTTGTCCCGGGCGTGCACCCACAGCACGTCGAGCCGGTCGGTGCGCAGCCGGCGCAGGCTCTCCTCGACCGACTGCACGAGGTTCTTGCGGTGGTTGCCCGCGGCGTTGGGGTCGCCGTCGTGGGTGCCGCAGGTGTACTTGCTCGCCAGCACGAACCGGTCGCGGCGCCCGGCCAGCAGTTCGCCGAGGATCCGCTCGGAGCTGCCCGAGGCGTAGTTGTTCGCGGTGTCGACGAAGTTGCCGCCCGCGTCGGCGTACGCGTCGAGGATCCGGGCGCAGGTGTCGCTGTCGGCACCCCAGCCCACGTCCTCCCCGAAGGTCATCGTGCCGAGCGCCAGCTCGCTGACGCGCAGGCCGGTCCGTCCGAACAGTGTGTATCGCACGTGTGCTTCCCTTTCCGGCAGGTGGTGCGTGCGACGCTAGGGGCTGGAGTGCTCTCGAAGGCAAGGGCGCCGCTCAGCCCGCCTCACCGGCCCGGTGTACTCCGAACGCCGCACCCTGCGGATCGCGCAGCACCGCGATGCGCGGACCGTCCGGCACCGGGACGGGCGCCAGCGCGACGGCACCACTGGCCCGCGCCGCGACCTCGGCCGGGGCGGCTGCGAGCCCTCGGCGAGGCGCGGTGGGCGGTGCGGCCCGCAGGTCTCGTACGTCGACGCCGACCCGGGAGGGGCCGTACGGCCCCGAAGGCGTGGCCCGGCCGAGGGGCTGCGGCGCCCTGGCACAGGACCCGCAGGACCCGCAGGACCCGCAGCACCGGGCGCGGGCCCTGGCGGCGACGCCGCAGGCCGAGTGCCTGCCCTCGCTGCCGGTCGCCGACGGCCCCGTGCTCACGGCCGGGACCAGGCCCGAGGGCGAGGCCGGACGCCAGGGGGTTTCGTTTGGATCAGGCCGGATCAGGCCGCGGCGTGCGGCGCGGTGCGCTGCATCGCGAGGCGGAGGGTCACCCGCGTACGGGGCGTACTCGGGTGATCCGACAACGCGGCGAGGTGCCGTGCCGGGTGTCACGGACACCCGGGCTGATCCAAACGAAATCCCCTAGATCCCCGGCCGGTACCGCAGCGGATGGTCCGCGGGGACCTCCACCAGGGCGATGCGGGTGCCGTCCGGGTCGGCGATCCACATCTCGACCAGGCCCCACGGTTCCCGCACCGGCGGCCGGACGATGCCGACGCCCCGCGCGCGCAGTTCCTCGTGCGCGGCCGTCACGTCGTCCACCTGCAACCACAGCCGCACCGCGGGCGACGGCGGCGTCTCGGACCTCCCCGAGACCTCCAGGAAACCGCCGCCGAGGAAGTAGACGGTCCCGCGCTCGGGACCCGTACCGAACTCGCGGTAGACGGCGAGCCCCAACTGCTCGCCGTAGAAGGCCCGGGAGCGCTCGGGATCGGTCGGGGTGAGCAGGGTCCGGCTGCTGAGTACGTGCACCATGCAGGCGGAGCCTAGGGCAGGGTTACTCTCGACCCTGGCTCTGCCACGCCCGAGACCGAAAGGCCGCCTCATGGAAACCGCCGCCACCGGACCCACCTTCCGCGACGCCACCGACGCCGACGTCGACGCGCTGGTCGCGCTGATCGAGTCGGCCTACCGCGGGGACGCCAGCCGGGCCGGGTGGACCACCGAGGCGGACATCCTGGAGGGCCAGCGCACGGACCCGGAGGGCGTGCTGCAGGTGATCAAGTCACCCGACAGCCGGCTGCTGACCGTGGAGCACGACGGCCGGATCGTCGCCTGCTGCCAGCTCGAACACCGCGGCGACCACGCCTACTTCGGCATGTTCGCGGTCAGCCCCACCCTGCAGGGGGCGGGCCTCGGCAAGACGGTCATGGCGGAGGCCGAGCGCCGGGCCCGCGAGACCTGGGGCGTCACCGAGATGCACATGACGGTGATCTCCGTACGCGACGATCTGATCGCCTGGTACGAGCGCCGCGGCTACCGCCGTACGGGAAGGATGAGCCCCTTCCCGTACGGCGACGAGCGGTTCGGCATCCCGCAGCGCGCGGACCTGCAGTTCGAGCTGCTGGTCAAGAAGCTCGCGTGAGCTCGCCCCCGCGAGGGGGCCCTACGCGGTGAAGCGCCCGGTGCGCTTGATCTCCGGGAAGTCGGTCGTCGCGCCGTCCAGCTCCAGGGCGCGCACCAGCCGCAGATGATCCTGGGTGTTGACGACCCAGCCGATGATCCGCAGCCCGGACGCGCGGGCGTGCTCGACGACCTCCAGGGTGAGCCGGCGGATGTTGAGGCAGACGGTCGCCGCGCCGACGGCGACCGCGCGCTCCACCACGTCCGTGCCGTAGCGGCTGGCGACCAGCGCCGTGCGCACGCCCGGCACCAGCCGCGCGATCTCGGCGACCGCGTCGTCGTGGAAGGACGACACCTCCACACGCCCGACCAGATCGCGCCGGTGCATCACCGCCGCCAGGGCCCGGGCCGCCGCCACGTCCTTGATCTCGGCCTGCAGCGGCGTGTGCACCGCGTCCAGGACCTCCTCGAACACCGGCACCCGCTCGCCCCGGCCCGCGTCCAGGGCGCGCAGCTCGGCCAGGGTCTTGTCGGCGATCGGTCCGGTGCCGTCGGTCGTACGGTCCACCTCCGCGTCGTGCATGACGACCAGGGCGCCGTCCTTGCTCAGCTGCAGATCGAGTGCGATCAGGTCGAGGCCGGCGTCCCGCGCGGCGACGAAGGAACGGAGGGTGTTCTCGGGCTCGACACCCATGACCCCGCGGTGACCGATGGTAAGGAAGTTCAAGGTTCAACTCGCTTCCGTCGACGGCGGCTCGGCGCGCGCGGGACGGGCGGACGCCGTCGTCCGCGCGGGCAGGTCGCAGCCTAATGGCCGGGCCGTGCGATGGACCCGCATGTGCACGAGGCATCCGGGTGGGTGGCGGCCGTCAGCTGGCCGGTGTCCGACCCTGCCGTCACCCTGTCGTGGGCGAGTCCCCGCACCCTTGACGGCCCCGCGGTGCGCCGCGCGTGAAGTGCGTGCCGCCGACGGAAGTGAGCGCCGTCACGGTTTACGGCAGGAAAAATGTCGGTGACCAAGGGCGAGCGCAGAATAATTTCCTGAGCTTGCCTCTTGCTGGCTGAAACGGGGTATGCATACGGTGTCCTTACGCGAGCTTCTCCCGTGGAGGATGGGACATGACGGAAATTCTTGTGCAGGCGGGTGCGGAGGGACAGGTTTCTTCGCCGACCAGGGTGGTGGAGCACCCGGCCTGGCCCGTGCTCAAGGATGCCGTGGAGCAGATCCGGCCATGGCAGTCCAAGGACGGATCGATCGACTTCGAGGCCGAGGGCGCCCCGGCCACGGCGGACGCCGAGGCCGCCGTACGGCGTGTCGTCGACGCGGTCGAAGAGCTGTCCCCGCTGCTCCCGCACGACGAGGCCTACCACCAGGCCCTCGTGAAGGACCTGCACCGCTGGGTCGAGGGCGGCTTCCAGGTGCCGGACTTCCTGGACTCCCTGCTGGCCTTCCAGCCCGCCGCGCACCGCGCGGACGGACTGCAGCACCTGGTCGTCTTCCCGATGTACACGCAGAACGGCAACCCGGACCGCAACCTGGAGGCGGTCGTGCTGCGCATGGTCTGGCCCGACTGGCTGGCCGAGCTGGAGCGCACCCGCTACGACAACCCGCTGTTCTGCGGCATCACCTTCGAGGACTTCACCTCGGGTTACGACACCAACTCCGCGGTCCTCTTCCCGGAGACCATCGCCGTCCGTGAGGCGCCGGAACGATTCTCCTGGGGTGGCATCTTCTGCGACCGCGAGGCCGCCCGCTTCCGCCGGGTCACCGACGCCGCCGTCGAGATCCTGGGCCTTGAGCTGCCCGAGGACATCGCCGCCATGGTCCACGACCAGAAGCGCTGCGAAGAGGCCTTCGTGCTGTGGGACATGGTCCACGACCGCACCCACAGCCATGGCGACCTGCCGTTCGACCCGTTCATGATCAAGCAGCGCCAGCCGTTCTGGATGTACGGCCTCGAGGAGCTGCGCTGCGACCTCACCGCCTTCAAGGAGGCCGTGAAGCTGCAGGCGGACGGTGTCCCGCAGGCCCGTGACGTGCAGTACGCGGTGCTCTTCGACCGGATGTTCCGCTTCCCGGTCACCGGTGACCGCGTACGCAACTACGACGGCGTCGGCGGCCAGCTGCTCTTCGCCTACCTGCACAAGCACGACGTCATCCGCTGGACCGACAACAAGCTCTCCATCGACTGGGAGCGCGCCCCGCAGGTCACCAACCAGCTGTGCGCCGAGATCGAGAAGCTCTACAAGGACGGCATCGACCGTCCGAAGCTGGTGCACTGGTTCGCCGGCTACGAGCTGGTCCGCACCTACCTCGCCCCGCACCCCGGCTCCAAGTGGGCCAAGGGTCCGGAGGCCCTGGACCTGACCCAGCCGCCGCGCAAGCTGGTGGACGACGTGCTTCCGGACGAGTTTCCGCTGAGCATGTTCTACGAGGCCCTGTCCAAGAAGCTGAAGAATGTGATCGCCTCCACCAAGGGCATCACGGCGGACAGCGCCGAGCCGGTCGCCGCGTGAGCGACCGCGTCCAGAACACTGCTTCGCGCGTCCAGAACACTGTTGCAGAGGGGAAGAACATGGGGAACGGGGCGAACGGGCCGCTCAGCGGCGCCGTGATCGCGGTGGCCGGCGCGGGCGGACCGGCCGGGCGGGCGACCCTGCTGCGCCTGGCCGAGGCCGGGGCGACCGTCGTCGGCGCGGACAACGACCCGCAGCGGCTGTCGGAGGCCGTGGACGCCGCCCGGTACGCCTCCGGCGGCGCCACCGTCACCGGTGACACGGTGGATCTGCTCGACCTGCAGTCCACCCGGGACTGGGCCGCCCACGTCGAGAAGGACTTCGGGCGGGTCGACGGCCTGGTGCACCTGGTCGGCGGCTGGCGCGGCAGCGAGACCTTCACCAAGACCAGCCTGGACGACTGGGACTTCCTGGAGCTGCTGCTCGTCAAGACCGTGCAGCACACCTCCCTCGCCTTCCACGAGGCGCTGCAGCGCAGCGAGCGCGGTCGGTACGTCCTGATCAGCGCGGCCGGCGCGAGCAGGCCGACCGCGGGCAACGCCGCGTACTCCGCCGCCAAGGCCGCCGCCGAGGCGTGGACGCTGGCCATGGCCGACTACTTCCGCAAGGCCGGGGGTGAGGGAGGACCCACGTCCGCGGCTACGATCCTGGTGGTGAAGGCGCTGGTGCACGACGCGATGCGCGCCGAACGCCCCAACGCGAAGTTCGCGGGCTTCACGGATGTCAAGGACCTCGCCGAGGCCATCGAGGGCGTCTGGAGCAAGCCCGCCGCCGAAGTGAACGGAAACCGTCTGTGGCTGACCGAGAAGCCGTGAACCCTCCCAAGACCGACGCGCGTCGCCACCACGACCCGCAGGTCCGCGGTTTCGCCAGTGACAACTACGCCGGAGCCCACCCGGAGGTGCTGGCCGCCCTGGCCCTGGCCAACGGCGGCCACCAGGTGGCGTACGGCGAGGACGAGTACACCGAGAACCTCCAGCGGATCATCCGCGGCCACTTCGGGGCCACCGCGGAGGCCTTCCCGGTCTTCAACGGCACCGGGGCGAACGTGGTCGCGCTCCAGGCGGTCACCGACCGCTGGGGCGCGGTGATCTGTGCCGAGAGCGCGCACATCAACGTCGACGAGGGCGGCGCGCCCGAGCGCATGGGCGGCCTGAAGCTGCTCACCGTCCCCACGCCCGACGGCAAGCTCACCCCCGAGCTGATCGACCGGCAGGCCTGGGGCTGGGAGGACGAGCACCGCGCCATGCCGCAGGTGGTGTCGATCACCCAGAGCACGGAGCTGGGGACGCTCTACACCCCCGAGGAGATCCGCGCGATCTGCGAGCACGCCCACGCCCGCGGCATGAAGGTGCACCTGGACGGCTCCCGGATAGCCAACGCGGCCGCCTCGCTGGACGTGCCCATGCGGACGTTCACCAACGCGGTCGGCGTCGACCTCCTCTCGCTGGGCGGGACCAAGAACGGCGCCGTCTTCGGCGAGGCGGTCGTGGTCATCAACCAGGACGCGGTGCGGCAGATGAAGCACCTGCGCAAGATGTCGATGCAGCTGGCCTCCAAGATGCGCTTCGTGTCGGTGCAGCTGGAAGCGCTGCTGGCGAAGGACCTGTGGCTGCGCAACGCCCGGCACGCCAACGAGATGGCGCAGCGGCTCGCCGAGGGTGTGCGCGCGGTGCACGGCGTGGAGATCCTCTACCCGGTGCAGGCGAACGGCGTCTTCGCGAAGCTGCCGCACGACGTGAGCGAGCGGCTGCAGAAGCGCTTCCGGTTCTACTTCTGGGACGAGGCCGCCGGGGTCGTGCGCTGGATGTGCTCCTTCGACACCAGCGAGGAGGACGTCGACAGCTTTGTGGCCGCGCTCAAGGAGGAGATGGCCCGCTAGCCGGAAGAGATGCATAGGTATGCGGTCACTTGAAAAGTCATTGACTGTCGAGTGGCTGCGTTCCTATGCTCTGCGGGCATGGAGCTGATCCAGAACACCGCCGACCTGTCCGCGTACTTGGCCGCCGACGAGGCCATCGATCTTCACCATCCCGTGGTCCGGGAGACGGCTGAGCGGCTGGTCGCAGGGGTGACCGACTCGTATGCCTATGCACGAGCCGCCTACGAATTCGTACGGGACGCCATTCCCCACTCCCAGGACTCCGGCGATCTCCGCGTCACCTGGCGCGCCTCGGACGTCCTGCGGCTGGGCACCGGCATCTGCCACGCCAAGGCCCACGCGCTGGCGGCCCTGCTGCGCGCCGAGGACATCCCCACCGCCCTGTGCTACCAGCGGCTCGCGCACGACGACGGCAGCGGGCACGCCCTGCACGGTCTGGTCGCCGTCCGCTTCCACGGCGCATGGCACCGGCAGGACCCGCGCGGGAACAAGCCCGGCGTGGACGCCCGGTTCTCCCTGGACGGCGAGCGTCTGGCATGGATCCCCGACCCCGCGGCGGACGAACTGGACCATCCCCTCCTGTACGCCGCGCCGCACCCGGTCGTCCTCGAGGCGCTGAAGGCGGCCCCCGACCGCGCCTATCTGTGGAAGACGCTGCCCGACTCGTTGTGAGACGGCGCCTGCCACGCGTGCTCGGCGGGGGAGTGGCCGAGGTCGCGGCGTGCCGCGGAGATGTCGAACCAGTGCGCACGGGTCAGTTCCGCCACGAGGAAGTGCGTCAGCAGGGGACGGCGTCGCCTTCGCGTGACTTTCCCCGCGGCTTCGAGGAGGGTGGCGAGGGCAAGCGCGGCCGAAGCGGGGACACCGCGCACCTCCACCGGGCTGCCGCCGTGCGCGAGCAGGCCCCGGACGGTGGCGGCGAGGGTGCAGGGGCGGCCCTGGGTGATGGAGTAACTCGCCCCGGAAAACGGGGAGTTGGCGGTCAGTTGCTCCACGGCCAGCACGTGTGCCTCGGCGGCGTCGGCGACGTGAACGGTGTCCACGCGGTTGGCGCCCGTGCCGGGCAGCAGGAGTGTCCCCCGCCGGACCGCGGCGCGCAGACCGGGCAGCAGCTGGGGGTCGCCGTCGCCCCGGATCAGGTGGGGGCGCGGCGACACGGTGGCCAGCTGGGGGCTGTCGGCGGCCAGGACCATCTGCTCGGCACGGGCCTTGGACCAGGGGTAGGGGCGGGGAACCGCCCGGGATAGGGGGCGGACTCGTCGACGCCCTCCAGATCGCGGCCGGGGAAGACCACACTCGCGCTGGAGCAGCTGACCAGCCGGCTCACTCCATGACGCCGGCACGCGTCGAGGACGACCGCCGTCCCCCCGGTGTTGACGGACGCGAAGTCGCGGCGCGGTCCTCGGACGTCGGCCAGCTCGGCCGTGTGGACCACGGCGTCACACCCGCCTACGCCGCGTCGGCGCGACCGGCCCCCACCGGCCCGCGGCCGGACGGACCTCCTGAGGGGCCCCGGCCGAAGTGCCGCGGGTCAGTGCGCCTCGGCCGTGCGCAGCTGCTCCACCGTCGGTGCCGTACCGCCCAGGTGGGCGGGCAGCCACCACGAGTCCTCGGGGCTCTTCGGGCGGCCGGGGTAGGCGCGCTGGGCGACGTCCAGCAGCTCCTGGACGGCCTCGCGCAGCCGGCGGGTGATGGCGCCGGCGTACTGGTCGCGGGGTGCCTCGACCGCCTCGCCGACGCGGATGGTGACGGGCAGGTGGTCGCGCTTGAAGTTGCGGGGGTGGCCCTTCGTCCACAGCCGCTGGGTGCCCCACACCGCCATCGGGACCAGCGGGACGCCGGCGTCCTGCGCGAGGCGGGCCGCACCGGACTTGAAGCTCTTCAGGGTGAACGACTGCGAGATCGTGGCCTCCGGGAAGACCCCGATCACCTCGCCGGAGCGCAGCGAGTCCAGCGCGTGCGCGTAGGCCGCCTCCCCCTGTGTGCGGTCCACCGGGATGTGCTTCATCCCCCGCATCAGCGGTCCCGAGATCCGGTGGCGGAAGACGGAGTCCTTCGCCATGAACCGCACCAGGCGCTTCTGCGGCAGGGCCGCCAGACCGTTGAAGACGAAGTCCAGGTAGCTGATGTGATTGCTCACCAGCACGGCGCCGCCCGAGCGCGGGATGTTCTCCGACCCCTGGCAGTCGATCTTCAGGTCCCAGACCTTGAACAGCGTCTTGGCGAAACCGATGACGGGACGGTAGACCAGCTCTGCCATGGGCGGGGTGGGCCCTTTCTGCTCTGCTCGGGAAAGGGGGGGCTCCCGGCGGGAAAGTTACGCAGCCGTAGGTTTACGGCGTCTCGCAGATCGTGCCCGAAGAACGGACGGGTAGCCAGTCCTGGTGCCCCACGGCGGCGAGATCCTCGTCACGTCGGCCCACATCCCGCCCCGGATCTTTAAGTCCCCTTTACCCCGCTTGGTCCGCCCGAACTGTGGCCCTCCTCAAAAGCAGGAAGAACTCGCATCCCAGGCAGTACCCGAACGCCGCGTTCAAGAACGCGGCGGCGAGGGCCGCCCCGGTCGCGGCCAGCCCCAGCCACTGCGGTCCCACGGTGAACCCGGCCAGTCCGAGCCCCGCGAACACCAGCCCCACCGCCTGAGCGAACCGCGGCGGCTCCGACGCCTCGAACTCCTTCGGCGGTCCCAGCCGCGGCCGTACGGCCGTGCGGAACGCCCAGCCGTAGGGTGAGCGCTGCACACCCGCGGCGGCGCCGAGCGCGAACGCCAGCGTCTGCCAGCCCAGTACCCAGGGGTTCTGCAGGCCCAGGGCCACGGCCAGCACGGCCGTCGTCACGGCCGCCCCGAAGCGCGGCCCCCTCACGTCGATGTCCATGAATCAAGCATTCCGCAGCGGAAACTCCTGCGGGAGACGGGAATCTTTGCAGTCTCGTGAATGCTTGCGCAGATGATGACCGGACTGGTGGTGTGCGTGGCGGTGCTCGTCGTGGCGAGCGCCTTCGGAGTGCTGCACAAGCGGCGAAGCGGGAGGGTGCGGGTGCGCGGGCGGGACGAGGGCAAGCGGCTGGGCGCGGCCGACCTGGGCGGCGACCTCGGTGAACGGGCCACACTGGTCCAGTTCTCCAGCGCCTTCTGCGCCCCCTGCCGGGCCACCCGGCGCATCCTCGGCGAGGTCGCGGACATGGTCCCCGGAGTGACGCACGTCGAGATCGACGCCGAGGCCCATCTGGTCCTCGTACGTGACCTGCAGATCCTGAAGACGCCCACCGTCCTGGTCCTGGACGCCGCCGGCCGCGTGGTGCGGCGTGCCACCGGACAGCCCCGCAAGGCGGATGTCATCGCGGCCCTGGGGGAGGCCGTGTGAGAGGGCCTCAGGAGGTGGTGCGGCGCCTTCCGGATCCCGGAACGAGCTTGACGGTCCGCACCCTCTATCGTCAGCCTGACCGTATGCCGATCGAACTCCTTCTCTACGGACGGGTCCACGTCGACCTCGCCCGCACCGCGAGCGCCACCTGTCCGGGCTGTTGACCACCGACGGCCCAGCTCGCGACCTCCAGCAGAAGGACAACTCCATGACGGCCTCGCCCGACCTCGGCACCGTTCAGCTCGCCTCTCCCGACCTGTTGCGTTCGACGTTCCGCCGGCACGCGGCCGGTGTGGCGGTGATCACCGCGCGCGGTGACGCCGGCCCGGTCGGCTTCACCGCCACCTCCCTCACCTCCGTCTCCGCCGAGCCCCCGCTCCTCTCCTTCGGCATCGGCACGGGCGCCTCCAGCTGGCCCGCGATCGCCGAGACGGAGCACATAGGCGTCCACATACTCGGTGAGCACCAGAGCGAGCTGGCCGCCACCTTCGCCCGCAGCGGCGCCGACCGCTTCGGCGCGCCGACCGTGTGGCGCGACGGCCCGGAAGGCGTACCGGTGCTCGACGACGTGCTCGCCTGGCTGGTCTGCCGGGTCGTCGGCCGGGTTCCCGCCGGTGATCACCGCATCGTGCTGGCCGAAGTGGTCCTGGGTGACCCCACGGGCGCCGGCCGTCCCCTCCTCTACCACCAGGGCCGCTTCAACGGCCTGCGGGATTGATCACGGCTCCCTGGTCCTGCGAAGCCGTCGAGTTCCGGTTACGCTGCGTTGCGAAGGTCACAGTTCAAAGCGCTTGCTTAGCGGGCATGAACTGGGTGTACTGACGAGTAATATTTCGGTCGGAGCGCGCGGACGCCCCGACCGGGATCGGCCGCTTGAGGCGCCTATGCTGCCTGCAAGAGGCAGCCCGGAAATGACGATGCAGTAGGAGAGCCGGCGTGAGCTTGAGGATCGTTGTCACTGTGAAGTACGTGCCCGACGCCACTGGCGACCGGCACTTCGCCGATGACCTGACCGTCGACCGCGACGACGTGGACGGTCTGCTCTCCGAACTGGACGAGTACGCGGTCGAGCAGGCCCTGCAGATCGCGGAGGACGCGGACGACGCCGAGGTCACCGTCCTGACCATCGGACCCGAGGACGCCAAGGACGCGCTCCGCAAGGCCCTCTCCATGGGTGCCGACAAGGCCATCCACGTCGAGGACGACGACCTCCACGGCACCGACGCCATCGGCACCTCCCTGGTGCTGGCCAAGGCGATCGAGAAGGCCGGCTTCGACCTGGTCGTCTCCGGTATGGCCTCCACCGACGGCACCATGGGTGTCGTTCCGGCGCTGGTCGCCGAGCGTCTGGGTGTCCCGCAGGTCACCCTGCTGTCCGACGTGTCGGTCGAGGACGGCACGGTCAAGGGTCGTCGTGACGGTGACGCCGCCTCCGAGCAGCTGGAGGCCCAGCTCCCGGCGGTCGTGTCGGTTACCGACCAGTCCGGCGAGGCCCGTTACCCGTCCTTCAAGGGCATCATGGCGGCCAAGAAGAAGCCGGTGGAGTCCTGGGACCTGTCCGACCTGGACATCGAGGCCGAGGAGGTCGGCCTGGACGGTGCGTTCACCAAGGTCGAGGCCGCGAACGAGCGCCCGGCGCGCACGGCCGGCACCATCGTCAAGGACGAGGGCGAGGGCGGCAAGCAGCTCGCTGAGTTCCTCGCGAGCCAGAAGTTCATCTAAGGGCTCGCCCCCGCTGACCGCCCCTCAACTTCGTTACGCAGGAGAGCAATCCCATGGCTGAAGTCCTCGTCTACGTCGACCACGTGGACGGTGCCGTCCGCAAGCCGACCCTCGAGCTGCTGACCCTGGCCCGCCGCATCGGCGAGCCCGTCGCCGTCGCGCTGGGCAACGGCGCCGCCGACACCGCCGCCGCCCTCGCCGAGCACGGTGCGGTGAAGGTCCTCACCCACGACGCGTCCGAGTACGCCGAGTACCTGGTCGTGCCGAAGGTGGACGCCCTGCAGGCCGCCTACGAGGCCGTCTCCCCGGCCGCCGTGCTGGTCCCGTCCTCCGCCGAGGGCAAGGAGATCGCCGCCCGTCTGGCGCTGCGCATCGGGTCCGGCATCATCACCGACGCCGTCGACCTGGAGGCCGGCGACGAGGGCCCGGTGGCCACCCAGTCGGTGTTCGCCGCGTCCTTCACCACCAAGTCCCGTGTCATCAAGGGCACCCCGGTCATCACGGTCAAGCCGAACTCGGCCGCCGTCGAGGCCGCCCCGGCCGCCGGTGCGGTCGAGGCCCTCGCCGTGACCTTCTCCGACAAGGCGACCGGCACGAAGATCACCGGCCGTACGCCGCGCGAGTCCACGGGCCGTCCGGAGCTGACCGAGGCCGCGATCGTGGTCTCCGGTGGCCGTGGCGTCAACGGCGCCGAGAACTTCTCGATCATCGAGGCCCTGGCCGACTCCCTCGGTGCGGCCGTCGGCGCCTCGCGTGCCGCCGTCGACGCCGGCTGGTACCCGCACACCAACCAGGTCGGCCAGACCGGCAAGTCGGTCTCGCCGCAGCTGTACATCGCCAACGGCATCTCCGGCGCGATCCAGCACCGCGCCGGTATGCAGACCTCGAAGACCATCGTGGCCGTCAACAAGGACGCCGAGGCCCCGATCTTCGAGCTGGTCGACTACGGCGTCGTCGGCGACCTCTTCGACGTCGTGCCGCAGCTGACCGAGGAGATCAAGGTCCGCAAGGGCTGAGTCCGCTTCGAGGCGCGCCCGAGGCCCCGGTGACCGTCCTGGTCACCGGGGCCTCGGTGCATCCTGGTGACGATCCGCCGGATGGAGACCAGCGTCCGGACGGGGTGTTGACCAGCGAGAACCGCACAGATAACTTCGTTCTACGGATTATTGATTCCGTACAGCGGAAAATTGGAGGGTGTGGGATGGGTCAGCAGGAGAAGGTGGCGACGAGCCTCGCGGGCGCCGTCAGCGAGGAGATCAGCGCCTCCCTCGCACCGGTCGACGCGGAGCTGGAGCGCCGCTACCCCGGGGACCCCGGCACTCGGCAGCCCGTCCACACCGTCTACGTCCCCGGTGACGCCTTCGCAGCCGACACCATCCGCTCCTGGGGCGACCAGGCGCTCGCCGCCCTCGACGCACACGCCCCGGACGCCGCCTCCTTCGCGGCGGTCCTCGGCCTGTCCGACGAGCTGGCCGAGCCGGTCTACTCCCGCGTCCGCGCCAAGCTGGAACGCGAGCCCGTCGAAGACCTGCGCGTCGACTTCGAGGACGGCTACGGCCCCCGCCCCGACGCCGAGGAGGACGCGACGGCGGCCCGCGCGGCCCGTCTGATCGCCGAGGCCCACAAGAACGGCACGGCGGCGCCGTACATGGGCATCCGCATGAAGTGCATGGAAGCGGCGGTACGCGACCGGGGCATCCGCACCCTCGACGTCTTCCTCACCGGCCTGATCGAGGCCGGCGGCCTGCCCGAGGGCCTGGTTCTCACCCTGCCGAAGGTGACGTACCCCGAGCAGGTCGCCGCCTTCGTCCGTCTCCTGGAGGCCTTCGAGGAGGCGCACGGCCTGGACGCCGGCCGGCTCGGCTTCGAGATCCAGATCGAGACCAGCCAGTCCATCCTCGCCACCGACGGCACCGCGGCCGTCGCCCGGATGATCCAGGCCGCCGGGGGGCGCGCCACCGGGCTGCACTACGGCACCTTCGACTACAGCGCCTGCCTCGGCGTCTCCGCCGCCTACCAGGCCAGCGACCACCCGGCCGCCGACCACGCCAAGGCGGTCATGCAGGTGGCGGCGGCGGGTACCGGGGTCCGTGTCTCCGACGGCTCGACGAACGTCCTGCCCGTCGGGCCGACCGAGAAGGTCCACGACGCCTGGCGCCTGCACTACGGCCTCACGCGCCGTGCCCTCGCCCGCGCCTACTACCAGGGCTGGGACATGCACCCCGGCCACATCCCCACCCGCTACGCGGCCGTCTTCGCCTTCTACCGCGAGGGATTCGAGCAGGCCGCGGGCCGCCTCGCCCGCTACGCCAACCACGCCGGCGGCGACGTGATGGACGAGCCCGCCACCGCCAAGGCCCTCGGCGGCTACCTGCTGCGCGGCCTGGACTGCGGCGCCCTCGACATCGCCGAGGTCGCCCGCCTCACCGGTCTGACCCGCGCCGACCTGGAAGGCTTCGCGGCGCCCCGCCGCGGTGACCTCACCGCCTCCGCGAAGTGAGGGCACGTCAGGGACCGGCCTGCCGGCCGTCGGCGTAAGGCTCCAGCCCCGAGTCCGTCACCCACTTCTGCTCGGCGAACAGCCGTGTGCCCCGCGCGCACAGACCGGCGTCCCGGCGCGCCCGCGTGCAGAACTCCTCGGGCGTGGCCCCGAACAGCTCCCGCAACGGCGCCGACGCGACGAGGAGTTCGGTGATCAGGGCGCGCTGGTCGCCGGGGTGACGGCGCGGCGCGGCGGAGCCGTTGTGCAGCACCCCGTGCCGGTTGACATAGGCGTACGCCCCCGCGAGCACGGAGCCGTCCGGCAGCTCGATCCGCACGTCCGGCGCGGGCAGCCAGGCCCGCCGGAAGTTGCCGTCGCCCAGCGGCACGCCCTCGCTGGCGTCGATCACCTCCAGCTGGTGCCGGTCCAGCCAGATGACGAACAACTCACGTAAGCAGCGGGGGGACTTGACCGGCGAGGCGGAGACATAGCCCAGGCGGCTGACGTGCGCGGAGATGCCCACGTCGAGGCCGGTCACCCGGGTCCGCACCATGGGCAGCGGGGAGGCGATCCCGAACTGCGCCATCTTGTGCCGCAGTTGGCCCGGGCAGGCGTTGGAACCGACGGCGAGGACCGGCACCCGGTCGTCGTACAACAGGTGCTCCAGCGGGAGCATCCGGTCGCCGTGCAGCAGTCCGGAGTCGGCCGGCCAGGCGCCGGGATAGGTCAGCGGATGGTCGCGGGGGGCGTCGGCCAGGCCGAGTTCCTCCAGGGTGCGGCCGGTCACGGGCGGCTCAGTCGGCCGGCGGCAGCTCGCCCGAGCCGCGCGTGATCAGCCGGGTGGGCAGCTCGATGCGCTCCGGGGCGACGAGCCCGCCGTCCAGCTGACGGAAGAGGCGCTCGGCGGCGGTACGGCCGAGGGCGGCCGCGTCCTGGGCGACGACCGTGACGCCCGGCTGGAGCAGATCGGCCAGCTCGATGTCGTCGAAGCCGACGAGGGCGACCTGGCGGGCGTGCTCGGCGAGGACCCGGATCACGGTGACCGTCACCCGGTTGTTGCCGGCGAAGACCGCGCTGACGGGCGCGGGCCCGGAGAGCATCTCCTCCGCCGCCCGGCGCACCCGCTCCGGATTCGTCGCCCCGAGGGACATCCAGGCGTCCTCGACGGGTATCCCCGCGTCCTCCATCGCCGCCCGGTAGCCGCGCAGCCGTTCGGCGGCGGTGTGGATGCGCGGCATGTCGCCGATGAACCCGATCCGGCGGTGGCCGTGCGCGATCAGATGGGCGACGCCGTCCCGGGCACCGCCGTAGTTGTCGGAGAGCACCACGTCGGCGTCGATCCGGCCGGCCGGACGGTCCACGAACACCGTCGCGACCCCGGCCCTGATCTCCGGCTCGAGATAGCGGTGGTCGTCACCGGCCGGGATCACCACCAGACCGTCCACCCGCCGTGCGCACAGGGCCAGCGCCAGCTCCTGCTCGCGTTCCGGGTCCTCGGCGCTGGAGCCGTTGATCAGCAGGGCGCCGTGAGCCCGGGCCACCTCCTCGACGGCGCGGCTGAGCGGGCCGTAGAAGGGGTCGGCGAGGTCCTCCAGGACCAGGCCGATGCTCGCCGTACGGCCCTTGCGCAGCACCCGGGCGCTGTCGTTGCGGCGGAAGCCCAGCGCCTCGATCGCCTCCTGCACCCGGCGCTCGGTGTCCGGGGTGACGCCGGGCTCGCCGTTGACCACCCGGGACACCGTCTTCAGACCGACCCCGGCCCGCGCCGCCACGTCCTTCATCGTCGGGCGGTTGCCGTAACGGGTACCGGGAAGGCTCTCTGCGCGGCGGGTGGTCTCGGGCACGGTGCGGCGTCCTGTCCTGTCGTATGACTTGTCCGACTTGTCAACGGGATGGTGCGTCGATCCTCGGTTTGTATGAGGATGTGGCGTCGAGCATAGAGCCTGGACAACGTTGTCAGATGCGAGAGACACTGTCCACCGCTGTCTCCGGCCTGCGCCCCCACCGCTTGACCGGCCTGCCTTTCCTTGGTTAGCGAGCTTCAACGGGGAGTCTGACTCTGATGCACACCGACCTCGTGGCGGCCCTGGACATCGGCGGTACCAAGATCGCCGGTGGTCTCGTGGACGGCCACGGACGGATCCTGGCCCGAGCCCAGCGCGCCACCCCCGCCCAGCAGGACGGCGAAACGGTCATCCGGGCGGTGGAGCAGGTACTCGCCGACCTCGCCGGGTCGCCGCTGTGGGGGCGTGCGCATGCCGTCGGTATCGGCAGCGCCGGCCCGGTGGACGCCTCGGCGGGTACCGTCAGCCCGGTGAACGTGCCGGGCTGGCGCGACTTCCCGCTGGTCGAGCGGGTGCGCTTCGCCACCGGCGGTCTCCCGGTCGAGCTGATCGGCGACGGCGTCGCGATCACGGCCGCCGAGCACTGGCAGGGCGCCGCCCGCGGCCACGACGACGCGCTGTGCATGGTGGTGTCGACCGGCGTCGGCGGAGGCCTGGTGCTGGGCGGGAAGCTGCACCCCGGGCCCACCGGCAACGCCGGGCACATCGGTCACATCAGCGTCGACCTCGACGGCGACCCGTGCCCGTGCGGCTCGCGCGGCTGCGTGGAGCGGATCGCCAGCGGCCCCAACATCGCCCGCCGCGCCCTGGACCAGGGCTGGCGCCCCGGCCCCGACGGCGACACCTCGGCCGCCGCGGTGGCCGCCGCGGCCCGCGAGGGCGACCCGGTCGCCGTGGCCTCCTTCGACCGGGCGGCCCAGGCCCTGGCCGCCGGCATCGCGGCCACCGCGACCCTGGTCGAGATCGACATCGCGGTGATCGGCGGGGGCGTCGGCAAGGCGGGCGACATCCTCTTCGCACCCCTGCGCAAGGCGCTCACCGACTACGCGACGCTGTCCTTCGTGCAGCGGCTGACGGTCGTGCCCGCGCAGATGGGGACGGATGCGGGGCTGGTCGGCGCGGCAGCGGCGGCACTGGCGCGCCGACCGGACGCGCCGGCGGGGGTCTAGGCCCTCTCGTTTGGATCATCCCGGCGTCGCAGGGTCACCCGCGTACGGGGCGTACGCGGGTGACCCGACAACGCGGCGAGGCGCCGTGCCGGGCGTCGCGGACCCGGGCTGATGGGGCTCGGGGACCGGTACGGCGCTGTTCGCTGTGCGGTGCCGCTGCGCCCACCCGAGCCGCCCCAAGCGGCGCGACTGCCCGCGGCTACGGCGCGAACGCGGGTGCGCAGGCCGCAATCCCCAGGGGGGCGGGGAACTGCGCGACCAGCCCCGCCCACCCGCACTCGCGCACGGTCCCGGCCGTCCCCTCGGCTGGGCGCGGTCAGCAGCTCACGCTCGCGTTCGCCCAGTCCGCGTGGTCGGAGTCGTTGCCGTCTCCCGCGTCGGTCACGACCAGGTGGACCACCTGGGCGCCGGTGACGTCGGCGGTGAGGGGCTGGGCGGGCATCGCGTTGGTCAGGACGCCGGTCGAGGCGACCTTCGTGCCGTCCGCCCAGATCTCGAAGGCGACGGTGCCCTTGGTGCCCTTCTCGTCGTCGACGCCGACGTCCGCGGTGACCTTCGAGCAGGCCTTGCCGGTGTAGAAGGAGACGTCGCTCGGTGCGTGGGCGCCGAGGCCCTTGGCGTACACCGTGCCGCCGATGGTGATCGGGTGGCCGTCGCCCGCGGCGCTCTCCCCGTTGCTGGTGTCGCGTTCCACCGGTCCCCAGCCGCTCGTCGCCGACAGCCACGTCAGGTCGCTGAGGTACGACGTCCCGGCGGGCGGCCGTACCACGACGGACGCGGTCAGCGGGAGGGTGCCGGTGACGCGCTCTCCGGCCGGTGAGCGGTAACTCGCCCGGAGTGTGAGGTCGTAGGCTCCGGTCGGGGTGCCGGGCGGGGCGGTGACCTTCCAGGCGGTGCGCAGGGTCCGGCCGGTGGCGAGGGTGGTGGCCGTGGTCGGTGAGGCGGGCCGTACGGTCCAGCCGTCGGGGCCGGTCAGGGACACGGAGACGCGGCGCGCGGAGGTACGGCCGAGGTCGGTGACGGTGCTGGTCAGCGTGGCCGGGGCGGCGGCCTCCAGCAACGCGCCGCCGTCCAGGCCCAGTTCGGCGGCGGGCGGGTTGACCGCCCAGCGGGGGTCGGCCGAGACGCGCAGCAGGACCGTGCCGTGGGCGGGGACGGTGGCCGCGATGGTGCCCGCGGTGTTGTAGCTCTTGTGCTGCCACAGGTCCCGCAGGGTGTACGCGGAGGCGTCGGGGAGGCCGACGGCGGCGGCGGTGGTGGCGATCCGCTGGGCGGTTCCCGACTCGTTGAACAGGGCCACCGCGCGGCTGCCGTCCTTCATCTCCTTGGCGATCACCCAGCGTCCGCCCGCCGAGGAGACGACCGTGCCCTGATTGCCCAGCGGGTCCTGGTCGACGGCGATGACGTCCTTGTTGTCCAGGATGTCGAAGGTCGCAGGTGAGGCCTTGCGCAGGTCGGTGCCGATCAGCAGCGGCGCGGCCATGACCGACCAGAGGGAGAAGTGCGAGCGGTACTCGGTGTCCGTCATGCCGCCGTTGCCGACCTCCAGCATGTCGGGGTCGTTCCAGTGGCCGGGTCCGGCGTACGGCGCGAGGGGGAGGTTCTGCTTCAGGATCGACAGCATCGAACCCCAGTTGTCACTGATGTCACCGGTGGTCCGCCACAGATGACCGACGTCCGACGCCCACTCCCAGGGCTTGTTCTCGCCCCATTCGCAGATGCTGTAGACGAGGGGCCGGCCCGTCGCCTTCAACGCGTCCCGCATGGTCGTGTACCGCTTCTTGGCGTCGACGCCCTGGTTGTTGCAGTTGTCGTACTTCAGGTAGTCCACGCCCCAGTCGGCGAACTGCTGCGCGTCGCTGTACTCGTGGCCGAGTGCGCCCGGGAAGCCCGCGCTGTTGCAGGTCTTGGTGCCGGCGCTGGTGTAGATGCCGAGCTTGAGCCCCTTGGAGTGGACGTAGTCGGCGACGGCCTTGATGCCGTTCGGGAAGCGGGCCGGGTCGGGCACCAGCTTGCCGGCGGCGTCGCGCCGCGGCAGCGCCCAGCAGTCGTCCAGGTTGACGTACTGGTAGCCGGCGTCCTTCAGACCCTTCGCCACGAACAGGTCGGCGATGCCCTTGACCATGCTCTCGTTGAAGTCGGCGCGGCAGTGCGTGGAGTTCCAGTTGTTGAAGCCCATCGGCGGGGTGAGGGCGAGACCGTCGGCCAGGTCGGGGGAGGCGGCGCGGTCCTGGGCGGGGGCCGCCAGGGCGGGGGTGGCGAGGCCCGCCGCGCACAGCAGCCCCGCGGTGAGTGCCGCGGCCACTCTTCGGCGGGTGGTGCGGGTGTGAGGGTGACGCATCGTTGACGTTCCTCCGACTCGCGAAAGGTGGATGACGGTATGCCGCGACCAGGCGGCATGTACGTGTCATCGGTGCGCGTTTACGGTAGGACGTGTCGGACTCTGTTGGAAGAGCTGTGCTCCGGCTGGGCGACATCCCGTCAAATCCCTTGACGGCGGTACCGTTTCGCTCCGCCTGGACCAGCGGGCGTTCGAATGTGTTCGCTTCCGGGGCTCACGCGCCGTCGTTGACGCGGCCCCAGCCGGGCAGCGGCGGCTGAGGCCAGGCGGGCGGGCGCGGCAGCAGGTGGGCCGGGCGGTCGGCCGTCAGCGCACCGGCGGGAGTCCGTCCGCTGAGCCAGCCGAGCACCTGGTGCCCGGACCCGGCGACCGAGGGACCGTCCGCCGCCACCGACCAGCGGCGGCCGAGATCGTCGGCCGCCACCGAGGCGAGGGGGAAGCCCTGGGCGCGCAGGGTGGCGAGGGTGTCGTCCAGCGCCCAGGAGACGTATCGGCCCGGCCACCGCTCGGTGCCGTGACCGACGCCCAGGTCGAGGTGATGGGTCTCCAGCTCCCGCAGACAGCGCAGCAGCAGATACCAGGCCGGGTGCCGCCAGCCGGCCAGTGCCGGTACCAGAAGGTCCCAGGCGGGGGCGGGCATCGTGCGCGCCTGTGCCGCGAACCGGTCCAGGGCCGCCCGCAGCCGGGTCGCGAGCCCGTCGGCGGACAGCGCCGCGTCCCGCTCGACCGCCGCGGACAGTGCCGCCGCGTCCGCGCGCGGGCCCGGTGCGCGGCCGGTGCGCGCGAGCCGCAGCAGCCACACATAGGCGTCGACGCTGTGCACGACATGGGCGAGCACATGGCCGCGCGTCCACCCGGGCAGCCCCGACGCGGCGCGCAGCCCGGCGTCGGACAGGCCGGCCGCGGCGCGTACGAGCCGGCCGCCCGAGCGTACGACGTCCTCGACGGGGTCGTCTCCGGTGCCGAGGGGCGGGCGTGAGCTCACCGGAACTCCCGCACGACCTCGATGCGGCCGACGATATGGGCGTTGAACTCGTCCAACTCCTCGGCGGGCACCCACAGTTCCAGGATCGTCTCGCCGCCGGCCCGCCGTACCGGATAACGGCCGACGAACTCCGTGTCGACCTCGAAGCGGGTCACGAAACCGGCGCCGTCGTGCTTGACGTTCCAGTCCCGGGCGATCCGGACGGCGTAGTCCTCGTTGAGGACCGGGTAGAAGATCGGCTGCTCCGGGAGCCGGGGCGGCCACGCCCGCCAGTCGAGTGCGCGGACCAGCTCCAGCTCCTCGGGGCCGGTGGGGCGCCAGAGGGTCGTCGTCGGGGGCCGGCTCGTCATGAGGTCGCATTTCTGGTCGTGGCCTGCCGCTGGAGCGGGCACGGCGGGATGCCGGACGATACCGGCGCCGCGCGGGAGCGGGCCAGCGGTTTTCGGCGTGACCGGTCCGCTCACGGGTCACGGCACGGCAGGCAGTGGACGCGCTCGGGGGCCGCGAAGTGCCGCACCGGGTCGCGGCGTCGGGCGGCGGCCCGCTGTGCCCGCCCCCCGCCGCCGGTCGGTCCGGGCGCACCGGCCGGACGGTCCAGCCGGTCGGCGGGCCGCCGGTGCCGGTCGCGGGTGCGCTCACGGCACGGCAGGCAGGTGACGCGCTCGGGGAGGCGTGGGACGAAGGCCCGGGGCGGGCGCGGCCGGCAACCCGTGGTGGCCCCGGCGGAGAGCGGGCCGACCGGGCCGGACGGGGCGGCGAGGACCTGGCGCACGACCGCCGCGTAGCTCCGCGCCTCGATATGAGGGGACCGTCGGACTTCTCCGTGGCCCTACCGGCGTGACGGTGACCCGAGTCCTCTGCCCGTGGGTATGCGCGTGACCCCTGGGCGGATCCGGCAGTTGACCAGCGCATGAAGAAGCGCAGCATGCTCGCCATCGCCAGCCTGGCCACCGGATTCGTCGTGGCCGCCGTCACCCCCTCCCACGGGGCGGGCGACCGCCCCGTGGGCGACCTCAAGGTCTCGGACACCGTCGACTCGGCCGGTCACCCGGCCGGGGACGGCCCGGCCGACGCCGACGACGCCCCCGGCCAGGAGTAGACCCGACGGTCCACGGTGTCCGTGCCGGTGTCCCCGCAGCAGGGGGCACCGGCACTCCCGTCCGGCGTCCTCACGGGGGCGGGGTTTCCGTGGCAGGGTGGAGCGGGCAAGCCTCAGGGGGCCGACACAAGAGGGGGAGTCCGTGACCGTCGTCTGGATCAACGGCGCGTTCGGTGCGGGGAAGACCACCACCGCACGGGAACTGATCGAACTGATCCCGAACAGCACGCTCTTCGACCCCGAGATCGTCGGCGGAGCGCTCACGCACCTGCTGCCGGCCAAGCGTCTAGCCGAGGTCGGCGACTTCCAGGACCTGCCGATCTGGCGCCGGCTCGTGGTCGACACGGCGGCGGCGATGCTCGCCGAGCTGGGCGGGACCCTCGTGGTGCCGATGACCCTGCTCCGCCAGGAGTACCGCGACGAGATCTTCGGCGGACTCGCCGCCCGCAGGATCCCCGTGCACCATCTGCTGCTCGTCCCGGCTGAAACGATCCTGCGTGAGCGGATAGCCGACCGGGAGGTCCCGGCCGACCTGCCCGACGGCGAGATACGTGTACGGCAGTGGTCGTACGACCACATCGAGCCCTACCGCGCCGCCCTCGCCTCCTGGCTCACCGCCGACGCCCACCCGGTGGACACCAGCGCCCTCACCCCGCACGAGACCGCCGTCCGCATCGCCGACGCCGTCGGCAGCGGCGCCGTACCGCCCTGCGACATCGTGCAGACCCCGGAGCCGACCGCCGAGACCCTCGCCGCCGGGGTGCTGCTCTTCGACGAGCAGGACCGGGTACTGCTCGTGGACCCCACCTACAAGCCCGGCTGGGAGTTTCCCGGCGGGGTGGTCGAGCGGGGCGAGGCACCGGCCCGCGCCGGGATGCGCGAGGTCGCCGAGGAGACGGGGATACGGCTGCGGGAGGTGCCCCGGCTGCTCGTCGTGGACTGGGAGCGGCCGGTACCGCCCGGGTTCGGCGGGCTGCGGCTGCTGTTCGACGGCGGCCGGCTGGAGTCCGGCGAGGCGTCCCGGGTCCTGCTGCCCGGCCCGGAGCTGCGCGGCTGGCGTTTCGCCAGCGAGCAGGAGGCCGCCGAGATGCTCCCCCCGGTCCGCTACGAGCGACTGCGCTGGGCCCTGCGCGCCCGCGAGCGGGGAGCCGCGCTGTACCTGGAGGCGGGGGTACCGGTCGGCTGAGCGGCCCGGGGCGCGAGCCCGGGCGGCGGTGCAGGAGGTCCGCGAGGCCGGTGTGCGCGGTGAGGCGGGAGGGGGGCACCTCCGCGGGGTCAGCCCGCCGCCGCTGCGCGCAGAGCGGGTGCGGCGCCTCCCACGACCGGGTCACCATGCCCAAAACAGGCGACCTCCGCGCCGAGATCCGCCAACCTGCCCAGGGAAGCGAGAAGCCGGGGCCGGTCGAGGTTGAACACCCCCGGGATCACCGAGCCGTCGACCGGTGAGGCGGCCACCGTGTCGCCGGTGAACAGCACGCCCTCCTCGGGCAGGAACACGGCGATGCTGCCGTCGGTGTGCCCGGGGACGTGGACCACCCGGGCGCCACCGCCGAAGTCCAGCACATCGCCGTCCGACACGCCGGTGAGCGCGACCGGCGGTACCGGCCTGCCCTCGGGAAGGTGCTGGGCCACGGCCGCGTGGATCGGCAGCTCCCAGTCCTCGAACCGGGGCGGCGGGCCCGCGAGTTCACCGCGGACGAACGGCGCGTCCAGGTGGTGCGCCAGCACCTCCGCACCACTGAGCGCGGCGAACTCGCCCGCCCCGCCCGCGTGGTCCTCGTGGAAGTGGGTCAGCACGATCCGCCGTACGTCCCCGGGCGCGTGCCCCAGCGCCGTGACGGCGTCGGCGATCGCGCGGCCGGCGCCGATCGTGCCCGCGTCGACGAGGGTCAACGCGTCGTCGTCGCGCCAGAGGTACGCCTGACCGACGGGGAAACGCAGCAGGTGGAGCCGGGGGAGGAGGGTGATGACGTCCATGCGCCGACCGTAGGCGGCGCCCCGCCCGCGGGCGAGGGCGCTCTGCCGCGGGCAGAAGGGTTCAGCCCGCCGCGTAGTTGCGCAGGAAGAGCGCCTCGGCGACCGAGAGCCGCTCCAGCTCCTGCGGGTGGACGCTCTCGTCGACCGCGTGGATCTGGGCCTCCGGCTCGCTCAGCCCGATGAGCAGGATCTCCGCCCGCGGGTAGAGCCCGGCGAGGGTGTTGCACAGCGGGATCGAGCCGCCCTCGCCCGCGTACTGCATGGTCTCGCCCGGGTAGGCGACCGCCATCGCGTCGGCCATCGCCTGGTAGGCCGGGCTGGAGGCGTCGGCGCGGAACGCCTGGCCCTGGCCGACCTGCTCGGTGGTGACCCGGGCGCCCCACGGCGTGTGCGCCTCGAGGTGTGCCTGCAGCAGCTTGGTCGCCTCCGCCGCGTCCACGCCCGGCGGCACCCGCAGGCTGATCAGCGCGCGGGCGCCGGCGTGCACGGACGGGGTGGCGCCGACGACCGGCGGGCAGTCGATGCCGAGGACGGTGACGGCCGGACGGGCCCAGAGGCGGTCGGCGACCGAGCCGTCGCCGATCAGCCCGACCCCTTCGAGCACCTTGGCGTCCGCGCGGAACTGTCCCTCGGTGTACTCCAGGCCGTCCCACGTGCCCGTGGAGTCCAGCCCGTCGACCGTGGTCGAGCCGTCCTGCGCGCGCAGCGAGTCCAGTACGCGGATCAGCGCGGCCAGCGCGTCCGGGGCGGCGCCGCCGAACTGGCCGGAGTGGAGGTTGCCCGCGAGGGTGTCGATCCGGACGCGGACCAGGGTCATACCGCGCAGCGTGGTGGTCACCGTCGGCAGGCCGACGCGGAAGTTGCCCGCGTCGCCGATGACGATGGTGTCCGCCTCCAGCAGCTCCGGGTGCTCCTCGGCGTACCGCTCCAGACCGCCCGTGCCCTGCTCCTCCGAGCCCTCGCAGATCACCTTGACGTTCACCGGGACGCCGCCGTTCGCCTTCAGGGCGCGCAACGCGAGCAGGTGCATGATCACGCCGCCCTTGCAGTCGGCGGCCCCGCGGCCGTACCAGCGGCCGTCGCGCTCGGTCAGCTCGAACGGCGGGCTGGTCCAGCCGGCCTCGTCAAGGGGCGGCTGGACGTCGTAGTGCGCGTAGAGGAGAACCGTTTTCGCACCCTCGGGACCCGGCAGGTAGCCGTACACGGACTGCGTGCCGTCCGGGGTGTCCAGCAGGTCCACGTCGACGAAGCCCTCGGCGCGCAGCGCGTCGGCGATCCAGCTCGCGGCGGCCTCGCTCTCGCTCTTCGGGAACTGGGCGAAGTCCGCCACCGACTTGAAGGCGACCAGCTCGGCCAGCTCCGCCTGCGCCTTGGGCAGCAGCGAGGCGACGGTCTGAGCGACCGGATTCGACGACATGGGCACGCTCCTCGTAGGTGCGACGTTGTACGGGGTGTACCCCGATACTCCCACAGTGGCCTGCGACGACGGCCGCCGTAGGATGCGGGGGACACTACGGCAGCGGCTTGATCGGAGCAGTAGACCATCGTGAGCGGCGAGAACTCTTCGGCGGACGGCGTGCAGCGGGTGTGGGACGTCGTCGTGGTGGGCGCGGGACCCGCGGGGGCCTCGGCCGCGTACGCGGCGGCGGTCGCGGGACGGCGTGTGCTGTTGCTGGAGAAGGCCGAGCTGCCCCGCTACAAGACCTGCGGCGGCGGCATCATCGGCCCCTCGCGCGACGCGCTGCCGCCCGGCTTCGAGCTCCCCTTCCGCGACCGGGTGCACGCGGTCACCTTCTCGAACAACGGCCGCTTCACCCGCACCCGCCGCTCCCGGCAGATGCTGTTCGGGCTGATCAACCGGCCCGAGTTCGACCAGCAGCTGGTCGAGCACGCGCAGAAGGCGGGCGCCGAGCTGCGCACGGGCGTCACGGTGCAGCGGGTCGAACAGCACGGCTCGGCCGTCCCCGACCGGCGCACGGTCGCCGTGATCCTGCAGGGCGGCGAGACGGTGCTGGCCCGCGCGGTCGTCGGCGCCGACGGCAGCGCCAGCCGCATAGGAGCGCATGTCGGTGTGAAGCTGGACCAGGTCGACCTCGGCCTGGAGGCGGAGATCCCGGTGCCGGAGCCGGTCGCCGAGGACTGGAAGGGCCGGGTCCTCATCGACTGGGGCCCGCTGCCGGGCAGTTACGGCTGGGTGTTCCCGAAGGGCGACACCCTGACGGTCGGTGTGATCTCCGCGCGCGGTGACGGTGCGGCCACCAAGCGGTACTTGGAGGACTTCATCGCCCGGCTCGGCCTGGCGGGCTTCGAACCGAGCATCTCCTCCGGGCATCTGACCCGCTGCCGCGCCGACGACTCGCCGCTCTCGCGGGGCCGGGTGCTGGTCTGCGGGGACGCGGCGGGCCTGCTGGAGCCATGGACCCGCGAGGGCATCTCCTTCGCGCTGCGCTCGGGCCGGCTCGCGGGCGAGTGGGCGGTCCGCATCGCCGAGGCGCACGACGCGGTCGACACCCGGCGCCAGGCCCTGAACTACGCGTTCGCGATCAAGGCGGGGCTCGGCGTCGAGATGAGCGTCGGCAAGCGTCTGCTGACCGTGTTCGAGAAGCGTCCCGGCCTCTTCCACGCGGTCCTCACCGGCTTCCGTCCCGCGTGGAAGGCGTTCCGGGACATCACGCGGGGCTCGACCTCGCTGGGCGAGCTCGTGCGCGCCCACCCGATCGCCCAGCGCGCCCTGACCACGCTGGACCGCGAGCGGGCGGTTGCGCCGCAGGAGCCGGTCGGTTCCTGACCGGGCCGGGCGGGGATCCGTGCGGGGCCGGGCGGGGACTGTGCAGGGCCGGGCCGGGCGGGATCCGGGAAGGACCGGGCCGGTGGGGGACGGCGCCGGTCCCGGGCCGGTGCGGCAGCCCGGCGGGGGAACCGGTCAGCCCGTGACCGTGATGTGGAAGACCGGGTGGTCGGGGGCGATGCGGCGCAGGTCCTCGTCGGGGGATTCGGGGCCGACGCCGTCGAAGAAGATCCCGACCTCCGCCTTCCAGCGCTTGAGGTAGGCCCGCAGCAGCGGGACCTTGTCGTCGTCGGTGACCTCGGTGGCCGTGAAGACGTCCACGCTCCTGCCGAGCCGCAGTTCGCCGCCGCCGGCCGCCCGCATGTTGTGGGTCCACTGGACATGGCCGCGCGGGGCGAGCAGGTACTGCCGGCCGTCCACCGTCAGCAGGTTCACCGGGGTGGTGCGCCACTGTCCGCTCTTGCGCCCGCGCACCGCGAGGACCCGCGAACCCCAGACGCTGATGCCGCGCCGGGTGATCCAGGCGACCGCCCGGTTGAAGACGTTGACCGTGAACCAGCCCGGCTTCTTGACGTGTGTCGACATGGTGACCCCCCACGGTTTGGGAGAGCGGTGCTCTCGCTGGTTCGAGTGTGGCGCAAACAGGTGCTCCGGAGCAAGAGCAGTGCTCTCTTTTGTGTGCGCTGCTCTCGTTCGTGGCACACTGCCGGCATGAGCACCGCACAGGGCGCCCGCGCACGGGCCAGGAGGGAAGTCACGGCAGCCATCAAGGAGGAGGCGCGCAGACACCTCGCCGAGGAAGGGGCGGCCAGGCTCTCGCTGCGGGCCGTCGCCCGCGAGCTGGGCATGGTCTCCTCGGCGCTGTACCGCTACTTCCCGAGCCGTGACGAGCTGCTCACCGCCTTGATCATCGATGCCTACGACTCCCTGGGCGAGGCGGCGGAGCGGGCACGCGACGCCACGGCCGACGCCGCGCCCGTGGCCCGGTGGACGGCGGTGTGCGAGGCGGTGCGCGGCTGGGCACTCGCCCACCCGCACGAGTACGCGCTGATCTACGGCTCGCCCGTGCCGGGCTACGCCGCTCCCCAGACCACCGTCCCGGCCGCCGCCCGCGTCGGCCTGGTCCTCATCGGCATCGTCCGGGACACCCACGAGTGCTCCGGCCTCACCGACCTCCCCCTTTCCGCCGGGCTGCGTCCCGAGGCCGAGCGCATGACCGCCGACCTCGCCCCCGACCTGCCCCCCGAGACGATCGCGGCCCTGGTGGCGGCCTGGGCCCAGCTGTTCGGGCTGGTCAGCTTCGAAGTGTTCGGCCAGTTCACCAACGTGGTCGAGGAACGGGAAGCCTTCTTCCGGCACGCCGCCACGGGGCTGGCGCGGGGGGTGGGGCTGCCGTAGCCGGGGCTGGGTGTGCGGGCTCGGGGCCGTGCTGGTGGACGTGCCGGTGGACGGCGTCGTACTGCCCCGGGAGTACGAGTGATCACCTCGCCCGGCTGACGTCCGCGCCGCCCGGTGGCGTCTACCGTGGCCCGCATGGAAGAGCAGCACGCCCCGGGGCGGTGGTGGCGGCACGGCCCACCGTGGTGGAGCGCCCCGGACGAGGCGGAGCCGCACCGGGCGTGCCTGCCCTGGCGATCCACCGCGCTGTTCACCGCGTTCGTCGTGGTCGGCACCCACGTCGCCGCGCAGAACGAGGACCACCGCGTGCCCCTGGACGGCTACGCGCGCGTGCTGCTCGTCGTCGCCTCCGTCCTGCTGCTCTGGCGGCACCGGTACCCGGTGGCCGTGGCCCTCGGCACCGCGACGGTGACCCTGGGCTACCTGGCCGCGGGCTACCCCTACGGGCCCGTCTTCCTGTCGGGGAGGCGGCCGACGGCGAGGGGGCGCTGCGCCTGGTGCGCGAACTGCGGCCGGACGTCGTCCTGATGGACATCCGCATGCCCCTGCTGGACGGCCTCGCGGCGACCCGGCGCATCACCGGCGACGGGGAGCTGGAGGATGTGAAGGTGGTCATGCTCACCACCTTCGAACTGGACGAGTACGTCTTCGAGGCGATCCGCTCCGGCGCCTCCGGCTTCCTGGTGAAGGACACCGAACCGGACGAACTGCTGCGCGCCGTACGGGCGGTGGTCCAGGGGGACGCGCTGCTGTCGCCCGGCGTCACGCGCCGGCTGATCGCGGAGTTCGCGGCCCGTTCCAAGGAGCCGGCGGCGGCCGGCGCCCTCGCCGTGCTCACCGAGCGGGAACGGGAGGTGATGGCGCTGGTCGGCATCGGCCTGTCCAACGAGGAGATCGCCCGCCGGCTGGTGGTCAGCCCGCTGACGGCCAAGACCCATGTCAGCCGCACGATGGTGAAGCTGGGCGCGCGGGACCGCGCCCAACTCGTCGTACTGGCTTACGAGTCGGGGTTGGTACGGCCCGGCTGGCTGGGCTGAGCCGCCTGCCGGAAGCGGACCAGCACGCTGACCACCCGGGCGACGAACACGACCGGCGCGACCGTCATACCGAGCCGCAGCAGGGTCTGGGACAGCAGGTGCGGCAGGTCGAACAGCAGAGCGGGCCCGGCCACGGCCCCGAACAGCACCGCCGCCGCGAAGGCCGCGCTCACCAGCGCGTAGCCGATCTCCACTGTCGCCGCGTCCCGTTGGGCCTTGGTACGGCGTCCCCCGTATGCGTGCATTGCGTCAGCTTCACAGACGGGCGCCCGGCGGAGCAATCAGCCCCCCCCCGCGCCCGCCCGGGGGCGGCCCCCCGGCCGGGGGGGGCGGGCGGCTCTGGTGGGGGTTGGCGTGGTATTGTGTGACGGGGCGCGCGT
>NZ_JBSFKD010000006.1:261733-289009 GCF_053598395.1 Streptomyces sp. NPDC001135 | reverse complement strand
TGAAGGCGCCCTCGTTTGGGCTGCAGCGGCTGGCATACCAGTCACAGCGCAGCAGTCCGGGATCGAAGAGCTACTGTGCGCGCGGGACACCTTTGCGGAGGACCTCTTCAGCGTGCTGCTGGACCAGTTGGGCTTTCCCCAGGCCGCCCAGCCCTCACCAGAGCAATAAGAAACGGCGTCTTAGACGTCGTTTCACTTGGCGAGTCGGCGATGGTTGATCAGGCTGGTGGCCATGGCAGTGAAAAGGAGAGGGAGTGCTCGGGCTTGCGCGCACAGCGTCGGTGCAGTCGGCGGCAGCCGGAGAACCAGGACATGGTGCGTTCGACGACCCATCGGTGTCCGCCCAGTCGTGCGGGGGCGCCGGTGGTCTCGCTTCCTGCCACACCGTCCAGTAGCTGGACGACGAAACAGAACTCCTTCGTGCTCTTGAGGTGCTTGTGTCGCTGTTGCCGGACGGGGTGTCAGGGGCCCGTGGTGCAATGGGGCGCCATGGCGGAGATCTCGGGGTGGGGTGCGGCGTGTTGAGCAACGGTGGGCCCGGTGCGGTGCGGTTCGAGCCGCTGGAGGCGGGTGATCCGCGGACGGTGGGCGGCTACCGGCTGGTGGCCCGGCTCGGGGCCGGCGGCATGGGGCGGGTCTATCTCTCGCACACCCCGGGCGGGCGGGCCGTCGCGGTCAAGGTGATCCGGCCGGAGCTGGCCGAGAACGCCGAGTTCCGCAGGCGGTTCCGGGTCGAGGTGGCCGCGGCGAGCCGGGTCCACGGGCTCTACACGGCTCCTGTCGTGGACAGCGACACCGAGGGGGCCGTGCCGTGGTGCGCGACCGCCTACGTGCCGGGGCCCTCCCTCGCCGACGCGGTGCGCGATCACGGGCCGCTGCCCGTCGACACCGTGCTGCGGCTGATCGCCGGTGTCGCGGAGGCACTGCAGGCGGTGCACCGCGCGGGCATCGTGCACCGGGACCTCAAGCCGTCCAACGTACTGCTCGCCGCCGACGGTCCGCGCGTCATCGACTTCGGTGTGGCGCGCGCGGCGGACGCCACGTCACTGACGCAGAGCGGTACGGCCCTGGGCACGGTCGCCTATATGGCGCCGGAGCAGGTGCTCGGCGCGGAAGCCGCCCCTGCCGCCGACGTGTTCGCGCTGGGACAGACCGCCGTGTTCGCGGCGACGGGCGGCGCGGCGTTCGGGGACGGGGACCCGCACGCGGTGCTGTACCGGGTGGTGCACACGGAGCCCGACCTCAGTCGCGTGCCGGCCGGGATCCAGGAGCTGGTGGCGCGGTGTCTGCGCAAGCCCGCCGCCGAGCGGCCCACCGTGGAGGAGGTCATCCGCTCCGTGCAGGCGGTCCAGGCGTATCGCGGTGACGAGGCGCGGTTCGCGTCCGGGGCGTGGCTGCCGGGCGAGCTGGCCGCGGGGATCGAGGCTCGCGCCGCCGGCGCCGATCAGGCCCGGTCGGGCGTGGGGACGGGGGTGGGGGCCGGGGCGGTGGATCCGGCTCCGGGTGTGTCTCAGAGTGCTGCGCCTTCGGGGGGCTCCGGGGCGTCGAGTGCGCCCGGGGCCTCTGGTGGATTCACGTCCGCCGGTCACGGCGGGTTCGGGCCGGTGACGGCCTACTCCCCCACCTCGCCGTCCCATGCCGCGCTGCCCGGGCCCTTCGTCATGGGAGCGGGGGCCGCACCGGGTGCGTACGCCGCGGCCGGCGGGGCGCAGCCGTACGACCCGGCCGGCGCGCGGACCGCCGCGGTGGGCGCGGGCGGCAAGGGGCGCAAGGGGCGGCTGTGGCTGTTGTCCGCGGCCGCCGTCGTGCTCGTCGCCTGCGGGGCGGCGGTCACCCTGCTGTTCGTTCCGGGGAGCGGCGGCAAGGGCGGTGAGCGGGCCCAGGACGTGGCCGCGTCGCGGTCGGCCACGTCCGCCGGGCCGTCGCCGTCGCCGTCGGCGTCCGGCTCCCCGTCCGTCCGGACCTCGAAGACGGCGAAAGCGGGCAAGGCCGCCGCGTCGGCCGGCCCTTCGGGGGCTGCGGCACCCACGCCGACCGCGTCCCCGGCTCCGCCCACCGCCACGGCGAGCAGGCCCGCGCCTGCGAAGACCCGCGTCCCGGTGACGTACGCCGGGATCCGGATGACCAAGAGCCATGACCTGTACCTGGCGGACACCCCCGTGCGGTCCAAGGCGGACACCGGCACCTCCGACGAGGATCTGACGTACGCCGTCTACTCCTCGGGCGCGGTCCTCGCCCCCGGCACCACCTCCGGAAGCTCTCTGGCGCTGCTGCCCGTGGGCCGGCAGGGAGGCCTGGACGTGTGCAAGGCGGCGACCGGCTACAGGAGCTACATCTGGGTCAAGGACCTGACCGCCGGCCAGCAGATGTGCGTGATCAGCGGGACGGGGCACGTGGGGCTGGTGACGTACCGGGGCTCGTCCGGGACGGCGTACGCCACTTTGGACGTGAAGGTGTGGCGCAACGCGGCGTAGGCGTCGGCCGGCGCGGGGCTGTATCGACATGCGGCTCCGCCGGGGGTGTGATCGGCCCGGCTCCGTCGCGGCGGGTGGCCGGCCGATCTCCCTCGGCGCTCAGACGTCCCCCTCAAGCCGTTCGCCGACGGGACGCCGTCTTCTTCTCTGCCGTCTTTTTCTGTGCCGTCTTCTGTGCCGTCTTCTTCTGTGCCGTGGTCTTCGCCGTGGTCTTCGACGCCGCCGTCTTCTTCGTCCCCTCGGCCGCCTTCGACGTCGACTTCCTCGCCGGTGCCGCCTTCTTCCTGGCCGTGGACGTCGACTTCTTGGCGCCCGCCTCCTTCGGTGTCGACCGGCGCGGCAGGGATCTGACCTCGGCCTCTGCCGTGGAGGGCGGTGCGCCGCGGGACTCGCGGGCCGCCCGCACGCTGTTCTCCAGGGCCGCCATCAGGTCCAGCACCTTGCCCCCGGCGGCCGGCGCGGGCGCCTCAGGCGGGGCCTCGCCGGAGGCCTTCGCGGCGATGACCTCCTCCAGTGCCTGCCGGTACTCGTCGTGCAGGTCCTCCAGGTCTACCTCGCCGAGGGTGTCCATCAGGGCGTCGGCCAGGTCGAGCTCCTTGTCGCGGATGGTGACGGAGGTGTCCGGGGCGACACCCTCGGGCGCGCGGACCTCGTCCGGCCACAGCAGGCCGTGCATGGCGATGGCGTCGCCGACCACGCGCAGCATGCCGAGGCGTTCGCGGCCGCGCAGCGCGTACTTGGCGATCGCGACCTTGTTGCTGCGTTTGAGGGCCTCGCGCAGGAGGACGTACGGCTTGGCGGCCGGGGCCCCACCGGCCGCGAGGTAGTACGCGGCGTCCATCTGGAGCGGGTCGATCCGCTCGGCCGGGACGAAGGCGACGATCTCGATCGTGCGGGCCGTGGGGATGGGGAGGTGGGACAGGTCCTCGTCACTGATCGGGATGATCGTGCCGTCGGCGTCCTCGTACCCCTTGCCGATCTCCGACTGGGTGACCTCCCGGTCCTCCAGTTCGCAGAACTTGCGGTAGCGGATGCGGCCGTTGTCCTCGGTGTGGACCTGGCGGAAGGAGATCGAATGGCTCTCCGTGGCGTTCACCAGCTTGATGGGGATGCTGACGAGCCCGAAGGAGATGGCGCCGTTCCAGATGGATCGCACGTGCCGCACCCTTCCTCTGCCTACCGCCCGGACACCGGTTGCACCGGTTTCACCCGTTTTTCTGGGATTGTCATCTTATGACGCCTATCACAGAGGTGGAGGGGCGGCGCGTCGCCCTCAGCAACCTGCAGAAGGTGCTGTATCCGGAGAGCGGCTTCACCAAGGCGGAGCTGGTGCACTACTACGCGACCAGCGCCGAGGTGCTGCTGCCGCATCTGCGCGACCGGGCGGTGTCCTTCCTGCGTTATCCGGACGGCCCGGAAGGCCAGCTGTTCTTCACCAAGAACGTGCCGCCGGGCACGCCCGAGTGGGTCACGACCGCCGAGGTGCCGCGGTCGTCGGCGGACAGCCCGGCCCGGATGGTGGTGGTGCAGGACCTGCCGAGCCTGGTCTGGGCGGCGAACCTGGTCACCGAGTTCCACACCCATCAGTGGCTGGTGCAGACCCCGGACGAGGCCGACCGGCTGGTCTTCGACCTCGACCCGGGGGCGCCCGCGACCGTCGTCCACTGCTGCGAGGTGGCCCTGTGGCTGCGTGAGCGGCTCGCGGCGGACGGCATCGAGGCGCATCCGAAGACGGCCGGTTCGAAGGGGCTCCACCTGCTGGCGTCGGTGCGCGGGGGTTCGTCCGAAAGGGCGAGTGAGTATGCGAAGGCACTCGCCGTGGAGGCCGAGCGGGCGATGCCGCGGCTGGTGGTGCACCGGATGACGAAGAGCCTCAGACCGGGGAAGGTGTTCGTCGACTGGAGCCAGAACGCGGCCCGCAAGACCACGGCCACGCCCTACACGCTGCGCGCCCGCCGGGCCCCGCTGGTCTCGGCACCGGTGACCTGGGAGGAGGTCGCCGACTGCCGCAGCCCCGCGCAGCTGGAGTTCCAGGCGAACGACATCGCCCCGCGCCTGCAGGACCTGGGCGACCTGCTGGCGCCGCTGCTGGATCCGGCGGCGGCGGCACCCCTGCCCTGACCGGAGAACCTGGCGGAAGCACCTGAGCAACCCCGCAGGAAGCCTCTGATCAGGAGGTCCCTGAGCAGGAGCCCCCGACCCGCAGACCACGTCCGGGAAGCCCACGCCCCCCGGACCACGTCCGGGAAGCCCACGCCCCGGAAGCACGACCCGCACCTCACCCCGCCGTCATCGCCGCGGCGCACGGCTCACACCCTCCCCCACGTGTTCCGGTCCCTCGCCATCGCGTGCAGGGCCTCCACGTCCGCCGGCTTCAGCACCCCGCCGAGCCGGGCCAGCCCCGGCAGCTCGGTGTCCTGGAGGATGCGTACCGCCCGGGGCTGGGCGGTCACGGTCAGCTCGGCCGGGCCCGCCAGGGCGAGCACCGGGCGCACCTCGGCGGTCAGGGCGTGGGAGGCCCGGTCCGCGGCGGCGCGCAGCCGGCGCAGCAGCGGCTCGGGCTCGCGGCGGCCGACGGTGACCATGGGGTCGGCGACCTGGACCCGGGTCTTGCGGGCGTACAGGGCGTGTACGGCGAACAGGCCGCCGGGGCCGAGCAGCAGGTGGTGGATGCGGTCGCCGCCGGGGAGGGGGACGGAGTGCAGGGTGTGCCAGCCGGCGCCCTCCAGGGCGTCCAGGGCCGTACCGACGGCCTCCTCGGCGGCCAGGCCGCGGCGGCGCGGGTCGGGGCGCAGCCGACGGGTGGGGCCGGGGTCGCGTTCGAGGGCGACGAGGAGGGTCTCGCCGGGGCGGTTGGGGGCGAGGTCGTCGTCGGGGTGCAGGGTCAGCCGGGCCAGTTCCGCGGGGGTGGGGACGGGGGGCGGCCCCACGGTCACCTGGCCGGTCAGGAAGGGTTTCAGGGCATGGAGTACGTCGTCCCTGCTGTCCTCGCCGAGCAGGTTCACCCGGCCGGTCTCACGGTCGTACCAGGCGACATTGCTTCCGTCCGGGCGGCAGACGTACAGCCGTTCCCGACCGTGCCGATAGGCCGGCACCACGCGCAGTGCGCTCATGCGCCATCACCCCTCGGACCATGGGAACAGGCAGGGTGCTCCCGCGGCAAGACCGGTTACCGTGGAGGGCGGCCCCGCGAGGGGGAGTTGGGGAGGCGCCGGTGCGGATCCGCGGAAAGCAGCCCGACGTACCGGCTCCGGAGAGCCCGTGGAACGAGGTCGTGCCCGGCCTGTGGATGGGCGGACACGAGTTCCGGGGCCGTTCGGGCCGGCCGGAGCTCGCCGTCGTACGGGATGAGTTCGACGTGGTGCAGACACTGCTGCGGCTGCCGGGGTACGGCCCCGCTCCGGGGGTCGAACACCATGTGTGGCCGATTCCGGACGGCCCGCTGGACGGGACGCAGCTCGCCGGCGTGATCCGGCTGGCCCGGGCGGCGAACGAGTCCCTGGATGCCGGCCGCCGGGTCCTCGTGCGCTGTTACCACGGGTACAACCGCTCGGGCCTGGTCGTCGCACACGCGCTTCTCCAGCGGGGGCACACCTCGCCCGACGAGGTGATCCAGCTGATCCGGGCCCGGCGCTCGGCCTGGGCCCTGCACAACGAGCTGTTCGTGGAGTACCTGCGCGCGGGCCTGTCGACCGTGCGCCTGCTGGAGGAGTTGGCCGAGTAGCCTCTTCTTCCAGCACCACTCCGACGGGTGCAAAAAGGACTTACATACGAAATCCCGTCTACACATAAGGTGGACGGGGCCCCGACCGACCCTGACGCCCCAGGAGTACCGTGCCAGCCCGCAGCCCCGCGCGCACCGCCCTCGCCGCGGCCGTCGTCGCCCTGCTGTCGGCGACGGCGGCGGCCTGCGGGGACACCGGCGGGCTGCGCGGCGCGGGCGCGACCGCCACCGCCGTCAGCCCGGCGAAGCTCTGGCCCGACCTGCGCCCGGCCTCCAGCCCGGCCTACCCCTACGACGTGGCGACCAGGGACGTCGTCAAAGGGATCACGGTCCCCGGCGACGACATCCGCGCGGTGGACCCGGTGGCTGTGGTCGAGGCCGAGATCAAGGCCCATCCGGACGACTACGGATCGAAGGGGGCCTATCACGCGACCGTGGACCGGCTGAAGGACTGCCGGCCCGGCGGCGACGGGGCCCGCTGCCCGCTGCTGAAGCCGTACTACCGGGACCTCACCGGGGACGGCCGGGACGACATGACGCTCGGCTTCCGGCTCTACCCGACCAACCAGACGGGCGTGCGGGTGTACACCGTCGAGAAGCACAGGCTGGTGCAGGTGCTGGCCGACAACGACGCGATCCTCGGCGTGGAGCTGGCCGGCCGGTCCCTGATCGAGCGCTCTCCGGCCGACATCTCCGGCTACGAGTACCGCACGACCTGGGTGTGGGACCCCGGACAGCGCGCGATGGTGTTCTCCCGCGACGAGTACCTGCACACCAGTGGGGGCCGGCACGCCAAGAAGCCCTCGCCCACGCCGTCCGCCTCCCCCTCCGCTCCGTCCTCCGCTTCCCCCTCCGCTTCCTCCTCGGCGAGCGCGCGGTGAGGCTCGTGCTCCCCCGGTGGGCCGGGCCGCTCGCCGTGAAGGCGGCCGCGTTCATCACGGTGATGTGCTGTGCGCTGGCCGCGCTGCTCGGTGTCCTGGTGCACGTCTCGGTGACCAACCAGACCGTCGGCCAGGCCCGCGGCCTTGCCCTGTCCAAGCTCGCGGACGCCACCCAGGCGTACGAGGCCGGGGACACGCTGCTGCCGAACGCCGGGGTGGACCCCCGGGGGCTGCCGACGGCGCTGCGGACGCTGGCGGCGGCCGGCGAGCGCGGCACCATGGTCTCCTCGGACGACGGGCGGCCGACCATGTGGGCGGCGGGCCCGGTCGCCGGGCACCGGGCACTCGCCGTGGCGGTCGACTACTCGCAGCAGGCCCGCACCATCGCCGGACTCGACACCTCGATCCTGTGGTCGTCAGGGCTCGCGATCGGGGCGACGGTGCTGGTCGGCGTGTTCGCGGTGACCCGGGTGACCCGGCGGCTGCACGGCACCGCACGCGTGGCCCGGCGGATCAGCGCGGGCGACCTCGACGCACGCGTCGACGACCCCCGCACGAAGGACCGGTCCCGCCCGCAGGACGAGGTGGCCGCGGTGGCCGCCGCCCTGGACACGATGGCCTCGTCGCTGCAGAGCAAGCTGCTGAGCGAGCAGCGCTTCACCGCGGACGTGGCGCACGAGCTGCGCACCCCGCTGACCGGGCTGCACGCGGCGGCGGAGCTGCTGCCGCCGGGCCGGCCGACGGAGCTGGTGCGGGACCGGGTGGCGGCGCTGCGCACCCTCACCGAGGACCTGCTGGAGATCTCCCGGCTGGACACCGGCCGGGAGCGGCTCGAGGTGGACACGGAGGAGCTGGGGGCGCTGGCCCGGCGGGTGGTACGGGCCTCGGGCACCGACACGGAGGTGCGCGTCCTGGCCGACGCGCGGGTGGAGACCGATCGGCGGCGGCTGGAACGGGTGCTGGGGAATCTGGTGGCCAACGCGCACAAGCACGGAGCGCCGCCGGTGGTTCTGACGGTGAACGGGGCCGTGGTGACCGTTCGTGATCATGGAGCCGGGTATCCGGAGTACCTGGTGGCTCATGGGCCGCAGCGGTTCCGTACGGAGGGCGGTGCTACCGGGCACGGGCTGGGGCTGACCATCGCCGTGGGGCAGGCGGAGGTTCTGGGGGCGCGGTTGTTCTTCGCGAACGCGGTGGACGGCGGGGCCGTCGCCACGCTGGTGCTGCCCGTGGTCGAGGGGCGGTAGAGCTCGGGGGCACGCCACGCGGGCACCGGCGGGCATGGCACACAAGACGCCCTGTTTGGGTAGGTTCCGGGCATGACCAAGGCCGGAACCACCGTGGCGGCGGCGCAGACTCCCGCACCCGCCGTACGCCTCCCCCGGCGCCGTGGCATCGAACTCGCCCTGATCCTGCTGGCGGTACTGCTGGCGGTGTACGGCTACTGCGCGGTGGGTCTGGCGCGGACCGGCACCGTCCCGCCCGGAGCCGCCGGCTACGGCGCCGGGCTCGGGGTGCTCGCCCTGTGCGCGCATCTCGCGGTGCGCATCCGGGCGCCGTACGCCGACCCGCTGTTCCTGCCGATCGGTGTGCTGCTCAACGGCCTCGGGCTGGTCCTGATCTACCGGCTGGACCTGGAGACCCCGCACGACCAGGCGGCCTTGGCCCAGCTCGTGTGGTCCACGCTCGGCATCGGGCTGTTCATCGTCGTCGTGCTGGTGCTGCGCGACCACCGGGCGCTGCAGCGGTACTCGTATGTGTGCGTGGCCGCCGCGCTCGGGCTGCTCGCGCTGCCGATCCTGTTCCCGGCGGTCAACGGCGCCCGTATCTGGATCCGGCTCGCCGGGTTCTCCATCCAGCCGGGCGAGTTCGCGAAGGTTCTGCTCGCGGTGTTCTTCGCCGCCTATCTGGCCGCCAACCGCAGCGCGCTGGCGTACACCGGCCGCCGGCTGTGGCGGTTGCAGTTCCCGACCGGGCGGGTGCTCGGGCCGATCGTGACGATCTGGCTGCTGAGCGTCGGGGTGCTGGTGCTGGAACGGGACCTGGGCACCTCGCTGCTGTTCTTCGGGCTGTTCGTGGTGCTGCTGTACGTCGCCACGGGGCGGACGGGCTGGATCGCGGTGGGGCTGCTGCTGGCCGTGCTGGGGGCCGTCGCCGTGGGACGCCTGGAGCCGCATGTGAACCAGCGGATCGAGGACTGGATGCATCCCTTCGCCACCATCGAGGCCGGGCAGGGACCGAACCAGCTCGCCCAGTCGCTGTTCGCCTTCGCCGCCGGCGGGGTCCTCGGCACCGGGCTGGGGCTCGGGCACTCGATCCTGATCGGCTTCGCCACCAAGTCGGACTTCATCCTGGCCACGGCCGGCGAGGAGCTGGGGCTCGCGGGGCTCGCCGCGATCATCCTGCTGTACGCCCTGCTGGTGGAGCGCGGCTACCGGGCGGGGCGGGCCCTGCGGGAGCCCTTCGGCCGGCTCCTCGCGGTCGGGTTCGCCTCCATCCTGGCCCTGCAGGTGTTCGTGATCGCGGGCGGGGTCACCGGGCTGATCCCGCTGACCGGTATGGCGATGCCGTTCCTCGCCCAGGGCGGCTCCTCGGTGGTCACCAACTGGACGATCGTGGCACTGCTGATCCGGGTGAGCGACTCGGCGCGCAGCCAGTACGACGGCCGGGAGGCCCGGTGAGCGAGTACGGCGGCTTCCACGAGGGCGGGCGGCCGATGGCACGGTACATCCGGCACGCCTGCGCGTTCTGCACGCTGCTGCTGGCGGCCCTGCTGGTCAACGCGGCCCGGGTGCAGGTGGTGCAGTCCGCCCTCTACGACGGCAACCCGGCCAACCGCCGTGCCGAGATCGCCCGTTACGGCCAGCCGCGCGGCGACATCCTGGTCGGGGACGGGCCGGTCACCGGCTCCGTGGACACCGGTGAGCAGCTGCGCTACGAACGCTCCTACAAGAACGGCCCGTTGTACGCCCCGGTCACCGGGTTCGCCTCGCAGTCGTACGGCACCACGTTCCTGGAGCACGCCGCGGACGGGGTGCTCGCCGGTACCGATCCGATGCTGTCGCCGCTGCCGCTGTGGAACGACGTGACGCGCGGGCGCCGCCCCGCCGGGAACATCGTCACGACGCTGAACCGGGGCGCGCAGGAGGCGGCGTACCGGGGGCTCGGCGGGCGCAAGGGCGCGGTGGCCGCGATCGAGCCGGCCACGGGCCGGGTCCTGGCGCTGGTGTCGAGTCCGTCGTACGACCCCGGGGAGCTGTCCGGCAACGGCGAGGCGGTGACCTCGGCGTGGGCGCGGCTCAACCACGACCCGGAGAAGCCGATGCTCAACCGGGCGGTGCGGCAGACCTATCCGCCGGGGTCCACGTTCAAGGTGGTCACCGCGGCGGCGTCCCTGGACGCGGGCGTGGTCACCGACCTGGACGCGCGCACCGACTCCCCCGACCCCTATCGGCTGCCCGGCACCAGGACCCGGCTGACCAACGAGGCCGACGACTGCCGGGACGCCTCGCTGCGGTCGGCCTTCGAGTGGTCCTGCAACACGGTGTTCGCCAAGCTCGGTGTGGACGTCGGGGTGAAGGGCATGGCGGCCACGGCGAACGCGTTCGGGTTCAACGACGCCGGGCTGCGCATCCCCTTCTCCGTCGCGCCCAGCACCTTCGACACGCACGTGGACCGGGCGCAGCTGGCGCTGTCCTCGATCGGGCAGTACAACACGCGGGCCACGCCGCTGCAGATGGCGATGGTGGCCTCGGCGGTGGCGAGCGGGGGGCAGCTGCGGTCGCCGTATCTGGTGGACCGGACGACCCGGCGCAGCGGTGAGACGGTCGCCGGGAGCGGGACGCATCCGGTGCGTCAGGTGATGAAGCCGTCGACGGCCGCACGGCTGAAGGAGCTGATGGCCGATGTGGTCCAGGAGGGCACCGGCACCCAGGCCGCCATCCCGGGGGCCCTGGTGGGCGGCAAGACAGGCACCGCGCAGCACGGGGTCGGCAACACCGGGGTGCCGTACGCCTGGTTCGTCTCCTGGGCGCAGGCCGACGACTCCCTGGAGCCGCAGGTGGCGGTCGCGGTGGTGGTGGAGGACGCCTCCGCGGACCGCGGTGAGATCAGTGGCGGCGGGGACGCGGCGCCGATCGCACGGGATGTGATGCGGGCCGTCCTGGGCCGGTGAGGAGGGTCAGCCGATGGGCTGGACCGCCTCGGAGCGGACCTGGAGGGTGTTCCTCGCGGATGCCTCCAGATCGATGTCCGACGGGCTCTGCGACGCGAGCGGCGTGTTCACGGTGGCGACCGTGGCGCCCGTGTTGCCGTCGGCCCAGGCGCACATGGGCACGGTGAACTTCGTACCCATCTGCTCCTGCGTCACCACCTCGCAGCTGATCGTCACGCCGCTCAGGCGGAAGTCCTTCGCGGGGACGGCGACCTTGGCGTTGGCGCCCTCGGCGGCGCCCTTCATCATGTTCCTGCGGGCCACGTCGGCGTTCTTGAACCGGCCGTACATGCCCGAGACCACCAGCGTGCCCTTGGTGGCCTCACCGTCCACGTGGTACGTGCCGACCACGCCGTGGAGGTCCTTGGCGTCCCAGGCCCCGTCGGCCTCGTCCTCGATCTTCTTGCCCTCGGAGGAGGAGAGGTCCTGGGCGAGTCGGAACCTCCCGCCGAGCAGCGTCCTGGGCAGCGTGAGCTTGTTCTTCGCCTCGGGAAAGCCGCTCCCGGCCAGCGCCCCGACCAGGACGAGACCCACGACGACCGCCGTGACCACACCGCCCACGATCCCGAGCACCAGCCCGACCCGTCGCTTCTTCGGCGGCGGCGCCATGGGCGGCATACCCCAGGCGGGGTACGGCTGCTGCGGGTACGGCTGCTGTGGGTACGGCTGCTGTGGGTACACCTGCTGCGGGTGGGGGTGCTGCGGGTACGGGGAACCGTACGGGCCCGGACCGGCCTGCGGGGGCTGCCGGCCGTAGGGGTACGCCGGCGGCTGGGGGCCGTGGGGATACGGCTGCTGCGGTGACGGAGGCATGGACACGCCAGCACGCTACTGCACGAGGGTGAACGCCCCGCCGATCGCCTCAGCCACAGGACCCCGGCGCCACCCCGGCCACACGAGGCCCCGGCGACACCGGCTCCCCGCGACCGCAGCCATGCGCCCGGCCGTCTCAGTCCTCCGTCGCCCCCGCCTCGATCGTGTCCCGCACCTCAGTGATCCGGTCCCGTTCCTCGGCGGCGAAGCGTTCCGCGTCCAGTTGCTCGGCCAGTTCCTCGTCCTGGGCCATCAGCAGGTCCAGATTGGAGTCGCCCATCTCGAAGACGCCCATGTCGGCATAGGCCTGCTGCAGCCGCTTGCCCCACAGTCCGATGTCCTTGACGCAGGGCACGATCCGGCTGAACAGCAGCTTGCGGAACAGCTGGAGGAACTCGGAGCGCTCGCTCAGCGCCTCCGCCTCGGCCTTGGGGATGCCGAAGTTCTCCAGGACCTCGACGCCCCGGAGCCGGTCGCGCATCAGGTAGCAGCCCTCGATGACGAACTCCTCGCGCTCGCGCAGTTCGGCGTCGGTGAGCTCCTTGTAGTAGTCCCTGAGCGCCAGCCGGCCGAAGGCCACGTGCCGGGCCTCGTCCTGCATGACGTACGTCAGGATCTGCTTGGGCAGCGGCTTGTTCGTGGTGTCCCGGATCATCCCGAAGGCGGCCAGCGCCAGGCCCTCGATGAGCACCTGCATGCCCAGGTACGGCATGTCCCAGCGGCTGTCCCGGAGCGTGTCGCCGAGCAGGGACTGCAGGTTGTCGTTGACCGGGTAGACGAGTCCCATCTTCTCGTGCAGGAACCGGCCGTAGATCTCGGCGTGCCGGGCCTCGTCCATGGTCTGGGTGGCGGAGTAGAACTTGGCGTCCATATCGGGCACCGACTCCACGATCCGCGCGGCGCAGATCATCGCGCCCTGTTCACCGTGCAGGAACTGGCTGAACTGCCAGGAGGCGTAGTGCCGCCGCAGTTCCCCCTTGTCCTTGTCGGTGAGCTTGTCCCAGTACCTGGTGCCGTACAGGGACATCGCCTCCTCGGGCGTGCCGAGCGCGTCGTACGGGTCGACCTCCAGGTCCCAGTCGATGCGCTGCCGCCCGTCCCACTGCTTGTCCTTGCCCTTCTGGTACAGGGCGAGCAGCCGGTCGCGGCCGTCGTCGTACTCCCAGCTGAACCGCGCGGCACCGCTCGCGGGCACCTGCCAGGAGGAGTCACCGGGGTCGTTGGCGTACAGGTCTCGGGTCGGCATACCTCGCAGGCTCACACGTAGACGCGAAGTCAACAAGTCATGCGCAGGGGATTGACGGCCTTGCTGACAGGCAGTCTCATAAGAGGCATACGACGTTACCCGGGCGACGAGGTGAGGGAGCCATGACGACCCTGACGGAAGCGGACGCGCTGGACGGCCTGCGCGACGCGCTCGGCCTGCTCAAGGACCGGGAGCAGGTGGCCGAACGACTGCTCGTCTCCTCCGCCAAGCACTCCTTCGACCCGGACAAGGAGCTGGACTGGGACGCACCCTTCGAGGAGGGCAAGTGGTTCTGGCCGCCGGAGCTGGTGTCGCTGTACGGCACCCCGATGTGGCGGCGGATGTCCGAGGAGCAGCGCATCCTGCTCTCCCAGCACGAGTCGGCGGCGCTGGCCTCGCTCGGCATCTGGTTCGAGATCATCCTGATGCAGCTGCTGGTCCGGCACATCTACGACAAGGCGGCGACAAGTGCGCACGTGCGCTACGCGCTCACCGAGATCGAGGACGAGTGCCGGCACTCGAAGATGTTCGCGCGGCTGATCGCGCGGGGGGACGCGCCCTGGTATCCGGTGAGCCGCGCCCACCGCAACCTCGGCCGTCTCTTCAAGACCATCTCGACGACGCCCGGCTCCTTCACCGCCACGCTCCTCGGTGAGGAGGTCCTGGACTGGATGCAGCGGCTGACGTTCCCGGACGAGCGGGTCCAGCCGCTGGTCCGGGGGGTCACGCGCATCCACGTGGTCGAGGAGGCGCGGCACGTGCGGTACGCCCGTGAGGAGCTGCGGCGCCAGATGGTGACGGCGCCGAAGTGGTCGCAGGAGTTCACCCGGGTCACGTCCGGGGAGTTCGCCCGGGTGTTCTCGGTCGCCTTCGTGAATCCCGAGGTGTACACGAACGTGGGACTGGACAGGCGGGAGGCGATGGCCCAGGTGAAGGCCAGTGCGCATCGGCGGGAGGTCATGCAGACCGGCGCGAGGCGGCTGACGGACTTCCTGGACGACATCGGGGTGCTGCGAGGGGCCGGCAGGCGACTGTGGAAGTCCTCCGGGTTGCTTGCGTAAAGGGATGGTTAGACTGACGAAGCGGTCAGGACGATCATCTGATGATGTACCGCCGCATGCGTCAACTGCCATCTGACACACGGGGTTTACAGTGACTCTCCTCAAGCGCATGGCCCGCTCGGCGGGTGTGACGGCCGCGGCCGGATGTATCGGCGTGGCCGTCATGACCACCCCCGCCCACGCCGCGAGCGGGGACTGCGAGAAGAACTACACGTGCGTGTGGTCCAAGGAGCACTTCACGGGCCGGTACGGGAAGGTGAACACCCAGCTCGGCGCCTGCAACAACAGCCGTTCGGTGCCCATCCGGTCGATCAACAACAACAGCCGGCACATGCTCAACCTGTATTCGAAGACGGGTTGCAAGGGCAAGGTCTTCTCATTGAACTGGGGCGTGAAGATGGCCGACGGCTTCCCCTTCGGTGCCATGAGCTTCAAGGGCGTCAACTAGTCCCACGCCCAGCGGGCACCCGGCACCCCCACCGCCCGGCGACTACGCTGCGAGGCATGACCCCGCAGGCCACCACCCCCGCCTACCGTCGGCTCAGCGTCGAGGAGCGCCGTAGCCAGCTCCTCGCCGCCGCGCTCTCCCTCTTCGCGCACCGCGCACCGGAGGACGTGTCACTGGACGACGTGGCGGAGGCGGCGGGGGTCTCCCGCCCGCTGGTGTACCGGTACTTCCCCGGCGGCAAGCAGCAGCTGTACGAGGCCGCGCTGCGCTCCGCCGCCGAAGAGCTCCAGCTGTGCTTCGACGAGCCCCGTGAGGGCCCGCCGCTGGCCCGCCTGTCCCGTGCCCTGGACCGCTATCTGGCCTTCGTCGACGAGCACGACACCGGCTTCAGCGCGCTGCTGCAGGGCGGCAGCGTGGTGGGGACCTCGCGGACCACCGCCATCGTCGACGGGGTGCGCCGGGCCGCCGCCGAGCACATCCACGGCCACCTCGGTGTCACCGACCCCGGCCCCCGGCTGCGCATGACCGTCCGGACGTGGATCACGGCCGTGGAGGCGGCCTCCCTGATCTGGCTGGACGAGGACAAGCAGCCCCCGGTCGAGGAGCTGCGCGACTGGCTGGTGGAACAGTTCCTGGCCATGCTCACGGTCACCGCCGGCCGGGACCCGCAGACGGCCGCCCTCGTCGGCGCGCTCACCGGGAATGACCGAGACTGAAGCCGTGAAGAGTCAGGACACCCCGTTCGAGGGCGGCCCCATGGACGGACGCGTACTGCCGGTCCTGGTCGGCCCCACCGGGCACCCCCCGAAGACGTACCGCATCCCCGTCCCGGACCCGGACGGCGGCCCGGCCACGGTCCTCGTCTACCGCCGCGTGCCGCGCGGACACAGCAGGCGGCTCGGCCTGCTCCAGGGGTGGAAGTACCAGTACGACCCGGACGACACCTCCGGCGGCAGGCTCCGGTGGCCCTGGTCCAAGCCACAGGGCACGCCGTCCGGCAAGCCGGACGACGCGAACGGGTGACAGGCTTGCGCCAAACCGCGCACGCTCGGGGCGCGGCCCGCGCGGACACGTCTGATTATCACGTGATGATCCCGGTGCGACGAGCGGCGGAGAGCCCGCCCTCACCGGCACCGGAGGTGAAGACGTGTCAGGAACGCTTCTGCGCCTGGCCTGCACGGCAACGGTGGCGGCCCAGGCCGTCCTCACACCCGCACCCGCCCTGGCCGCGCCCGACCCGCAACAGCGGTCCGTCTCGGCACTGCTGACGGAACTCCAGCAGCTGTACCGGCAGACCGAACAGGCCACCGAGACCTACGACGCCAGCGCCGAGAAGCTGGCTCGGCAGCGCGCCGAAGTCTCCCGCCTCGACGGCGAACTGTCCCGCGCCCGCCTCGCATTGCAGGCCAGCCGGGCCGACGCGGGACGGCTGGCCCGGCAGCAGTACCAGAGCAGCGACGGCCTCGGTCCGTACCTCCGCCTGCTCCTCGCCCGCGACCCTCAGCACGCCCTGGACGAGGGCCATGTCATCGGCGAGCTGGCGCGCGAGCGGGCCCGCACGGTGACCCGGCTGACCGCCGCGGAGAAGCGGCAGGACGTCCTGACCCGGGCGGCCCGCAAGGCCCTCGGCACCCAGCTCGCGCTCGCCGACCAGCACAAGAAGCAGCGCGACGACGTCCGGGCCAGGCTGAGCGACGTGGAACGCCTGCTGGCCTCCCTCACCCCGGCCCAGCTGACCGCGATCGCCGGCCTGGAGCGGCAGGGCGTCACCGAGGCCCAGCACAAGCTCACCACCTCCGGCGCCCTCCCCGACGACCGCCCGGCCACCCCCGAGGGCGACCGCGCGGTCCGCTACGCCATGGCCCAGCTCGGCAAGCCGTACCGGTGGGGCGCGCAGGGGCCTTCGGCGTACGACTGCTCGGGCCTGACCTCCGAGGCCTGGTCCCACGCGGGCACCCCGATCCCCCGCACCAGCCAGGAGCAGTGGAAACGACTGAGGAGGATCCCCCTCAAGGACCTCCGTCCAGGGGACCTGGTGATCTACTTCCCCGAGGCCACCCACGTGGCGATGTACGTGGGCGACGGCCGGGTCGTACAGGCACCGAGACCGGGAGGGGCCGTCGAAGTCTCCCCGATGGCGTCCTACCCCATCCTCGGCGCGGTCCGCCCAGGCCCTCAGGCCCCGCCGACGCTTCTCGACAAGTAGTACGGAGGCCGCAGCATAGCGGGCAGTTGATCGAAAGCTCACCTGAATGCGCGTTTCCCTACGCTGGTGTTTGGCGTTGTGCGAGTGTGCACGAGCACGCTCCAACCAGACTCGGACTGGGGGATTGGCAGGCATGGCAGGCTACTTCACACCGATCACAAACGTTCTCACCCTGTGCTTGTGTGCGTTCGCAGTTGCTGCGTGCCTTCGAGCGTTCAAGGCGGCGTCCAGAGGTGCGGAAGCCGCACGTGCCGCGGAGAAGGTCGCCGAAGAGGCGCGTGATCTCGTCGGTCAGATGCGCACAAAAAGGTTCACTGACGAAGCAGCTCTCAACTCACGGGACAAGTCAGCCGGCTAGCCGTAACCGCTGCGCCTCGCCTTCGTTGAGGCGGTCATGGGGCTAGCGAGCTTGGGGTTGTCATTGTTGACCCTGGCACTCGGTGTGGTCGGCTACTTGGCCACGCACCGAATCGCCAAGGCGGCGGAAGTGCAGGCTGCTGCGGCAATGGCAGCGCTGCGGGCGACTCAGGCGTCTCTGGACGAGATCAAGTTCGAGCTTGAGTTGGTCGACGGCGTGTACCTCGATCTGCGCAATCTGGGCAGGCGGTCGGTGCACGCGGAAGTCATGTCCGGCGGTCACGGCACCGTATCGCGACGTGCGATCGCGGAGGAGTACTTGCAGCCGCTGCAGGCCCTGCGCTTCGAACTGCCACTGGCCCAAGGTGAGGCCTTCCCGCCTCAGGTGTGGGTACGAGTGAACGGCACGACCATGATGCCCGTTCCTGTTCCCAAGTGATTGCTTGAGCGTGCCCCCCGGGTGAGGAGACTCCACCTGTCGCTTGGGCTTCCCACCCATGGACGGCCCCGGTGCAGCCGGGGCCGTCCATGGGTTGTGCGAGAGCGGCCGGCGTCGGCCGACAACGACAGACGACGGCGGCCGGAGCCCAGGTCAGAGGCCCCTCAGGCCCCGGTGACCGAGGCCAGGTAGGCCTCCGTCTTCTCCGGCTCGTAGAAGAAGTTCTCGAAGTCGGCCGGGTCGTTGAACGCGTTGGCGAAACGGTTGGCCACCGGCTGCAGCTGACCGGCCGCCCCGATCAGGTTCAGGATGTGCTCCGGCGGCGGCATGAGCATCGCGTTCGTCCACTTGGTGACGTGCTGCGCGGTGGCCCAGTACCGGTCGAACGTGGCCTGCATCCACTCCTCGTCGAACGGCTTGTCCCCGTGCTCCAGGATCGAGGCCAGGTACGCGGACGCGCACTTGGCAGCGGAGTTGGAGCCCTGGCCGGTGATCGGGTCGTTGGCCACGACGACGTCCGCGACGCCCAGGACCAGGCCGCCGCCGGGCAGCCGGCCGATCGGGTTACGGACGGTCGGGGCGTAGCGGCCGGCCAGCGTGCCGCCCGCGTCCGTCAGTTCGACCTTGGTGGCCCGCGCGTACTCCCACGGAGTGAACCTCTCCATGAGTTCCAGGGTCAGGGAGAGGTGCTCGGCCGGGTCCTTGACGCCGTTGAAGACGTCGAGCGGGCCGCCGGGTATGCCCTCCCAGAACAGGATGTCGGCCGGTCCGGAGGTGGTGAACGTCGGCATGATGAACAGCTCGCCGACACCGGGGACGAGGTTGCACCGGACGGCGTGGAAGTCCGGGTGCTCGGGGCGCGGGCCCAGCCCGTGGACGTACGCCACCGCCAGCGCCCGCTGCGGGTCGCTGTACGGGGAGCGCGAGGCGTCGCGGCCGAACATCTGGACCAGCTCGCCCTTTCCGGCGGCCACCAGGACGAGGTCGTACGTACGGGAGAAGTAGTCGAGGTCACCGACCGCCGCGCCATGGATGACCAGCTGGCCGCCGCGCTGCGCGAACGTCTCCATCCAGCCGGCCATCTTCACCCGCTGGTCGACCGACTGCGCGTACCCGTCCAGCCTGCCCACCCAGTCGATCGCCCGCTGCGTGGGCCCCGGGTCGTGGGAGCCGGGGGCCGCGACCGAGACGCCGAGCCCTTCGATCTTCGGGGCCTGGGACTCCCAGAAGTTCAGCTGGAGGTCGCGCTCGGACTGCAGGGCCGTGTCGAACATGCACTGCGTCGACATGACCCGGCCGGTGCGGATCTCGTCCGCGGTCCGGTTCGACATCAGGGTGACCTCGTAGCCGTGCGACTGCAGGCCGAGGGCGAGCTGGAGACCGGACTGGCCGGCTCCGACGACGAGTATCTTCCGCATACGAGGGCTGTTCTCCTACTCGGGGGTTTCGTCCAGCGCGTGGGCGACGAGGGACAAGAGGGTCTCGATCACCGAGATTCTGCGCCGCGCATCCATGATCATTACAGGGATGTGCGCGGGGATGGTCAACGCCTCTCGCACGTCCTCCGGTTCGAAACGCTCGCTGCCGTCGAAGTGGTTGACCGCCACGACGTACGGCATCCCGCAGCTCTCGAAGTAGTCCAGCGCGGGGAAGCAGTCCTTGAGCCGCCTCGTGTCCGCGAGGACGACCGCACCGATCGCACCGCGCACCAGGTCGTCCCACATGAACCAGAACCGCTGCTGGCCCGGCGTGCCGAACAGGTAGAGCACCAGGTCGTCGTCGAGCGTGATGCGGCCGAAGTCCATGGCCACGGTGGTGGTGAGCTTGCCGGGTGTGGCGGTGAGGTCGTCGGTCTCCTCGCTGGCCTCGGTCATCAGCGCCTCGGTCTGCAGGGGCGTGATCTCCGAGACGGAGGTGACCAGGGTCGTCTTACCGACCCCGAAGCCTCCCGCCACGACTATCTTCGTGGCGATGGGGGCGCGGGTGCGGTCCGTCTGCCAGGACCTCAGATCCTCGTCGGGCTCGGTGACGAGGGGGGCGACGCCGGTGGCGTCAGAGACGGCGGAGTCCACTCAGCACCCTTTCCAGCAGCGCGCGGTCCGGGCGGCCGGTGCCGTGACCGGTTCCGGTGCCGTACACACGGATCTTTCCCTGGTCCGCGAGGTCGCTCAGGAGCACGCGGACCACACCGAGCGGCATCTTCAGCAGCGCGGCGATCTCGGCCACCGTGCGCATACGGCGGCAGAGTTCGACGATGGCCCGTGTCTCCGGCATGACCCGGGTGGTGAGGGAACCATTCGTCAGTTCCTTGCGCTCCTCGGGGGCCTCCAGCGCGGCCACGAACGTCTCCACGAGGAGGACGTGACCGAAACGGGTACGGCCGCCGGTGAGCGAGTAGGGGCGCACGCGGGCGGGTTTGCGGTCGCCGCCGCGCACCGGGAGTTTCGATGTGCCGCTCATCGGGTGCTCCCCGTCGACTCGGCCTCCAGGGACTTGCGCAGCTCGCTGCGGAGTTCGGGGGTGAGGACGTGGCCGGCCCGGCCGACGAACAGCGCCATGTGGTACGCCACCACGCTCATGTCGCACTCGGCGCTGCCGTGCACACCGAGCAGCGAGCCGTCGCTGATCGACATCACGAACAGGCTGCCCTCCTCCATCGCGATCATCGTGTGCCTGACCCCGCCGAACGCCATCAGCTTCGCGGCGCCGACGGTGAGGCTGCCGATGCCGGAGACGATGGTGGCGAGGTCGGCGGAGGAGCCGCGGGGGCCCTTCGCCGGACGGGCCCGACGGGACTGCTCGGTGTGACCGGGGTCGGACGAGAGCAGCAGGAGGCCGTCGGAGGAGACCACGGCGACCGACTGGATGCCGGGGACTTCCTCGACCAGGTTGGTCAGCAGCCAGTGCAGATTGCGGGCTTCACTGCTCAGTCCGTACGTACTGGGCGCGGTCAACTGCTTGCCTCCTCGGCTGTGCCCCCCGTGGCTTCTGTGGCTTCTTCGGCGTGTGCGGTTTCTGCTTCTACGGCGCGGTAGCCGGCCTGGGCTCCGCTGCGGAAGCCGCCGAGCCTCCTGCGGAGGGCTTCGGCGTCTACGGTTCCGGCTCGGCGGCGCGGGGCCTGGGCCGGTACGGTGATCTTGGGGGTGCGCTTGGGGAGGCCCTTGGCGGTGACCGCCTCGGCTTCGCCTTCGGCGGGCTCTCCGCTCCCACCCGCACCACCCGTGCGGCTCTCGTCACCGGGTGTGGGCAGCCCCTGTGGGGCGCGTCCGGCGTCGGCGGCCGGCGGGTCCGTGAACCCTGCCCGCGGCGCGTCGGTCCGGTCGGCCGTGGGCTCCGTGGTGAGGTCCGGGAGGAGCAGCTCCATCGTCGTCTCGGCGTAGGTCTCCGCCGGGGCCTTCGGGCGGGTCTCCGCGTTCTGCGCACCCGCGTCGGCCTGCTCATGGACCGCCCGCACCGTGTCCTCGGCGCGCCCGGCACGGGCCTCAGGTGCCGTGGCCTCGGTGCGCTCACCGAAGGCCACCCGCACCGCGTCCTGGGCCGAGCCACCGAAGGCGCCCTCGGCCTCCTCGTCCCCCGCCCCCAGTTCACCGAAGGCACCCTCTTCGGCCGTGCCACCGGAAGGACCGGAACCGGGGACATCCGCCGCCGACCCACCGGAGCCGGACGCCTCACGCGCCGACCCGCCGAAGACGGACACATCCCCTGCCGCGGAGCCACCGGAAGCGGACACGCCTTCCCCGGCCGACCCGCCAGAAGCAGGCACGCCCTCCACCGACCCACCCGAGGCAGACGCACCCCCCGCCGCGGAGCCACCGGAGGCGGACGCATCCTCATCCACCGACCCACCGGAAGCGCGCACGCCCTCTTCCGCCGAACCGCCGGACGCGGACACACCTTCCCCGGCGGACCCACCAGAAGCAGGAGTCCCTTCCGTCAAGCCGCCGGAGGCAGACGCACCCCCCGCCGCGGAGCCACCGGAGGCGGACGCATCCTCATCCACCGACCCACCGGAAGCGCGCACGCCCTCATCCGCCGAACCACCGGAGCCAGACGCCCCCCGCACCGTCCCGCCCGAGGCAAGCGCACCCTCTTCCGCCGAACCGCCGGACGCGGACACACCTTCCCCGGCGGACCCACCAGAAGCAGGAGTCCCTTCCGTCAAGCCGCCGGAGGCAACCGTTCGTTCCGCCAGGGCGACCAAGGGGTCGAGGTCCTTGGGGCGGGCGGGGAGGACGTTGGAGTTGACCTCGGCGTCGGCGCCGGGGAGGGAGAAGGTGCCCGTGGTGCTCAGGGACGAGGTCTGCGGGGGCAGGGCGGTCGGCGGGGCCTCGGCGAGGAGAGCGGCCGGCAGGACCACGACCGCCGCGATGCCGCCCTGCTTCTGCTCGCGCAGCTGCACACGCGCCCCGTGCCGGTGGGCGAGGCGGGCGACGACGTACAGGCCGAGGCCGAGACCGTCGTCGCCCTCGTCGTCGTAGGGGGACACGGGGTCGAAGTCGGTCAGACGGGAGTTGAGACGGTCGAGGCGCTCGGGCGCCATGCCGATGCCCTCGTCCTGGACCGAGAGCATCACCTCGCCGCTCTCCAGGAGCCAGCCGGAGATCTCCACCGGCAGCTCCGGCGGGGAGAACGACGTGGCGTTCTCCATCAGTTCGGCCAGGAGATGGGAGAGGTCGTCGGCCGCGAAGCCCGCCACGTGGGCGTGTGGGGGGAGGGCGGCGATACGGACGCGTTCGTAGCGTTCGATCTCGCTGACGCCCGCCCGGACCACGTCGACCAGCGGAACCGGGCCGTGGTGCTGCTGGACGTGCTCGGCGCCGGCGAGGACCAGCAGGTTCTCGCTGTGGCGGCGCATGACCGTGGCGAAGTGGTCCAGCTTGAAGAGGGTCGCGAGCCGGTCCGGGTCCTGTTCCCGGTCCTCCAGGCCCTCGATCACCGCGAGCTGGCGTTCCACCAGGCCGAGGGTGCGCAGCGAGAGGTTCACGAAGGTGCCGCCGATGCTCGTGCGCAACCGCTCCAGCCGGGCCACGGCGTCGGTGAGTTCGGCGCGGAGTTCCTCGCGGGCGTCGGCCATCTTCTGGCGCTGGCCGACCAGGTGCTTGCGGTCGGCCTCCAGGGTGGCGACCCGCTCGTTGGCGGAGACGGCCTGCTCGCGCAGGGCCACCGCGTGTGCGTGCAGGGCGTTGACCGAGCGGACGACCTGGGCGAACTCGTCGTTGCGGCCGGTGAAGGCGATCGGTTCCTGGGCGGTCGGGTCGTCGGACTCCGCGAGGCGGGCCGAACCGCGGCGCAGCACCGACAGGGGCCGGGTGAGGGTGCGGGCCATGGCCGTGGCGATACCGACCGCGACCAGCATCAGCGCGCCGAGGACGGCGATGCGGATCTCCAGGGCGGTGACGTCGTCGTCGCGGAGTTGCGCCAGGTCCTTGGTGCGGTGGTCGTAGAGGGCCGATTCCGTGCCGCGCATCAGGTCGACGCGGGCGGACAGGGCCGCGTCCAGCTTCTTGGTGCTGGTGGTCAGCTCGCTGTCGGCCAGCGTCGGCTGGTCGGTGAGCGTGGCCAGGTACCTCTCGGCCGAGTTGACGTCGGAACCGGTGACCGTGGAGTCGTAGGAGTCGACGGCCGCCTTCGGGGCGGTCGCGCGGAAGTCGGCGAGGGCCGCGTCGGCGCGCAGCCGGGCCTGCTGAGCGGCGGCGGCCAGCTGGTCGCGCTGCTTCCGGTCGGCCGTGGACGTGGTGGAGGTCGTGGTGGGCAGGCCGGTGACCGGGTTGATCACCGTACGGGTGCCGGCCGGCACGTTCAGCGCGGCCAGCAGCAGACCGCGGGCGGCGGCGGACTGCTGGACGGCGGTGTCCAGTTCCGCGAGCGCGTGGGCACCGGAGCCGGCCCGTGCGGGCGTCTGCTCGGCCAGCTGCTCGGCGAGCCGGTGCAGCGCGGTGATGGTTTCCGAGTACGCCTGGTGGACCTGGAGGGCCGAGCTCTTGCCGGTGAGGGCGGCCCGGCGGACGGCGTCGATGCCGTCGAGGTCGCCGCGCAGGCTCGAAGGGGTGTCGGTGTCGGCGCGCAGGTCCTCGACCTGCCGGTCGACACGGGCACTGCGGTCCTCGGAGGGGGCCTTGGACTTGGGGCGGCCCGCCGCGACGTAGGAGGTGACCTCGTCGCGCTCGTCGGCGAGGGAGTTCGCGAGGGCGAGGGCGTCCTGCGTGCGGGCGGCCAGCGTCACCAGGTCCTGGGAGTCGCTGACGTCCTGGGAGGCGGTGAGGAGGGAGGGCGCGCCGGCTCCCGCGACGGCGGCGGCCACCACGGCGACGGCGACGATGAGCCGGGTGCGCACATGGGTGGGGCGGCCGGTGCCCGCGGGGGTCTGCTGGGCGGTCCCCGTGGGGGCCGTCTGCCTGCCTGTGCGCCGAGGCCGCGTTTTCTGCACCGGTGCTCGCAATCCTGAACTCGTCTACCCAGGGCACCGGGTGGCGCCCCGTCATTTCGGTGCCAAGTGGTGCGTACACCCGGTTCGTACGGTTCCCGACCCTCCCAGCGCCGGTAGGCGGTGGTCGCGCATCACCTGACCCGCCACCCGAAGGAGTGAACATCGGAGGGGAGTTGACGGGCAAGTTCCCGTGGCGCGTGTGGGGCCCCTGTGCGGCACGCCGGTTGGACGCGCGCCGCAGGCTTTGGCAGTATTCGCCGCCACGCCTTCCCGGAGCCGCTCATTCCCGCCCAAAACAGGCGGCTGACCTGCGCGGTCGTGTCAATTCGGCGGCTCTTGCCAGCCTTTGGCGCATCCTGTGAAGGGCTCGTGCAGACTGGCTGGATGCGAACTGATCTCGTTTCGGAACCCGGCGACGCGAACCGCCCCAACGAGGACTTCGCCGGTGCCGGACTACCCGCCTCCGGACAGGGAGGTTGCGTGATCGTCCTGGACGGGGTGACCCCGCCGAGAGGCGGGACGGGGTGTCTGCATTCCGTCCCCTGGTTCACCGCGCGGCTCGGCGGCGCGCTGACCGAACTGACCGTTTCGCGCGGAGATCTGATGCTCCCGGAGATTCTCTCGCGGGCGATCGGCCGCACCGCCGAGGCCCACGCGGACACCTGTGAGCTTTCTCACCCGCGCACCCCCCAGGCAACCGTCGCGCTGGCCCGCTGGTCCGCCGACGCGGTCGAGTACCTGGTGCTGTCCGACGCGGCGCTGCTGCTGCAGGGGCCCGACGGGACGGTCAGCCCGGTCCTGGACGACCGTCTGGCCCGGATCCCGCGCTCCCAGCTCGCCACCGACGCCCTGGTGGACGCCACCCTGCGCAACAAGGAGGGCGGCTTCTTCACGGCCGCCGCCGACCCGTCGGTGGCCGCGCGCGCGGTCGCCGGCACCCTGCCCCGCCGCGAGGTCCGCGCCCTGGCCGCGCTGACGGACGGCGCGACCCGCTGGACGGAGAAGTTCCACGAGGGCGACTGGCCGGCCCTATTCGACGTGGTCGCGAAGGAGGGCGCCCGGTCGCTGGTGGACCGGGTGCGGGAACTGGAGGCGGCGGACACCGAGGAGCGGGCGTTCCTGGGGCGGAGCAAGACGCACGACGACGCGACGGTGGTCTACGTGGAGCTGTGAGGCGCGCACCGCACGCGCCCACTGCTCCCCTGTGCGCCTGCTTCTCCCCGTGCGCCCGCTGCCCCCCTGTGCGCCTGCTTCTCCCTGTGTGCCTACTTCTCCATGACGCCGTTCAGCTGGTGCAGCAGACGGGCCAGTTCCGCGACCTCGCGGCGGTCCCAGTGGGCGAGCTGGCTGACGTACCGGGCGCGGCGCGCCTCCCGGACCTTGCCGACCCGGCCGCGCCCCTCGTCGGTCAGGGTGACGAGCCAGGCACGGCCGTCGGCGGGATCGGGTTCGCGGGCGATCAGGCCGAGCTCCTCCAGGGCACGCAGCTGGCGGGACATGGTGGCCTTGCCGACGCCGATGTAGGCGGCGAGTTCCGTCGCCCGCTGGCCACCGTACTCGTCCAGGCGGATGAGCAGGCCGTAAGCGGAGGACTCCAGGTCGGGATGGACCTCGCGGGCCATCTCGCCCTGGTTGGCCCGTGCCCGCCGCAGCAGCACGGTCAGCTCCCGCTCCAGCGCCAGGAATTCCTGGTCCGCGCCCCTGGGCGTCATCTCGTGGGCGCCGCGATGCGCGTCGCCGTTTCCGTCCTCATGCACGTCAGCACCCCTGCTCGGTTTCCCGGTCCTGAAAGTTTCTGCCAAAAATCGTCATTGCCGCAGCTCCGTAAGTATTTCGCAGGCGTAGACCAACGGCGGCGTCCGGACCCCCTTCCACGCCGTCATCTACGTGCGTAGCTTCTTTAGCAGGCAATCAATGGCATGCCCACGCCAGTGCGCACTCGGTTCACGGTCACCGCCTCGTTCCCCCCACCCCACGTCCCCGGAGGCACGTCATGCCCGTGCACAGACCCGGCTCCGACCGCTCCGCCCGCTCCCCGCGCCCCCTCACCGTCCTCGTCGCGGCCCTGCTCGCGGCGCTCTCCCTCACCCTGCCCCTCACCTCCGCCCATGCCGCGACCACGCCGAGCCGCGGCTCCGCCCGCATGGGCATGGGCGTCCTCGCCCACGACGGCCGAAACGGGACCCCCACCTCGAGTGAGGTCACCCAGACCGAGGGCGTGGACGTCTCCGCCCACCAGGGCAACGTCGCCTGGTCGACCCTGTGGGGCAGCGGGGTGCGCTGGGCGTACAGCAAGGCGACCGAGGGCACGTACTACACGAACCCGTACTTCGCCCAGCAGTACAACGGCTCGTACAACGTGGGCATGATCCGCGGCGCCTATCACTTCGCGACCCCGGACACCACCAGCGGCGCCACCCAGGCGAGCTACTTCGCCGGCCACGGCGGCGGCTGGTCCAAGGACGGCAAGACCCTGCCCGGCGCGCTCGACATCGAGTGGAACCCCTACGGCGCCGCCTGCTACGGCAAGACCGCGAGCCAGATGGTCAGCTGGATCGCCGACTTCGTCAACACCTACAGGTCGCTCACCAGCCGCTACCCCGTGATCTACACGGCCACGAGCTGGTGGGCCCAGTGCACCGGCAACTACGGCGGCTTCGCCGCGAACAACCCGCTGTGGATCGCCCGCTACGCCTCGGACCCGGGAACGCTGCCGGCCGGCTGGTCGTACTACACGATGTGGCAGTACACCTCCTCCGGCCCGACGGTCGGCGACCACGACAAGTTCAACGGGGCTCTGGACCGGGTGCAGGCCCTGGCCAACGGCTAGTGCCACACCCACCCGGCCGGGGGTCCGGGGGTCGCCACCCGGACAAGCACCGCAACGGGGCCCTGGACCGGGTGCAGGCCCTGGCCAACGGCTAGTGCCACACCCACCCGGCCGGGGGTCCGGGGGTCGCCACCCGGACAAGCACCGCAACGGGGCC